>CAZRDR010000027.1:0-3961 GCA_964598995.1 uncultured Gammaproteobacteria bacterium | reverse complement strand
TAAAATTACCTATGTCTTGAAAAGGAGAATTTTGTCCTAGAGTCCGTTTGTGTCCTGTTGGACAGATGTGAGGTCAGAGGCAGGATCATTCGTATCAACTTGGGAAGCTTCTTGGAGGTCAGACGTCGACTGCGTGGTTGATGGCGTTACTGCAGTTGTAGGGGATGGAGCAAGCTGTGTCGAGGTGCTAGGTGTTGGCTGAGTCGTTTGCGTATTGCGGAGAAGCAGCAGAGCACTGAGAGCAACCATAATTACTACTAGAATAATTATCCCGATAATAAGGAAAAGTGACTTACGATTAGCTTCTTTATTTAAAGGTGGAGTAGGTGCTGAGGCTGCAGCTTCAGGCGCGGGTGCTACCTGTGGTTGCGTTGGAGGTGGCGTTTGAACAGTCGGCTGAACTGGTTGATTTGGGTTTTGTTGCTCCATATTACTCATTTCCTCCTTGCGTTGGTGCTACGGTAGACTCAGGAGTGGGCGTAGTTGAGGTTTTCTCTTCAGGTTCAAGAGATTTGATAGCATCGATAACTGCTTGTTTGGCATCAAGAACGGTTTTATGCGTCGCAGTTATATCTGTTCGAAAGGTAGTGAGAGTAGTCATGACATCTGTTTTGAGTGTTGAGTCATTGGTTATCGAGATGACGTACTGCTTAGCTGCTTGGGCAGTAACAGCCGTCTGTGCGGCACTAAGTTTTTCTTTAGCAAGCGTTACCTTATCCATAGTGGGAGCTGGGGTGAGGGTGGCGCTTTTACTAACAACCCGATCAAGAATCGCTGAGAGTTGGGTTAATGATTTAGACATCGCTTGTGTGCGATTAGTATTAATCGTCTCAATACGGGTATCGATCTTATTAACGAGTGTTTGTTTGCGGGCATCTTTTATTTGGGCGAGCTTATCCTTAAAATCTTGCCGAGCGTCTTGGCGTTGAGCTTGGAGCGTTGGCTTGAGCTGCATGCGAGGTGAAGTCTGTGCAAAAGCTAGAGAAGGGGTAAACACAAAAAGAGATATAAGAACAGGCAGCAACTTCATCACCTTAATACTATGGTTTTAGCTCTGTCTTGTCAAGGCGTGGGGGTCGGATGCGCACAGGTCAGACAGAACCGATTATTTAATGGATCAGTGATAATGACCTCGTCGCGTTCTTCTACGTTTTCGGTTTGTCCAGGTTTAGCAAGATCATTGGTTGTCTTATCAATGAATACTTTTTGTAATCCACTATCCGATCGCCTTGGTTGGGTTCCTTGAATGAAATACTCAAAGCGGGTTGGGCAACTGCCTTTATCAGGGGATGGTGGGAGAAGCCCTGAGGTAGAACAGATATTTACACCGACTACGTTATTCGGCTTAACAGGGGTTGGGACAGGTTTGTCGTCTATGACATGGGTCATTAAGGTATGCCAGATAGGCGCAGCTCCCGTGACACCAGAGACGATATTACTCATCGTCGTGTTATCGTTATTACCTACCCAAGTTGCTACGACATACGACGGTGTATACCCGATCGTCCAGTTATCCCTAAAGTCATTAGTCGTACCTGTTTTAACCGAGACAGGTAGGCTTTTGCCGATGCGTAGTTCTGAATTAGGCCCGAACTCAAGGAGTCGGGCGTTGTTGTCAGCTAGGATGTTCGAGATGATGAAGGCAACACCTGATGGCAAAACGCGCTTGCCAAAAATAGGACTGGTCGGAGGAGTGTATTGTTCTAAGACTCGGCCATGACTGTCGCTTACTTTTAAGATTGGGTGGAGATCAATTCTATAGCCGCCATTAGCAAAAACTCCATAGGCCGTTGCCATTTCAAGCATGGTTACCTCGCCGCCGCCAAGCGTCAGTGAGAGGCCATAGCGGCTTGGGTCTTTTTGATAATCAGTGATACCCATGGCTGCGGCTGTTGCGATCATCGCATCAATCCCATTGAGTTTGAGCATCTGGACAGCTGACGTATTAATCGAATTGCCAAGAGCTTGACGCATCTGGATTACGCCATGGAATTTCCCATCATAATTTTTTGGACAGTAAGGCGCACCTCCAGGATTGGGGAAACAGACTGCCTGGTCAATAAAAGGAGTGGCAGCGGTATAGCCTTTAATAAGTCCGACCGCGTAATTGATAGGCTTTATCGATGATCCAGGCTGACGGTGAGCGAGTGTGACATTGACATTCCCATCTGCCTCAGTATCAAAGTAATCTTTACTGCCAACCATAGCTAAGATTTCGCCAGTGCCTGGATTAGTAATGAGCGCGGCGCCATTACCGACGTGATAATTCTTAAGCTCTGCCACTTCAGTTGCGACTGCGTCTTGGGCGAAGGTTTGTAGATCGAGATCAAGACTCGTCTTAACTGTCAGACCGCCTTGCTCGACAGTCTTGGAGCCATATTTTTTAACTAATAAGTCTTTAACGTACAGAACAAAATGAGGTGCAAGGATCGGATTACTGATTGTTTTATAGTTAAGAGGTTCTTTTTTTGCCTGCTCCAACTGCTTTTGGGAAATATACTTCTCCTCATACATCGCATTTAAGACCTGGAGCTGACGCTGTTTGGCGAGTTCTGGATGTGAGCCAAAAGGAGAGAACGTCGTAGGGGATTCAGGCAAACCAGCCAGAAGTGCGGATTCTGCAAGTGTCAGCTGGCCGACGCTTTTACCAAAATACGTTTGGGATGCTGCCTCAACACCATACGCAGTTCCACCATAAGGAACCTGGTTCAGATACATTTCTAAAATTTTATTTTTGGGATAAATTACCTCGGTTGCGATTGATTCGAGCAGCTCTTTTACTTTGCGCTGCAGTGTTCTCTCAGGAGTTAGCAAGCTGGTCTTGACTAACTGCTGGGTTAAGGTCGAGCCACCTTGGAGTTCTTTTTTAAAGAGGGTAGCATAGGCAGCGCGGAGTATGCCGCGAACATCGATTGCTCCATGATGATAAAACTCGCGATCCTCAATCGCAATTGTCGCATGTTGCAGGTTGAGTGGAATTATAGCTAAAGGAGTAAACGATTGATTCTTATCGGCATAAACAGTGTAGAGAAGCTTGTTGTTACGATCATAAATCTTCGTCGATTGAGCGAGTGAGGCTTTACTCAGCTGCGTTGGAGAGGGAAGATCATGCAGAATAAAATAATAAAAGAGTCCTGCAATAAGAATGAGGGGAATGAAAATGAGTAAGAGTTTACGGCTGAGAAAACGACGGCGTTTAGGCACGTCTTTTTTTACCTTGATTACTTTCGGCATCTTCTCATCATACCATCCTTCAATAAAAGCTGACAAATAACTTACGCATTTTATTATAATAGTAAGGCCCACTATGCAAGCATTTTTTTCTCTTAACGACTTATTAACTCACATCATCGCCTTTATGGCTGTGAAGCACTATGGTATAAATCTGCTTGATCTAGTCATCATCGGAGTTATTCTTTTTTATTCATACGAAGGATATCTCTTAGGGCTGGGATTTGCTGGACTTGATTTGATCAGTTTTATCTTATCGTTTTTCTTCGGATTGCTTTTTTATCAAACAGTAAGTTCGTGGATTGTCGCCTTTTTTAGTATTCCCCAAGGTTTTGCTAACGCAATTGCATTCTTCCTCGTTGCTTTTGTCAGTGAAATTGCCATAGCCTTTCTTATCCGCAAATTCTTGTACAAACTGCCACAGTTTTCCTCTAAGAATCCGTTCTTTTCTTTTTTTAAAGAAGTAAACCACCCCTTAGGTATCCTGCCTGGACTAGCCTCTGCGTATATCATTTTGTCATTTCTTCTCACGATAATTATTGCATTACCGTCATCTCCAGCGCTTAAACAATTAGTGACAAATTCACGCTTCGGCGGCATGCTCGTCTCCCATACAGCTTCGGTGCAAGAACACTTAGCCAGTGTTTTTGGTGGTGCAATCCAAGACACGCTCAGTGTCATTACCGTTAAGCCAGAGAGTAGCGAAACTATCCCACTTCACTTTACGGTA
>CAZRDR010000026.1:0-5371 GCA_964598995.1 uncultured Gammaproteobacteria bacterium | reverse complement strand
TTTATGTCCCAATTAGCTATGATATAATCTGCAAGTGGCGTGAGAAGTTCAAGACTATTCGCTCTCTCGCGACAATATTATCTTATAGTTTTTGACTCAGTTGCCTCGAATTGGTATAATTACCTCCTCAACTCCACTATTTGATATGGCGTATGCGCTATAGCTAAATATAAAGTTGATTTATTTCTTGCACATTGATTAAGTGAGTTACTTTGGAGCAAGCCATTAGTGTGGAGACTTCTCTACCCTGCTGGCTTGCTCCAGCACGTCGCGTGACGTGGGGGCAGGAGGAGGTTCATCATGACCGATGCAGGAAGGCTGGGGTTCATCGAAACCCTGGCTTCGTTCCCATTCCTCCGGGAGGAAGAACAGAAGATCATCACGCATCTCGCGTCCGGTGGTACCTGGGATGAGTTCTCAGGAACTGTCAACAATGTCCCCAAAGGCGGCCATCTCGTGGCTCAGCAGGCGTACGACGCCGTCGTCTCCAGCGACCCCGTTGACGCGCTTGGCCACGGGCTTTTCGAGACCGTCCTGGAACGGCCAGACCTGAATGATGAGGAGCGCAAGCTCTTCGAGCATCTGGTCGCAGGCGGCACTTGGGACTCCATCTACAAGCGGAACGGCCACCAAAACTATTTTGCGCCGTATGCGCTCTATGACGGAGTTATCCAGCGTCACCGCCAGGACGTCGTCGCGGCCTAGCCGCGCACCCAACTCACACATCATTTCGCAAGAAAAGGCCCCGTCGCATCCGCTTCGGGGCTTTTTCGTAGTTACTATTTCTTCTCGTAGATCTGAATTTGGAAATTATCAAAGATTTTACTTAAGTTCTCTTTCTTAATTTTTTCATCAGGCAGATATGTTCCTAGATAACGTGGGACGATAAATAAGCTATTCTTAGCTAATTCACTCGCTGTCCACTCTACCCCACTTATTTTTGCTCCAAGCGTGAAATCCTCAAAAAGAGCTGGTTTAACTGCTTTATAAATAGGTTTGTCAGGAGTTGGAACATAGGTTACTGGGAGCTTTTTATGATAGACGAATTCAAGTGCGCGCATCTCAAAAGGTGTGATGACGTACGTTGCACGTGAGAGGAAAATAGTAATACCACTAATAACTCCAACGAGCACTAGAGTAGCAAAAGAGTTTAGCAAAAGCTGTTTGGATTTAGTCTTGAGGTATAACATCGCACATGCAACTACTCCAATTATTCCGACAATAGTTCCACCGATTCCTGCGACTTTAATCGTTGATCTGTCTAGGGGGAAATATGGTACATGGAGAAATAATGTCAGAACTGCTAGCCAGACGAGTAAATATATTCCTGCTGTCAGTTGGCTTTTTGGACGAAGGCTTGAAAGGATATGGGCAAAAAGCAAAACAATGAATGGGAGTATTTGAAAAACAATAATAATTTTCTCAGCCGGAGGTAAAGGAATTAAAGTTAAAAACGGTGATAGGAATAATTGTTTTTTATCGAAAACGAATGTTAGATCATGAAGATAACCTGATGAAAGATATGGTATGGCAATAAGAAGTGGGACGAAAATAATTGCGTCAGACAAAAGAAATTTCTTTATATTCTTTCTCCTGAAGTAATAAATAACTAAATACGCAAAGTAGATTAGACCTATCCAGGTAAAGACAGATACCATCATTGACTTTACCTCAGGCTGATTTACACTTTTTATCTCGAATTTCTCTTGTGAGAAAGTACCGATCTGCTGCTCCCCAGCCGAAAGTGTTACCACACCATCTTTCTCTTGAGCTACGAGCGGAGCATTGGATGTTATTAAAAGTTTTTTCTGCTGAGGGAGCGTAGCACTATCGATCACTTCAGGAATATAAATCCGCAAATCACCATTGCTATTGGGTAAGTAGTTATATTCTTCGCTCACCTTCTGTCGGTAGTCTCGATAATCTATCAGTGATACCGTATCTCCTTCTTTTTTTATGCCAATCCGGAAATTAGGTGAGTTGTACCAAAATGTCTGATCGTTTGATAGATAATCTTTGGTTAAAAAATATTTTGTTGGTTGGAGAATTTGCTTGGATGCTAAGAAATCTGCTGCATAATCTTTGGCGAGTTGAATCTTTGCTTTGCCAGATTTTTCTAGGTCTGTGGCACCTCGCACTAAATCATCGTAATGTCCGCCAGGAATAAATGTTTTTTCATCTTCATCGTTTTCAAGACCGACGACGATTTGGTCTCCTGGGTGTCTGAGAAAGACACTCGCTAAATAGTTAAAATAGGTATTCTCAAAACCTATTTTCTGATAGTCTTGAAAACTATGCACACTTGCATCGCGCGAGTCACCATAACCTCTAACCGGATCGCGAGCAGCCCATTGCATGACGACAACGTTGCTGCTTTGGTCAGATGATCGAGCAGGAATTCCAGCGTTAGTAGTTGATGCTAAGTACGGTATACTCCACGGTGTTCCCCAAATTGAATAGACGTCTAAGTTGTATTGGTCAGCTGCACGAAGCGTACTCGTGATACCGTAGGTTTTTCGCAGATAGTTAAGCATTGGACCATCAATCCACCATGCTCCGACAGTCTTTGGATAGTAGCCAAATGTTTGTTTAAATATTCCAAAGCTACTATCTACGAGTTTTTTGCGTTCAATCGGGTCATACGAAAGCTCGAAAAGCCCATCAGAAAAATACCAGAGTCCTCTCCCCCGATACTGTACCCCGGATGTATTTGCAGATCTCGGGCCGTACTCTAAGAAAAGCCCGAACTCTTGATTTTGAAGATTTGATTTGGCGTAATCAGTTAGATTACGATTGGTCAGAGCATCTGGCTGCCAGAGCCACGTTGCCTGGACGTTATATGATTTCGTTTCATCCCATTGTGCTTGTAGCCGAGGAAGCAAGTCTACATCCTTATGACCTAACTCATTACCCCTGATCATATTAATGACAGTTATTGTTGGGAGTTTTGATGTACTTACTGCCTGGACGGTATGAGGTTTGACCAAAAGAAAAATTGTTAGGAAGATGAGAAAGAACTTAGCAAGACTCTGCATTAATTTCTAGTATACTTCATCAGATTACTCGGTGGAACTAGTCGAATCTTCTGTATCTGGAACAGGAGCTAAGACATTATGAAGTGTGACGAGGATGGTGTTTGCCCAGATCGCATAACCAAAATCTGAAGGGTGAAATCCGTCACTTGCGATCGCTTCTGGGAATGCCTGCAGGACAGCTCGACTGTCCTCAAAAAGATCGACTGTTATGGTGTTAGTCTCTCGACCGACGTTCTTAATAATAGTATTGAGTTTGCCAGCTTTGTATTTACTATAGTGTTTGAGAAGTTTAGGAATTGCTGGTGTGAGTGAGAGATCAGGAACTGTTGAGATAACGATAGTAGCATCAGTTTTTTGTCGTAACGTCTTCAACAGATAGTAAAGATCATTTTCAAATTCCTGAAGACTTGTTCTCCTGATGATATCATTTGCACCAACTGAAATAGTGATAAGACTAGGTTTTAGTTCAAGTACTTTAGGAAGTTGTGATGATATGACAGTACTCAGCACTGCCCCACTTCGAGCGAAGTTATGGTATGAAGCATTACGGTAACGAGACTTGATAGATGAGTAGACAATAGATGTATAACTTCGCTCATTGCTCGATGAGCCCATCCCTTCTGCAGTACTATCACCTATCGCAACATAGACAAACGACTGAGTTTGATACTTTATCGCTTGGAGCAATTTGCGTTTTAATGAATTCGGAACCAATTTCCATTTACTGATATTCATAGAGGTATTATACTTGATCGACACAACTTTCTAGCAAAAACTATCACAAATTGATATAATAATTCTCTCTACTATAGTTGCGCGCCGCGAGGCTCGCTTTGGTCTACCCGAGCAGCGCAACATCTTAGGGAAAAAAGTTGGAAAGAAACCGTAGGTGTCTTTCCAAGCTCAAGCTCGCGGGTGTAGTTCAATGGTAGAACACAACTTTTCCAAAGTTGATACGAGGGTTCGATTCCCTTCACCCGCTCCAAAGATACTTTGCTCCTAACTCTGTTCCTAGCCTCAAGAGTTAAGAGCTTTTTCTTTCTTTATGCATACAACAGATAATTATCGCAAACACACAAGTCAAAGTAAGCTTCAGCAAAAGCTGTTAAAAACTTTTAATGACACGATGGTCAAAGAGGTTCGTCGTCTCAAACCGCAGAGCATTTTAGACGTTGGCTGCGGTGAAGGATTCACCCTTGAGAGACTTCGCAAGGCTAAAATCGGCAAGCAATTAGAAGGAGTCGATTACCTTGATCTTGCCATAAAGCTTGGCAAAAAAACTCATCCAGAACTAACACTTAAAAAAGGCAGTATTTATGACCTAAAGTATAAAAATAATTCCTTCGACGTTGTCATCTGTAGTGAAGTCTTAGAGCATATCGATGATCCAGAAAAAGGTCTGGAGGAATTAGTTCGTGTGAGTAAGAAATATGTTGTCCTGTCAGTTCCTAATGAACCGCTTTTTATGTTAGGCAATCTTTTACGCGGTAAAAATGTCAGTAGATTTGGCAATGATATCGAACATATTAACCATTGGACGTTCTGGCAATTTGAAAAGTTCGTTGGAAAGAAATTGAAGATTAAGAAAGCGATACATCCACTCCCATGGACCTTCATCATTGCTGAGAAGAAAGCTTAGTCCTGCGTCCGGAGACTATTTACGACGACAATCACAAACGATACAAATGGTATCGCTAAGAGCGCTCCAGCAACTCCCATCAAATTAGCTCCAATCATAATACTTAGGATAACCAGAACTGGATTAAGTCCGACTGCATGCTGCATGATCTTTGGCACGAGCAAATTATTCTCAAGCATTTGAATGAGTAAATATGCGATAACAACGACGATTGCCATAGCTGGTGAGATCGTCAATGCAACAACAACAGCTGGAACTGCAGAAAGGATTGGTCCAAGTGTGGGCAAAACCTCTAGAATTCCTGCTATTAGCGCTAAAGGTAGCGCGTAAGGAAGCTGCAAAATAGACAAAACGATAAATGTCGCAATACCGATCGCAAAGCACAACAGGACTTGGCCTCGCAACCAAGCACCTAATTTATCGTCGACTAACTGCAGTGTATACTCGACGTGCTCTCTCTCCTCTTTATCAAAAAGGCGAGCAAATTTTCTTTTAAATGAGTCGTTGTAGTTAAGTAAATAAAAGCTGACGACGAGAACAGTAAGAGTTGAGAGTAATCCGCCAAATACACGACTGGTGACATCTATCGCGTTTTTACCAAGAGCTCCTACCTCTGCTGATAAGTAATCATGGATTTGGTTCTGGTCAATTTTAAAACCGAGAACAGTTGCTGAATTATCTAAATAATGAGGTAGTC
>CAZRDR010000025.1:0-9372 GCA_964598995.1 uncultured Gammaproteobacteria bacterium | reverse complement strand
ATTGATAATCGCTTTCTCCAGACCCACCATCAGCAACGCTGTCTGCAGCACCATTAGGTGTACAATGACCGGCATAATAGGCAGTGATGGTTCCTTCCCAGGAGCCGCACTCGACATAGCCGCGAGTTAAATGAGAGATACCGCAGCCGACATTACCTTCAAGCGTATAAATATCATACTTACTGTGATCACAGTTACTTTCTGTTCCAACTTGCATGATACCGCCATAGCCAGCGCCGTTGACTGGGAGCATCTCGCCGCCTGACTCCTCATACACAAGTGCTTTAACAAGGTTTACCGGGATACAGACGCCATTACTTGGTCCATCATTTTGCTGAACTTCAAGAACCTTTTGCTTTATTATCTCGTCACGACTATTGACCTTCGCCCAGTCCGATCCTGGCGGATCGACAACCTTGGTACAGCCAACGCCACTTGATGATCCACTACCAGTTGAGCCAGAAGGAGAAGCACTTGATGAAGCTGCTCCACCTCGACCACCAATGACCTCGACTGTCGCCTGTCCACTCGTGAAGTTATCATCTTTAACCAGTGGCAGAACTTTGTCAAAAAATGTTATTGGCTGGAATGTCGCGTTAGCCATAGAAGTTGAAGTACCGGAACTACCACTTCCACTGGTAACAGTACCGGTATAACCCTTAGCAAGTGCGGCTGCTCGATTAGAAAAATTTTGCATATTGGAGCTATAGAAGCCTCCCCAGCCAGACATGGTCGAACTCCAGTTATTACGGGCAGCGATGTCACTTGCTATTTCACGAGCCATGACAATTGCACCCAGTTCTCTATCCATGAGGATAATAGCTAAGGCTTGTTGAGCGCTTTGATTTCCCTGGATCGCAGCTTGGGCTATTTGCTGGAGAGGTTGGGCGGGAAAGGTAGATGGATTAGTGATTTTCTGCGGAGCATTATTGATAACTGCTTGGCCTACCTGCTGAACCTTCTGAGGGTTATTTGCTGCCCCAGCACCGTATGCCTCATTGAAATCGTCTGCGACATGACTTGCGGCCTGGCTAACTTGCATCCCGTAGCCTACCTGCCAGCCACCAGACGAGAAACCTCCAGCACAGCCATGACTGATATTGTGATCACCATTATCCAGACAGTTCCAGAAGTAAGGATTGCCGTTAGACCAGTAGCTGGGATTTGCACCGATTCCCTCGACCGCCCCAGTCCAGATAACTGAGAGGAACGGATCGACGTATTGTGCTCCGCCTGTTCTACTGGTGAGGTAGCTCTGGTGCTTTGCAACGAAGCCAGCCTCTGTATTCATTGCAGCGATCAAATCGTTAGGGTAATTTACATCCGAAGTTCCTGAAGGAGCCGGAAGATTATAAGGCGATTTAGTGTACTTATTAAAATCGACAGCTGTTGTTGACGTTCCACGTACACCAGTACCTTTCTCAGGGGTCGGGGTAGGCGTTGGCTTATCACTGCCAGGCAGCTTATAACCACAATCACTAAACTCTGTCTGGGAGACGCCTTGGTTTTCTTTAACCGACCACCATACACCAGTCACGCGTGAACCAGTGTAAATTAAATGACAGATACCGCTTGCCTGGAGAAAAAGGCCATTCGAGGGGATGCTATCAGTTACTTTAATATCGTCAGCTTGGCCAGGATAAGAGGCAGTTATACTGTAGGTGATTGTTGATTTGGCTACTTTATCCATCCATGCTTTCATCGCTGCGGTGCCACTATTTCCGAATGAGAGGACAGCTTTATCAGATGAGCCCAATACTGCAGTAGTATTTCCTTGCGCAAGCAAATGTGACTCATTAATTACTTCGTTGGTTTCTGAACCTAACTTATTACAGTTTAGATCCTTCCCAAATAGATCTAACCCAGCTTTAAGTAAGGAGCCAAAAGGACCGATAGATACGGCGGTTTCAGCGCCTGATTTGACAGCACTACAGTCAGAGTTCTCAACCGTAGTATTGGCTGTTTGTTTATCAACGGTTGGTTGAGCGTCTCCGGTATCACCCAACATTGTGAAGAGCATAAGGAAGAAGAAGATACCTCCTGCGATAATACCGATTATTTTTTTACGATTATCGATGACGACGTTAGCAACTCTTCCAGCAGGCGTGAAATTGAGAGCGCTTCGTCCCAAATTGACTGCTCCTCCAACACCAGGAATTCCTCTGCCACCTGACCCCCCTCGAAAAGCTGGAGGCGGGGGAGTCTGTCCATCATCTTCGGGAGAATCAACTGGATGGGAATTAGAGACGCTAGGGCTTTGCTCAGGCTGCTCATCTTCATATCCACCAGCATTATCATCATAAATCGGTTCAGGAGTTTCCTCTATCGTCTCAACTGGAACGCTTCTTTGAAATGCGCTGGCGCGTTGACTAAAGGCATTAAAGCCACTGTTGGAAGTGCCAGCAAAGACTGGACGACTATCGACTCCAAGCGCTTTATAGCGCGCTTGTTGATTACGTTGATACTCAAGATAGGGGCTGTTGGGTTCAAACTTCGCCCATTCCACTGGTTTTCTTGGAGGAGGAGTATAAATAGTGGGAGAAGGAGTAGTTGTCTTTGTTGGATTCGCTGCCTTCTCAGAATTGTGGGATGTCTCCTCAGTATCCTCATCATGCTGATGGAGCACAGGGGCGAGTGGGTGCTCACCTTTATGAGCTTTTTCTTTGTGTTCTTGATGGGCATGAGCATCTTCTTCTCTGAGTAACCGATCATATTCATAATAATCTTCACGGAATTTCCAGTCTGCAAGTGTCAACTTTTTGCCATCGATCATCGCTTCCGGGTGTGACTTAAGCCAGACATCAAAATCTTCAACCGTTTTTACCTCATCAAGATCAGTATAAGCACCTCTTATTTTCCCCCACTCATGAAAGCCTGTTCCAAGCCTCACCTGCCAGCCGGCAGTATCAGGAGTAGTTGGCTGGCTTGCACGTCTAAAACCTTCGCGAAGGGCATTTACGGATCCCGCTACGGCGCTTAGTCCAACGAAAGCTGCTGTTTGTTTTTTTGAAAGCGTGTCGGGTCTTGGCGGCTCTGAAGACGTCTGAACTGGTGACGTCTTGGCTTTCGGTTTAGCCTGTGGGAGGGGTGGGAGAGAAGAAGGTTTGTCAGGGGACACCTGCGTAGCTTGTTGTTTGGCCTTAGCATCAGCTTTAGCCTGAGCGACTAAGACTTGATCAAACTCTCTGAAGCTTGTCTGTCTAGTAGGCTGTACTGTGGCATTTTGACGACGCTGCTGACTTGACTGTCGGGGGTTGGACTGGTTTGATTGTGTGCCTAAAGAGTTTGTAGCATTACGTGTGTTATCAAGTTTTTGTTTCCATTCTTCAGTAGGCTGCGTTTGAGCAGGAGTTGGTACAGCAATTTGAGGTTTGGTAGGGTCTTGGGCAGCCATAGCTCTATCGTAGCAAAACCAGCCTCAATCGTAAATCGTTTTAACTTACGGAGTTAGCTAGCGTTGTGCTCGGTTGGGTAGTGGGAATACCAAAGGATTCGGCTGGTTTTGCCGTTGTCTCAACCTGGGTAGATCCTGCAGTCTGAACTGGTGGCGTTTCAGGTGCTGGAGCTGCCTGTGACTGCATCGTCTGCTGGGGCATGAAAGCATCGGGGACACCATCAGCTGGAGTTGGTGGAGGAACTGGAGCTGGTGCCTCAGGGTGGATCTTCTGACTGATTAATTCTTCAGGATTTGAGGTAATCATTTCATGCTCAAAAGGCGCACCCAGTACCTTAAGCGCGACGTGGTTCTGGCCGGCGAAGAAGTGCCCCTCTCCAATATCTGCTGATAGCAGTAATTCGCGTTCTCCTTCTGACAGATAAAATGTCTCGCCGACGAGGTCGACCTCGGCTGTCCCCTGTTTGAGAAGAATTTGAATTGACGAGTTAGTTAGGACGGCCTTGCCATAGTCAGTCTTTAAAAAGTCTTCAACGTCTTGAGTAGCAGTTGTAAGTCCAAGATAGTATTTACGAGCACGTTTAGCGATAGAGTACACAAATGAGGCAGAGTCCTCATATTTCATCATGTACCACGCCTCGTCCAAGATCAGGAGACGCTTCTTCAGCGATTTTTTGACTTTGGTCCAGACGAAATCAAGAATGATATGCATCGCAATCGGCCTGAGCTCTTCCTGAAGATTACGAATATTGAAGATCGTCAGCGGGTTCGTAATATCAAAATTTGAAGCCTGGTTGAAAATACCAGAAGCACTTCCTTTAATGAATTTCTCAAGCTGATAGGCCATTTCTTTAGCTGGCTGAGTCTCCATGCCTAAAAGTGTCTTATATAAATCCTCCATTAACGGCGGAGGCAGCTTTTGCGTTGCCGGGTCAGGAGTAATACCTTTTTGGCGATAGGTCTCAACGAGAGCTCGATCTAAGATCGCATCATGTTCTGGATCTAAGTTGCCCATGATCAGCTTGAGGAGGCCATGTAGTGAAAGAATTTTAAGGCCTAATTCATTTTCGCCTGGCTCATACAATTCTGACAGGTCAAAAGGATTGATTTTAACCGGAGAACTACTTGAGAAGTCGACGACCTCACCGCCTAAAGTCTGGGTAAGCGTGCCATACTCACCTTCAGGGTCAACGACGATGACCTCAGTCCCTAGCATAAACTGGCGCATGATCTCCAACTTAATAAGGTACGATTTTCCGGCACCCGATTTTCCCAGGACTACCTCATTGGCATTTTCAAGCGAGAACCTATCAAAGATAATCAGCGAGCCATTCTGCTGGTTAATGCCATACATCACGCCTTTGTTCTGCGTTAATACAGCTGAGGTGAATGGGAAGGTTGAGGCAAGTGACGTCGTATCCATATTACGCGTGATATACAGTCTGTCCTGTGCGATTGGGATACTGGATTTAAAGCCCTCTTCCATTTGCAGTGTCGCAGTCTTGGCTGTTAAGAGAAGAGAGGAAAGCGTCGTGCGTAACTGTTTGGTTGCTTCCTCTAACTCGCCTAAACTATCAGCTGAGAGATTGATATAAAAACTGAACTGGAAAAATCTCTCAACGCCTTTAGCTAGTTCTTCCTGTAAGGCTTGGGCGTCTTCAAGAGCAGCTTCGACAGTTGGATTTGGCGGCTTGCCATTCTCCTGGTCAGAGAGGATGGTTGCTTCCATTTCAGCAATTTTACGCCTCAGATCGGTAAGGACGTCGCCTGATTGCTGTGGGTAACAAAACATCGAAAGATCAAGCGTGTGATCGTAGTCGATAATTGGCTGGAGCCAGTTAGGCGAGACATAGCGCGGGTAGCCGACGACGAATAGGGTAGAGTAGTATTTCTCACCAACTCTGATATATCTGAAGTCGACCTCAACTGATGAAGGGGCGATGAGATCAACGAGCGAGAGCATGCCTTTCTCAAGCTTAGCAAGCCCACTGGTTGCGGCACTAGGTTGTGCAGCGGCAACTGCTTTAACGCTTGTGGCTTGTGGCTGAGCCACTGGAGCAGCTCCTGGCTGGGCAGGCTGCTGAGGTGTCGTTTGTACTGGCTGTTTTTTACCAAATAATCCCATACTAAGCAGGTTTAATTAACGGTGTATTGAGATCAGAGTCAGCTTGTGAGCCTTGGATTGGTGCATCATTAAAGATGTCATAAAAGAGTTTGATCAGCTCTTCTTTCTCAAGCGTCTTTGCAGTTACTGCGAGCTTAGCTAACTGCTGGTGAACGGAATCGGCTTTGTTATAGAGGGCTTTTTGGGCTGACTTTACGAATGCCTCTTTCTCAATTTCATTTTTAGCGACTTGGGACTTAACGCCGCTTAAGCCTGCCTCAAGTGAGGTAAACGGAATGACAACATAAAATGATTTGTTAAGAACGACGTTTACTTTTACCATCTCACGGACGAAGTCGCGATACATACTAATGTGATGAGACAGTAGTTCGTTTTTTGTCGTCCGCTCTGCTTCTTCGAGTTCCTTAAGGTAGGACGTAATATCCATGCGCTTGTTGCGAACCAAGATCTGGATAGGAAAGGAGAGCGAGTTCAAAAGAGACGCGTAGGCATAGATTTTCGCATCTTGTTCCTTCTCAGATAACAGCGCGAAGTTACTGGCAGTAATTTCGATGATGATACAGGCATTGCCTCCTGCGAGTAAGACGATATCATCGACGATATCGACTATCTCAGTGAATTTCTGCGTTGAGTTGTGGTTTTTGTCATTTGCCTTAGCCATTTAAGCGAACAACTCCTTTCGTAATGCCTCTCGTGCATCGTGGGAGATGATCTCAAGTGGCTGCATGATCTCACCTTTAGGCTCGATCTGGACTACCTCAAATTGCTGCTTACCCTTGAGATCCTCAAAGGTTATGGTATAGACACCATTTGCAAGGGGTGTTGCTGAGGCAAAATGCCCTAAGCCATTTGTCTTAAAGGCACGGACAGGGTTGCCGTCTTTATCTTTGATCTCAACGAGGATTCCAGGCAGGACATTGCCTCGAGGGTCTCTGACAATGCCGAGAACGATATTAGGCACATCCGGAATAGACGGTAGCCCGATACTTGAAGCCTTGTCTGTTGGGACGATGCGAACGTTTTGTGACTGTTCGCTTGGAATTTCTCCCTTCACTTGCGGCTCAACTGGCTTAGCAACGCCAGACTGGTTTTTAAGCTTCAGTAACTCTTGCTCAAGTTGCTGCTTTTGCAGCATCATGTCTTGAAGTTGTTTCTCAAGTTCACTGACATGGGCATGCGCCATTGTCGTTGCTTGATGCTGTTGGGCTAATTTTTGTTCTGCGGCTTCAGCCTGCTGCAACTCCTGCTTAATCGCCTCTGTCTCTCGGTCTAATTGGTGCTCTATATCTGACGGAGATTGGATCATCTTGACGCGGAGAGCCTCTTCCTCAGATAACTGCTCGCCATTGGCAGCTTTTTGCTGGAAGAGTGAGACGAGTTGGGGTGTTGCGTTAGGATCAAAAATAGCCGATAAGAACATATCCTCTTTCTCATCGAGTTTCGTGTGAGCCGTATGTGAGAGATGACTTAAGAACTCATTGAGTTTTACTTCACGTTCATACTGCTGATCATCATGCTTTTTTGCTTTATGCGTTTTCTTATCGTTATTTTTGACCACTTTTGGCGGCGGAACTGAAAGCATCGAGATAGCTAACAACCCACCTTCTTTTTGATAAACATATTGCGTAGGAGCTAACAGGTCTTTGACGAAATTTGAGAGCATTAAGTCCATTGGCCGTCCTTCAATAGGAAGGAAGGCGAGTGCTGCACCTAATCCGGCGCAAAGGGGGATCATGAGGAGTTTGAGCAGGATAAAAACAGGCGCATAGTAAAAAAGAACAGCTAAGACGCCTCCTGTTGCGAGGTAGGCGAATTGTTTAACTGTCATATTACCGATCAGCTTGAACTGAAATCCGGTAACATCTTGAGGAATAGGATGTTGTTCCATAGGCAGGATTGCCACTATTTCCTAGTGGTATTATCATGCTATAACGTGAAAAATCTGCTTTCAACCCTCACAAAGTATGTCTTACCCCTTCCTTACTATTACCGTTTTCCGTGAAAACTTTTAAGCCTTGAGAGTACATACTATGGGCAGGCTGGACAAGCTTGACTTTTATCGGTAAATCAAGCAACAATGAGATATGCAGCTGAATGAGGAGTATCGTTCAGAAGTTAAGCGTGCAATGGTGTATGCAATGATTTCTGGACTTGAGAACGGTCAGTTAAAAGCAGATCAGCTGCCTGAGATCGCAGCCAGAATTCTTGACGGATTACCAAAGGCTATGACGCATCAGGATCTCGTAGCGTATTTAGAAGCTATGGGTCAGCAATGGAGAATCTTTACGACCGTTGCAAATGCTGAAATGGCGCGTGCTATTGAGCGCAGTAAAGAAGGAGTAGTTCAGCAGATGCTGACGCACGCTCGAAATGGAGATATAGACAGTGCCTTAAAAGCAGGTGAAATACTAAAAGCAAAACAACAGTAATATGCCAGGACCAGATATCCAAGCCCAAAAAGAAGTTGCTCAGGCTCTTGTTGATAGAAGAGCTGAAAGTTCATTTGTTAATCAAGCGCAAAGAGAAGCAGCCAAGAAAGCTGGAGAACTTCGTGTGGGAGTGGCTGGCTCAGATCAGGATTTGGACGCGGCATTGCAAAGACAAGCTAACGATCGTCCATTTGAGGCAGCTAAAGGAGCAAGATTTATCGATACTGCAATTGGAAAGTCAGAGCCTAGCGCTGCAAGCGGTAGAACAGCTGAAGAAATACAAAGAGCGAATACCCTTAAAGCAAGCATTGATGTCCTCGCAGAATATACCAGTAGCGGAAATATTGATAGCATTAATAAAAGCGGCCTTGATGGCAGAAGTAAAGAAATCGCCCAGCATCAGGCAATGGATGCAGTCCTCTCAGTGGCAAAAGCTGTTCCTCAGATAGAGTCAATTTTTATCGATAAGAACGGTAACCCTATTCCTGAAACAAATGTCGACGCTCGACGCGAGATCATCAAAGGTCTCATGAATGATCCAGAATTCCTCCTCATCGTTAAGCAAGTCGCTAACGAGAAATTAGACCCTGAGCAAGCGCGTGCGAAATTAGACGCACTCCAAGCCAAGCAAACCGAAGCTAAACGAAAGCATGATGAAGCAAAAGTCACTACAGCACGCGCGAAGGAAGATAGAGAGAAGATCGATACTCAGTTAGACACTGTAACGAAGGCTCTGGGTAAATATGAGCCTGGAATGGTTAAAGATACGACGAGCGCAGCCTATGCATTAAAGCAAGTTGAGACTGCTATCAATACATTAACTGGCGGAACTCAAACCTTAGAATCAATCATTGCAGGAGAGGAAGCAGTTGTCCGTGCGCAGGAGAGTGAGCGATTACGATTAGATGCACTGTTACGCGGAGGTGGAACAGTATCACCTGATGTGCTCAAGACTGTTACAGACGCTGTAGCCGCTGCAAATAGTAAGATTGGTCAGGCCAAAGAACTTCAGAGACGACATCAAGAACTCCTCGATGAAAAAGCACGCCTTGAGGCTAAGCAAGCAGAATTACAGGCTCAGCAGCTAACTGCTGTGAGAGCAGAACAAGATGCCAAACGCAAAGAGAGTGAGGCGTTCGCCGATGTTAATCTCCTGCAGGGAGAGAGGACAGCCGCAGAGATGGATCTCGTCAGGAATGGGAGTACATCAGAAGTACTAGGTGAGGCTGCGAGTCGCTACTTTAGGGAGAATTATGACAAGATCCGTGAAGAGCGAGATCAGCGTATGGCTGAGGAGAAGTCTAAGCTCCAGAGTGAGGCTGAACAAAAAGCCTACGATGCACTTGCTCGCATATGGCATAAACCAGAAGACAGAGGCGCTGTCGGTAAGTTCCTCAAGGGAGATCGTGGCCATATTATTGATG
>CAZRDR010000024.1:0-16518 GCA_964598995.1 uncultured Gammaproteobacteria bacterium | reverse complement strand
CTAATGGTGCAGCTGATGATCCTAACTTAGGTGGATCTGGCGAGACAGACTTTCAGTATCGCGATCGAATTATCAACAGGTGGCACCAGATGGAGGGACAGTAAGCTACAATAATATCGTCTATGCAGAACTTACCATTACGGAGTAAATATTTTTACCTCGCTTTAGCTGGAGTAATTGTTGTGATTTATGCAGTGCTCCTGGTGAGTGTTTTCCGAGGAGCATCCTCGACAACTCCTAAAGAAATCGTTGAAACTACACCTACTCCTGTTACTACTTCTCAACCATCGCCAAAGCAAGTTAAGCGTCCCGAGCCACCTGTGACAAGCTCTGTTGTACTGAATAAACCTGCTGTCTTTGTCATCGAATTCCCCAGTAAAGTCGATCCAAAAGCTTTGACGACAACAGTTGTTCAATCAGGTAAAGATCCTAACTCAGATACCATCACTACCCCATTAACTGCAGCTTTTAGTCCTGACGGAAAAACAATGACCATTACTACTAAAAATCCTCTGATTCCTAATACGTACTATAGTGTCTACGTACGCTTAGTCTCAAATAACCATATTGTCGTTAAGAAGCGCTTTGTTACCGATAGTAATAAGGCAACGGCAATCGGAGATTAATATGAAAAACGCAGTAGTAAAACTTATTGCCTCGATAGTTATCATCTTAAACTTGTTCTTGTTACCAAACCCAACGACTATTTTTGCGCAGACTGCACATAGTGGGGTATGCGTCTCAGCTGTAGGTCAGGTTTCAGAAGCTTTGCGAAAATTGATTGGCTGTGAGGCGCCTGTTGATAAAAATATTTCGGTGGCTCCAGGTGGCTCATCCGGACCTTGCCAGGCTGCTCCTCCACCGCCAAGTGATATCAGAGCCGCAATTATTGCTAAATGGGGTATTACCTTAAACATTACCCAAGGACAGTTACCGTGGGCCTGGAAAGAATTCTTTATGATTGACTGCCGAGGCTTTTTACAAGCAATTAGAGGAACAGTCGTTGGCAGTTGGAGTAATGGGTATGCCCAGCAGTTCTCGTGTCCATCTGACGGAGATGTTGATGTTATGTTTAGTGACCAATGGGAAGGAGACTATATGGGTGCAATTCTCTCTCACGAATTGACTCACGTCTGGCAAAACTGTACGAATAAGGGCGAACAAAATCGCTTACTCATACCTAATGCGCGTGCTCAGGAGGGCGGCTTAACTAATTACGGCAGAACTGGATGTAGCTTTAATGTTGATTTAGTAAATGAAGATCACGCAGATACCATTGCGCTTTGGATGAATCCTGATGTCGGCGAGCTAACTTGTGGTAATGGCGCACCTAATCCTTATCAGGGAGGGAGATATCCTGCCCATCGAAATGTCGCAGTTCAAGGAGTTGGCCAATGAACAATAGTCAATTACTACGAATCAAACTTATCGGACTTGGTCTGTTAGCACTTATCATCCTCATTCTTATTTCACTTATTATTTTCTCGGCGGTATCACCCTCACAAACCACAGAAAATAACACAACACCTACGCCCGTTCCGACAACTCCTGTAACGTTTGACTCAGAGCATCTCACGCCTCTTCAGAAGACAACGATCGGCCAGACAACTGATGCTGAGGTCGTTAAGAACCAAGAGGTTATTTCTAAAACACTCGTTGGCACTATCACGATCTATAAAATAAAGTCAGCTATCAACGGAGAGACCGATGAAATACGTACTAAAGATGGAAAAGTTATCTTAGAACGAACGTCTACCCAAATAGCCTCTCCTGTACCCCCGAAAGTAACACAGGTTGAGAGTACCTTTGGCAACCCTGAGGAGCAATTAAAGAGTGTGGGGCCTGTTGGCTGGTATACCAATGCTTATCTCTATCCTTCACGAGGAATAGCATTTTATATTAATCGATATACTGGAACTGTCTACGAGGTACAGCGATTTACACCAATGACACTTACTGAGTATAAGAAAACTTTTCCTGAATTTGTTCAGCCAGCAAAGAGCGAACCTGAATATTTTGATAAGCGTTAATTATCCTTGAACCCGGATCGGCATGATGAGGTGAAGATAAGATGCGTCGTTTTGAATCTTAAATACCCCCGGATTTAACGGTCCCGTCATCTCAAACGTCAAATTCCCTTGTGGAATTCCCGCTAAGATATCAAGCAAATACCGAGCATTAAAGGCAATTTCATTCTCTTCACCTGTTAACTTTGCTTCAACATCAACAGTATTGTCTCCTAAAGACGGTGTTTGAGATGAAACAATGAGTTTTTCTTGTTTTAAGGAAAATTTAATAATATTCGCTGCTTCACGAGCAAAGATTGAACAGATCTTTACAGCCTTCAGGAGTTCCTCGCGCTCAAATGAGATAACTGAGTTATGGTCATTAGGGATAATACGCTCATAGTTAGGGAATTCTGCCTCAATAAGCCTGCCGATTAATAATGTTTCCCCTATCTCAAACATCACTTGATTACTCCCCTTCGACACATAAATACTCATGTCCTCCCCTTCTTCTTTCATCGCCAGAACCTCACGAAAGACACGTGCTGGGATAATAATAGTCTGTCCTTCAACAACATTACTTTCTTTAGAATCGGTTAAGTGGTGTTTGAGAGACAACCGATACCCATCTGTGCCGACGAAAAGAAAGCCACTCCCCTCTTTTTTCACTAAGATGCCAGATAACGCTGGACGGGCTGTGTCAGTACTTGCAGAAAAAACAACCATCGCCACATCTTGTCGAAAAGCTGTCATCTTCACCTTGGCTAAGATATCACCTTTTTCTTCATAGAGTTTAGGGAAATCAGTTGCAGGGATCGTCTGAAACGAACTCTTGGTTTTCTTACTCTCAACAGTCAGTGTTCCATCAGTTGATGTAAGCGTTATTTTTTCATTACTTAACGAATTGATGAGTTCACTAAATGTTTTAGCGGGTACAGTCGTTGCTCCTTCTTCTTCTATCTCAGCTGGTAATTGTGTCTGAATACCAATTTCTAAATCAGTACTGCTAATACGAAGTAATCCATTATCAGTCTCTATGAGGATATTTAAAAGAATAGGTAAATCTGTTCGAGAGGAGATCGCATGATTAAGGTAACTTAATTTTTTTTGGAGATTTGCAGACATTACGGTTACCTTCATATATTTATATTTATTGTTGTTGTAGTGTACTGGGAAAAGTGGAAAAAATCAATGATCCATAGCCCCATAATAGAAACGATTTTCGATAATAGCTTTTATTTACGATCTATTATCTATAGATGAGTAAAACTTCGCGTTCTATAATATGAAAATTTTTAGAATAGATCGTGCGTGAGTCGTTGTGGAAAAGCTGTGTAGGAAATTGTTAGTAACTCAGGGATAACTATACTTGAGGTAGTTATCCGAAAGTTTTACCCATTGAGAGTCTTAGTTATCCCCACGATATCATCAATGATTCTAGCCTTGTTTTCCACAAGACTGGTCATCTTTTCCACACCATGCATAACAGTCGTATGATCACGGCCGCCCAGGAGATTGCCAATCTCAACATGGGTGAGCCCCAACTGCGTCTTGAGTAAATACATCGTGATCTGACGCGCCTTCACCAAAGACGCATCTCTTTTAGGACCTTTGAGCTGCGTTGGTTTTACACCATAAAAGTCACAGACACATTTAATGACGTCATCCGCATGGATATGGGCACTCCTCTCCTCCTGCATGAGGCCAAGTCCTTTTTGTGCTAACTCAAGTGTTATCGCACTGCCAGTTGCATTAGCTTGGGTAATAACTCTCAGGAGGAGCCCCTCAAGACTTCGAGTGTCTTCTACCTGTTCAGCCAGTAAGGTTGCGACATCAATCGGGAGTTCATACCCGAACTTATCAGCCTTCATTTTAAGAATGGCTGTCTTAAGTTCTACGTCTGGTTTTTCGACATCGACAGTGAGGCCTCCGGCGAAGCGAGATGAGAGACGCTTTTCAAGTTTCTTAATTTCATGTGGCGGTCGATCTGATGACAGACAAATTTGTGCGTGGTTATCGATAAGGATGTTAAACGTGTGGAATAATTCTTCCTGAACCTTTTCCTTGCCTTCGATGAACTGAATATCATCGATGAGAAGTAAAATCGCAGATCTGAAGCGTTTTTTCATATTAGCCGTTGAGTTGGTTCTGATCGCATCGACAACTTCATTCGTAAACTCCTCACTCGTGATATAAATAATTTTTTTATCAGGAGCTTGTTGGTAGACAGAGTTGGCTATCGCATGCATCAAATGGGTTTTACCTACGCCGACTGGGCCGTAGATAAAAAGCGGGTTGTAATAGGTTCCAATATGTTTAGCAACAGTCGAGGCCGCAGTGAAAGCTAATTGGTTACTACTTGAGACAGCGAAGGTCTCAAAGGTATATTCAGGACGCACACGTGGAAGATGACCAATCGCTAATGGTTGAGATTTCGGTTGCTCAGCAAAGACTGAGGGTGGAGGCAGGACAACGCCGTTATTTGGCTCAGAGATAGTAAAGAGTGGACTTTCCTCTTTCGGAGAAGGAGTAACTTTAATAGATTTGACGATAAAAACCACCTCATTATCTTTGCCAGTTTTCTGATCTAACAGTGTCTTGATTTCAGTTTTAAAACGTTTTTGCAAAAGATCGAGGATAACAGTCGAGGGCGCGGCGATGGTGGCGATATCATCATCAAGTGATAAAAGAGCAGTTGCTTTAAATACAGTAATAAAATTTCCTGTGGATACCTTTTTTTTAATATCAGCTAAAACATCGTTCCACAGACTAACTAATTGGTCTTCCATAATTCAAACGAGAGTATTTCACCAAGCAGAGTGAATGGCTAAAGAGCAGGTAACAGTCAGTCTATTCTTTGTGGATAACTCCTGTCAAGATGATCTTTTCAGATCAGACCACACGCCTTTTCTTCCGTGGATAAATCTGGTATACTATACCAACTATGGAGAAATTCGTTACACTCAAAAAAGTAAAGCGCCAGCGCAAACATGGTTTTTTAACTATGATGAAGTCACACGGTGGACGCAAGCTCATTGAGCGTCGTCGTGAAAAAGGACGTCACCGTCTGACTATCTAGTCATGCTTCCTAAATCCATACGCCTTCCCCACTCTACTCGGTTATTTCGTGGTAAGACATTTGTTCAACCTCATTTTTTGCTTAAAGTCGCATCATCTCCTGCAGGAGCAAAACGCTTCGGCGTCGTGATCAGCAAGAAAGTTGATAAGCGTGCGGTAGCGCGTAACCGCATGCGTAGACTTCTCCATACGTTCATCCAAGATAATTTGAATCTCTTCCCTGAGGGATATGATTATTTGTTTATCGTTACCAAAAGCTTTGAGAAGTACCCGTCACAAATGAGAGAAAATATAATAACTTTTCTTGGGGAGGAAAAACGATGACGCGAGTTCTTGATATCATCTTAGCTTTCTACCATATCTTCATTTCCCCCTTTCTTAATCAGGTTATCGGCGTCAAAGCGATCTGTCGATTTGAAGAGACGTGTTCTCAGTATGCCCGTCGAGTCATAAGAGAGTATGGTATACTATACGGACTGAGATTGACTGTCAGGCGCTTACTCTCCTGCCAATCCTTTATACACATCCATGGGTGAAATCTTTACGCTCCTTTTCGTTCAGCCAATAACAAATGTCATGGTAGGGATCTATCATCTCCTTGTCATGCTCCATGTCCCGTCGGCTCTTGGCTTCTCAATTATTCTGCTTACTGTTGTTATCCGCTTAGTACTTTACCCCTTAATGGCGCAGCAGTTAAAGTCTTCAAAGAAAATGCAGGAGATCGCCCCAGAGCTCTCCAAGATCAAGGCGCAGTTTAAGGATAATCCTCAGCGCCAGCAAGCAGAGACGATGCTTCTGTACAAGAGATACGGTATTAATCCAGCTGCAGGATGTCTGCCAGTAATTATTCAGCTCCCTGTTATCTGGGGGTTATATAACGTATTGCAGCATGTGGTTAAGCCAAACGCACTCAATGATATTAATAAACTCGTCTACACCGATTCGCTCAAGCTCCATCAGGCCTGGGACACCCATTTCTTTGGCCTGCCTTTAGGTAAAACCCCAGCAGATCTCATCGGTACAGTTGGCGTTTTGGTACTCCTCCTCCCGATCCTTACCGGTGTTACGCAGTTTATTCAATCCAAGATGATGCTGCCTCCGACACCAGCAACGCCTAAAGATCCTAAGGCCAAATCAGATACGGCTAGTGATTTTGCCGCTGCTTTTCAGACACAGTCTCTCTATATCTTCCCACTGATGATTGGATTTTTCTCTTATCGTTTTCCAGCCGGATTATCCTTCTACTGGATAACTTTCACAGTTTTTGGTATCATACAGCAGTATTTAATGCAGCGAGGGACTAAACCTGCTCCAACTCCCGCTCCAGTACTTACTACTGCGAAGCCTGCTAAGAAGAAAAAGAACAAAAAATAATATGGCAGAAATGAACGAACAACAAATCATTACTGAAGTAACTGAAAAGCTTTTAGCAGAGCTTGAAGTAAACGGGACTGCTGATGTCGCTTTCGAAGAAGACATGGCTGATATCATCCTTGAGACTGAAGAGAGTGGACTCATTATCGGTTATCACGGTGAAATCCTTGAGGCAATGCAGCTTCTCATCTCACTTATCGCAAGCCGCAAGATTGGACGCTTTGTCCGCGTTTCTGTTGAGGTTGGTGACTACAAGAAAAACCGTACTGAATATTTAGAGAGACTCGCACAACAAACCAAAGATCGCGTGCTTGAGGAGGGTCGTGCACATACACTCTCATCACTCAAATCATGGGAACGACGCATTGTTCATATGGCTCTTCAAGAAGATGATGAAGTTACCTCCGAATCAATGGGTGAAGGAAAAGATCGTGTCTTGGTCATCAAGCCTCGCGAGTAATCCTTCCCTCCTTCTCTTCTATCTCCTGTTACTGAGTATCCCCTCGCAGTTTGGTCGGCATTTCTGGCCAGCATACGCCTTTCTGAATGGGCTCCGTGTTGACTACCTCTCCCCTACTCTTTTTGTTTCAGATATTCTGATCATGCTGCTCTTTATCGAGATGCTGCCAATACTAATCAAAAGAGTTGCCAAATTTAAAATTATTTTTTGTCTTTTGGTTTTATGCTGGTTTACCTACCTCGCCTCTACCTCCCTCTCCCCTATTAATAGCTATTTAGGTGTCCTCAGGTTATTTGAGGTGCTGTTCGTGACATGGTGCGTGAGTTATTTCTTCTCTTTTAAAAAAAGTGCAGTTGCCGCTCCTATTTTAGTCTCACTCTCCTTAATAATCGTTGGGATATTAGCTATTTGGCAATTCGTAATGCAGCAATCAATTGGCGGGCTGTGGTACTACCTTGGTGAGCGGAGCTTTACTTCTCTTACTCCTGGTATCGCCAACGCCAATTTGCACGGCTCGTTAGTACTTCGGCCATATGCCTCTTTTCCTCATCCCAATGTCTTAGCAGCATATGGTGTCATTATGTTGACGTATCTGTTATTTATACCGTATAAACTGAAGGGTAACTTAGCTCGCTGTCTTCTTGTTGCCGCCGGCGTGATGGGATTTCTCATAATCATGTTATCGATGAGTCGGACGGGTATTGGAGTGATGTTTGTAGTACTTTTCATCTGGTTACTCCGACTCATTAAGAAGAATCCAAAAGCGCTGTTCGTTGTGTTATTAGTTCTGGTACTTAGTGGCGTTCTCCTTAATGAGACAAGTGCGTACTTGCGCTTTACGACTCTCTCGTTTAGCGATGAGGCAGTGATCATCCGCGAATTCCTTATTGCCAAAGCTCTCGGGATCATTTCAACCCACCCTCTAACAGGTGTGGGTCTTCAGAACTTCTTGCCGTCTCTTGCCCAGTTGACTCCGGTATTAACACCCTTGAGTTATTTTCAGCCGGTGCATTCGGTTTATCTCTTAATTGCGACAGAAACTGGGTTGGTTGGCTTACTATTATTTGTCTCACTGCTTGTCTACAGTGCCTTCAAAATATTCTCGACCAAACAAAAACTGGTAAAACTGATGCTCTTAGTAGTTTTTCTTCTGCTGTCACTCACTGACCATTACTTCTATACGCTGCATCAGGGACAGCTGTTAACAGCCTTTGTCTTTGGGGTAATACTGTCCGACCTCCCGTCACTTTTCACACATCAAGAAGCGAAAATTCTTAGAAAGACGACTCGAAGTCGAAACCATACGAAAAGCTTGTCAGATCAACCTTTGAAAATTCCTCGAACAGGCACTTCAAGTAAAGTGAAAACCTCTCCTCACAAACGCAGAAAAAAGACAAGATGATGTACAATAGAGCTACTGCCTATGTCCAGTACTCGTCCTGTCCTTATTATCGACAAACTCGGCATGTTGGGGCCATCTCTTGCTCAACATTTGTCACAAACATCTCTCACGATACTTGTCAGTAGTAAAAGTGTTGAAGGTGCCAATCTCATCTCGATTCCCTTTCATAAGAAAATCCCACGTGTGCCAGATAACTTTTTCTCGCACATCTTTATTGTTTATTCTGGTGAAAAAGAATTAGAGCAAGCGTTTTCCTCCTTCGTCTCCAAAGCCAAAGAGACGAATGCTCGGCTTATCCTTATTACCTCAGTGTTTCACTATCGCGAGGCGATCGCTACTCGCCTATTTGAGATTTATGAAAACTCACAGGTGGTCGTTATTGGCGATGTTTTCAGTTCAGAGCTGTCATCTCACAGCCCTGTTAACCAGCTCTTATATGAAGCCAAGACCTCTGGTCGCGTTGAGCTGACAGGCAGTGGCTTGTCACTTCTCTACCCGGTTGCATTAGAAGACGCGGTTCAAGGTATCATTTCTGCTACCTTCACACTGGCTGAGAATCGACAGGTGTTTGCGGTTTTGCCGCCCCATCCTTCCCCACAATTAACCTTCGCTCGCCTTTTAGAGAAAGACTATCCCCTTCTCAAAGTCGACTTTGCCAAGACGAAGTATCATCTGCCGCCGGTGACACTTCCCAAACAAGCGATCCCGGTATTAACTGAGTATCATATTGAGAAGCGGCTCAAGCAGCTTGACCTGACGCATCATCCCAAACCGCAGCTTCTTGGAAAGAAAAGTAAGCCCATCAAGCTAAAGCGCCCTCGGCAAACAAAAAAGCGTCCGTGGCTACTTGCGGTATCTCTCCTGTTTTTTATTATTGCCTTACCTTTTATCCTCACCATAGGGAGTGCCGTAGTCGGGGGGATACTGCTCAAACAAACTCAGTCCCAAGCTGAGAAAGGGGAGTTGACCCAAGCGCTGTCCTCATCAAGAGCGGCTGAGAGCTTTTTTACCCTAGCAGATGATACGGCAATCACCTTGCGCAGTGTCGTGAGTATTATTGGGCTTTCCAACGAAGTCCTCGGGTTTCAGTCACTTATCCACTCAGGCAAAGAAATTGCCGATGCAACGACGCAGCTCTTAGAGGCAGGAATACAGCTTGAGGCAATAATAGGGGGAGGCAAGAGTGTCTCTAAGGAGGAGTACCTCTCAGCCACTGATAAACTCAAACAAGCTGCCACGAGTCTCCAGGCAATTGAGGCTGAGGATACACTGCCGCAAGCGTATAAAGCTAAGTTAGCGAGTTTTGATAAGCCACTGAGTCTCCTGGTTAATTTAGTTGATGCGACACCACAGTTATTAGGCTTTAACGGCAAGCAGCGATACTTAGTTCTTTTCCAAAATAACTTTGAGCTTAGACCAGGAGGTGGATTCATCGGTTCATATGGCTTAGTCGATATTGATCACGGCAGGATGGGGAAGATCCAAATCAATGACGTCTATGATGCTGACGGCAAGCTCACAGCCCATGTGGATCCACCTTTTGGCCTCAGGCGCTATATGGGTTCCCCTAATTGGTTTTTACGAGATAGTAACTTTAGTCCAGATTTCCCGCAAAGTGCATCGCAAGCTGCGTCTTTTCTCAAGCTTGAGACAGGGGAGAGTGTTAATGGCGTGATCGCAATTGATGTGAGCTTCTTAAGTTCACTCCTTGATGCAACTGGACCTCTCAAGCTACCTGATTATAAAGAGACCCTCACCAAAGACAATTTTTATCTCTTAACGCAGTCACATGTTGAGAATAATTTCTTCCCTGGCTCGACGCAGAAAAAAGATTTTTTGCGAGCAGCTGAGGAGGAGCTCCTCAGAAGACTCCAAGAGAGGAAGTTCTCGTATAAAGCGATGCTTAAAGTCATGACTGAGGCAATCTCACAAAAACACCTTCTCGTTGCTTTCCCTGATACTGCAATGCAGAAGCTTTTTAGCATTAATAACTTATCAGGAAGTATCTCCGAGACGCGTGAGACAGGGTATACTAAGTTTTTAGACAGTTTAATGGTTAATGAAGCAAATATTGGACAGAATAAAAGTAATTATTATTTAAAGCGCTCAATCGATCACTCAATTACTATCGATGGGGAAGGGGCAGTAGTTGATACTGCTAAAATTACCTATACCAATACGAGTACCCCCAAATCACCCTTTGGCGGAGATTATAAAGCTTACCTTCGCTTACTTGTGCCAGCGGGATCTATCCTCACCGATATTCAACTTGATAACACAGAACAGACGATAACTGAGGCTGTGACTAATGAAAATGTTTATTTAGCTCGTTCATTCAAGCCGCCGACAGGAATCGAAGTGGATACCACTTCAGTAAATGGGAAGACTGCCTTTGGACTCGTTGTCATAGTGCCACAAGGGCAGACAAAGAAACTAACGGTGTCCTACCGTTTGCCAGGTAATGTGCCGGTAGAGACGACTGAATGGACGTATGATTTCTTGTTACTCAAACAACCAGGCACAGTAGCTGATCCTTATTCACTGACGGTTAATTATCCACTGGCAGTTAAGTTATTTACCTCGCGTCCTGGTATGAATGATCTTGGTGGTAAAGCCGTTCGAGATGGCAAGCTTCTTGAAGATCAGAACATACGTCTTACCTTCGTTCAGCGCTAAATGCTGTATAATAGTGACTCTATGTCATTATTTAGCATACTTCTCACCATTGTTGGTCTTGGACTATTCGAGATCATCAGTAGTATCGACAATGCCATCATTAATGCTCAAGTTCTCTCTACCATGGGGAAGAAAGCAAGGAAGTGGTTTCTCTTTTGGGGGCTCCTTTTTGCCGTATTCATCATGCGTGGATTATTGCCTTGGGCAATCATTTGGGCAACAAGTCCACAACTTGGGCCGATCGGGGCGTTAACAGCTACCTTTAGCGGAGATCCTAAAGTACATGCAGCAATTGATAAATCAGCGCCTATCCTTCTTACCGGGGGAGGGATTTTCCTTATCTTTCTTTTCTTTAACTGGTTATTTATGGAGCCGAAGAATTATGGCCTCAAAGGTGAGAGATTCTTCCATAGACATGCTGTTTGGTTCTATGCTGTCGTCTCCCTGCTTCTCTCTGGAATAATCTATGCAGCGCTTCAAGTGCATCCAATGATGGCCTTTAGTGCAGCCTTAGGAGCCTCAGCATTCTTTATTACTCATGGCTTTAATGCTCAGGCAGAGCAAGCAGAAAGAGATCTCATGAAAAAAGGTATGTCAGATCTAAGCAAGATCCTTTATCTCGAAGTGATTGATGCTACCTTCTCAATCGATGGCGTTTTAGGAGCGTTTGCATTTACCCTCTCTGTCCCTTTGATCTTAATAGGGAATGGAATAGGAGCTGTTGTTCTGCGTCAGTTAACAGTAGGGAATATCGAGCGTATTAAGATGTACAAATATCTTAAAAATGGTGCTATGTATTCTATTCTTGTCTTAGGAATTATTATGCTTCTCGATGCGTTTAATTTCCATATCCCTGAGTGGCTTTCTCCTGTGGTGACGGTAGCTATCGTAGGTTACTTCTTCTACAAATCCCGAGCAGAGCTTCCAAGGGCTAAATAATTACTTCGAACGCTTGATAAACTTCAGGATGGCATTGCGGGTGTCTTCAGATTTAAAGGCATGGTAAAAAGCAGGCAACAGAGAGATAAAGACAACTCCAAGGATAATCGGTTCAAAGTACTTATCAGGGATAAGCTGACCGACAAAATAGCCAACGAGTGATAACCCAACCGCCCAGAGAAGACTTCCTACGATATTAAAGATAAGGAAGGTTTTAAATTCCATATCGGCGACTCCTGCCACAATTGGGGCAAAGGTACGGATGATCGGCATAAAGCGAGCCAGGCTAATCGCTTTGCCGCCATATTTTTTATAAAATGCATTTGCTGCTTCGACATTTTTCTTATGGAAGAGGAGTGAGTCCTCGCGGTGGAAAAGTCTCGTCCCAACCTTTTGTCCAAAGAAATAGCCGACGATATTCCCAAGACTCGCTGCGAGGAACATTAACAGGCAGAGGATAAAGATATTCATGTCACCTTTAGCTGCAAAGACACCAGCGGTTATGAGGAGACTATCGCCTGGGAGGAAGAATCCAAGCATTAAGCCTGTTTCAGCGAAGATAACAGCAGTTATTCCTGGATAGCCGAAAGTTTGAACGAGGAAATGAACGTCGAGGAGGTGTTTGACTGAGTCAAGCATTTGTTTATTATAAAGAGTCTAATAAAAGATTGCTAGCATTAGAGTTAGTGCAGTTCGAATGGAGGAGTAGGGCAATCTATAGCTGTGTCTTCATCCTGAATTGGAGGATGGTCGAACTCATCTCCTCCATCATGATGCCTCTGTCCCTCGTCATGTTCCATGGCATAATATTCTCCACGCGGTTTTTGCGCCCGTCTAATGTCATACTCACCGCCATTACTCAGATCTGGTTTGAAGAGTAAGTCCGCAGGAATAACATTCCCGTTTGGAAGGACTAAATCACGGACAGGAGTTAAGCTTTTCCCTTCAGGATGAGCTTTTAAAGCAGATACACCTTCAACTCTTCTGCTTGATGCTACAAAGTTTGCTGCTTCAGATGATACTGGTACTTCTGCCATCGACGGTATTGTAACAAGAACTTTTTTCTTGTCAATGATATTTGTTTTACTTACTCTTTACCTCTATAGGTACTCCTGGTGAAAGCTCCACAGCTTCTGATTGGCGGATTGGGGGTACATAATGATCTTCAGCGCCTATGATATGTTCTATATGGGCAGGAATTGCTAGATGTGAGTGTTTCGGGTCTATTGAGATAAGAGGTCCGCGTGGGTCAGGTTGTTTTATGCCAAAACCTAGTCCTAAATCTATGTCTGGTGAAGCCATATCAGTAGTCTAAAGGAGCGAAGTGGAAGCGGCTTGACGGGAATACAACAATTCATCTGACAGCCAGCTAACTTTTAGACTGATTGAGCGCGTCAAGCCCTGGAAGCGTACCATTCTCGATGTATTCAAGCATCGCGCCGCCACCAGTTGAGATATGGGTGATTTTATCGAGATTATCTTTCCCTGCAAGAGCGGTGATCGTTTCGCCGCCACCAATAATTGAGGTCGCCTCTTGATTAGCAGTTATAGCGTAGTAGACAAAGTCAGTCCCTCGTCCGTAGAGTTGAGTTTCAAAGTAGCCCATGGGGCCGTTCCAGATAATTGTTTTGGCTTGGAGGATCGCTTGCGCGAAAATTGCCTGCGTCTCAACGCCGATATCAAAGATTCGATCGTGCTTGGTAACTTGTTGGATTAATTTATGTGAGGCATGTAACCCATCTTTACTTCCGACGATGACATCGGTAGGGAGGAGCAGACGAGTCTTTTTGTGTTTAGCCAACTCGAGTAGATGCAGAGCATGACCGACTTCCTGTTTCTCAACGAGACTTTGCCCGACTTCATCTTTTAGGGCTAACAAAAAAGTATTAGCCATACCGCCGCCAAGCAGGATAAAGTCAGCAAGATCGATAAGTTTGGTTATCAGATGGAGTTTGGTCGAGATCTTCGCTCCACCAAGTATTGCGACGAATGGATGCTGCGGGTGGCTAATTGCTTTGCCTATCATCTCGACCTCTTTTTTTAAGAGCAACCCGCCGTAGGCAGGTAAAACTTTAGGAAGTCCTACGATACTGGCCGATGGACGATGTGAGGCGCTGAAAGCATCGTTGACGTAAACGTCAGCTAGACTTGCAAGTTGCTGGACAAAGTCTCTATCATTTTTTTCTTCGCCTTTAAAAAACCGAATATTCTCAAGGAGAAAAATGCGACTTAGGTTGCCCGTTCGGGTAATTTCCATTGGTAGATGTTCTAAATCAGGGATTAAAGTTACGGTCACGCCGTCTAAAAGCTTTTCTAAGCGGTGGGCAACAGGTGCAAGTGAGAGTGCATTATCATGCCCATGGGGCCTCCCCAGATGCGAGAGAAGGATAAGTGAATTGTGGTGCTTGAGGAGATGAGTGATGGTCGGAAGTGATTGACGAATTCTCTCATCGTTAACGATATCGCCTCTATTTAGCGGGATATTGTAGTCTACGCGCAGCAGAACTCGTTTATTCTGAATTTCAACTTCATCGATAAATTTCATGGCAGATTCTTCTACTATTGTACGGTGAGAGGGAACGAGAGGCAAGTAATGTTATTGATAAAAAGCATGCACCTTATCCCGAGTAGCAGTCAGATTAAGCTTTTTAAAGATAATTTCTAAATGCTCTTCTAATTTTCTGAGGATCGGTTCTTTTTCTTCCTGACTCATACTCCAAAGAAGTTCTTTAAAAGGGCCGAGAGCTTTTTTACGAGTTTTATAGATGAACTGTTCATCATTCCACTCCGGTTGTCTCTCCTCACTGAGATTCTCAGTAATCCAGGAATAGATTTCCTGACGGACATCACTCGGGAGGTTATCGTAGACGATGTTTTGCAGACCAGTCGCGAGATGAACCTCAAGCGTCTTGTTCTCAACAAAATGATCAAAGGCCGTATCAGGGAGCGTAGACGCGCCGTGCTGAACAGCTCCGCCAATCTCATACTTGTCACGTGCGAGGGTACTAATTGTCTTGAGAACGTTAAAATCGATGGCTACATCTTTAAATGTTCCATCGGGGAGGACAGTTCCACCATGACTTGTCCCAGTTTGAACGCTGACTTTGCTAATGCCAACGGTATGAACAAGCTTACGGTACTCCTCGATGAATGCCTCAAAGTCCTCAACTGTACTATTTCGATCGCCTATGTGTCCGATCTCGCCGCCGATTGCTGTAGTTTGCCCTTCAGGTTCTATCTCACGAATATAGTTCGTCATTAGGGCTGTCATCTCACTATTGTGTTTCTGTTGATCCGATATTCGTGGGAGCGAAAGGTCAACAAGTGTTGAGGCGTCGATATCAATATTGCCATAGCCGGCAGTAAGTGATTCTTTGATGAGAGACTGGATGGCTTCGATCTCTGCTTGCTTGTCCTCAGTAAATTTTTTCTGGCTAAATTGATAGTGATCGCCAAGGATAAAGACTGGACCGGTGTATCCAACTTTAATCGCTCCAGCCAGAATAGCCGTGAGATATTCTGCTGGACGCTGGTGGGTGTAGTCGATCTCACCTCGTGCAAGTTCAAAAATAACTGCGCCAATTTGGTGCGTCTGCATCAGTTCAAAGACCATCTGGGAGATATCATAGGTGAGTGTCCTAATGTTAAGGGCTGGTACGGTAAAGCCATCAATTTTTTTCTCACCAAAAGCCTTATAGAGGGAATAGGTCGAGGTCGAATTAATCTCCAGAAGCGGTGCGATCTTGCGGATCGTCTCAGCCGCAGCCATTTTCGTCGTATCATCATCTGAGAACTCGGCGGTAAAGATAAGGTCATCGATCAAAGAGTCTTGCAACTGCTGCTTGTTGAGAATTGTAGGAGAGGTGAGTGAGGAAATGATCGGCTTGGCTCGTTCTTCTAAATCCTGAAGAGACACAAATATATCTGCCATAACTTAAAGCAGTATACAGAATGGTCTTGTCACCCGCAAGAAGTGTGGTGAAGTTCCTTGCCAAGTTAGTAAAAACGATCTAAAATGGGCGAATGGAAAGTGGCAGTATCGAAACGAGTTACCCCTTATCTTTTCGTGAGGAAGATGCAAATGCTTTAGGTCAGCACCTCGCGCATCGGCATAATGTCGATCTCATCGGTATGAAGCGGGTCGGTATTAGTAGCTTCTTGCGCTACTTTCTGAATAATCCCCAGGTTAAGGAGACCTACGTCAGTAAAGATGAACAGCATATTTTCATTGCTGTTGACCTTAATGACTTAGTCGAGCGTGAACTCTATGCTTTCTGGACCCTCACCTTCAAACGAATTATTGATGTCGTTGAGGAGAGGAATATCTCTCCCGAGCTAAAGCAAAAGATCTCTGGGCTTTTTTTCTCATCGATCCAAACAAATGACCTGTTCCTCCTGATCGATGGGATTCGTAAGAGCATGCAGTATCTTATTAATGAGAATCTTACTCCAACGCTTTTCTTCCTGCGATTTGACCGTATTAAAGATGTAGTCACACCTGAGTTTTTCGACAGCCTCTAGGGGCTGCAGGACGATACGCATGGCAAGTTGAGTTACGTCTTTACTAGTTTTCGCAGTCTTGG
>CAZRDR010000023.1:0-6911 GCA_964598995.1 uncultured Gammaproteobacteria bacterium | reverse complement strand
TTGTAGGTGCGGCCTGTGTAAAAGAGGATACGTTCAGTAGTCGTAGTTTTACCTGCGTCAATATGAGCGATAATTCCGATATTTCGGATTTTATCTAGTGGTACTTGTCTTTTTGTATCTGCTGCCATAAGAAAGAAAAATCCCGTATCTTCGGGATGAGAAAAGTATAGCATATTTTTTTTGTGCTTGCTACTGGTAAGAATATGGCTAATTGGCTTTACTTTTTGGTCTAAAGTACCTAGACTGGAAGTAGGCTGACTCCTATCGGCTATTTTCGTGTTGCGATAGGCAAAAGCTTACTGCCATGGATACATATAAAGGTCTGACTATTAATCTCGTCAAGAAAAAAGGCACACCTTCACTTGATGTCTTTATCCAGTGGGCAATAACCGGTGGAAGATTTTTAGTCATTCTGACAGAGACGATCGCTCTTGGAGCTTTCCTCTATCGCTTTACACTCGATCGGCAGATCGTCGATCTTCACGATTCAATTACCCAGAAGCAGCGTATCGTAGCTGCCTTTGCACCAGATGAACAACTCTACCGCAATCTTCAGGAGAGGCTTGACCAAACGCAGTCAATAACAACAGGTATCACCGTAGTCCCAGAACTTTTCAATTCAGTTCAACAGCTCGCAACTAAAAATAGAGTCTCACTCATCCTACTGACAATTAATGATAAAAATTTTCATGTTGAATTCACTTCTAACTCACTCACCAATCTTAAAAGTTTTATTAATGACCTCAGTAAAGTAAAAGGTGTCAATGATGTCAGCATCGACCGCATTGAAGATCGTGTCTCAACAGCAGAATTAGCCGCTGAAATCTCATGCACCCTGGGAAATACACAACCAGTTATTAAAAACCTTGGACCAGTACCAAGTATCGGCACAGGAGGGCTCGAATAAATGAAAATTAACACATCAGTACTCCACAATTTATCGAAAGAAAAATATCTTGCGTATATTCATTCATTACCAAGCTTTAAAGAGGAGAAGATGCAGTCGTATGCAACGCTGATTTTGACACTCTTTGCCATCTCTTTGTTCGGGATGTTCGCCATTGCACCTACACTCACGACTATTGTTTCACTGCGTAAAACGCTTGCTGATAATGTCTTTCTTAACGAGCAGCTCCAAACTAAGATCTCCGCCATGAGCAAACTGCAGCAAGCTTACTCTCAGCTTTCACCTCAGCTTCCGTTACTCTATGCAGCCGTGCCAAAAACACCCGAAAGTAGCAAATTAACCGGAAAGATCAGAGCTGTAGCCGTCAAGTCAGGTGTTACTCTTATCCAGTTGAGGATTAACTCGATTAACGTAGCTACAGCGAAAAAAGTTCCAAGTGCTCTTACCCCTATCCAACTCACAATAGCAGTCAAAGGTCAACCCTCTGATCTGAAGACATTTGCTGACTCACTCAGCAGTATCGATCGATTAATAACGATCACCGCTCTGAACTACTCAACACTCAAAACCCAAACTGGTATCACCAATCAGCTCACACTCCAAGCGAATGCATACTATCGACCATGAAAAAAACACAGCAAAAAAATTTACTCTATGTTTTGGTTCCGTCGACAATCCTGATCGTGCTGTGGATTGTCTTTAGTGTCTACAATAAATCAGTCATGACAACTATCTCTAAACAGCAAAGCACTGCAATATTACCTATTTCTCCTTTATTCCCAACCGGAGTGATGGCTGATCTTAAAAAAAGAACCTCGCCAGATCCGCTCCTATCTGTAGACAGCGTCCCTTCCGCGACAAATGGAGCAAAGCAAAGTGTATCGCCAACACCTACGCCAGGAATAGAAGAAGATCAAATAGCTACAGGAGGAGCGACCCAACCAGTACAATAATAGTATGCAGAACTCACTACTTCATAAACGTATTCCGACACTTTTAGGCCTCATTCTGTTAGGGGTTGGCTTTTTTGCCATTAATTTTGCTGTCACACATACTACTTTTTTTACAACTAAAGCTTCGCCTTCTTATGCACCTGAGGAGATACGTGTTACTAATCTGACTGATACCTCATTTACGGTGTCCTATACGACTAAGGAAAGCGTGTTAGGAACACTTTCTTTCGGGTCAACTCCAAGTGGAGGAAAAGTTGCGCTTGATGATAGAGATCAGCAATCAGGCAATCCTCAGCCGTATCTGGTCCACCATATTACTGTCAAAAACTTATCCCCGAACACGACCTACTATTATTCAATCAGCTCGGCAGATAAATCATTTATTGATACTGATAAACCATTTACGGTAAAGACTCTCGATCAATTAAGTCAAAATCCTTCCCGTCAGCCACCTATCGTAGGTACCGTCGCTAATCCTAGTGGCAATACCGATAATACTATTGTTCTGTTAGTTACTGATGGTGCCCAAACGCTGTCAACCATGGTGAAGGCTGATGGGTCATATGTCATGCCGCTTAACGCGTTACGAACTTCAGACTATTCGTCATATATCACTTTTACAGACACCTCAATTATTAAGATATTAGTCGAGAACCCTGATGGTAAATCAACGGTTTCGGTTCTTGCCAGCCAGATCAATCCAGTCCCACAGATCAGTATTAATAATTCATATGACTTTACTACCTCACTTGAGACATCACCTAACCCAATCGCATCTGACTCAGCCGATACAACGTCATTCCCATCATTTAGCGCAACAGAAGCAGGTCCCAAACAGCCTTCTATCTCTAATCCTTCAACTGATGCAGGGCTCCATGATCAACAACCACAATTTGATGGCACGGCTCTGCCAAATAGCCAAGTCGAGATTGAGATCCACTCAGATAATCCTATTACAACTACCATTACTGCCAATACCAATGGCAGTTGGACATATCGGCCTACAACTAAACTCGCTCCTGGGCAGCACACTATTACGATAAAGACAAAAAATAGCCAAGGCATTCTTCAGACTATCACTCGCTCATTCACCGTCTATGCTGAGGGAAGTCAATTCACTGAGCCATCAGTCTCTCCAGTACAGCCGACTGATACTCCGACGCCAACAGTCGCAGTCCCAACTGCCACACCATCACCTAGCCCGACAACGACACCTATCGCTAGTCCAACACCAACGCTAAGCCCGACTGCGACGCCTACACCAATTCCAGTGGCGCCAACAACGATTCTCACGCAGCCACCCAAGCCATTAACTACCTCACCTGGTAGCTCTACAGTCCTTCTTTCAGGTATACTAGGGACTCTCGCACTAGGAGTTGGCGGGTTCCTCCTCTTATTTGCGCGAGGCAGCAGTCTATGAAGATAGGTATAATTGGAGCTGGCTTTACCGGGTTAGCAGCAGCCTATGATCTACAAAAGAAAGGTCATCAGGTCACTATCATTGAAAAAGAGAGTCAACCTGGCGGCCTTGCACTTGGCTTTAAGGAAAAAGGCTGGGATTGGACAATCGAACAACACTATCACCACTGGTTCACCAGTGATGACTTTGTCCTTAATCTAGCAAAAGAAATTAACCACAAAGTTCTGATTAAACGTCCTAAAACATCTGTCTTTCTTAACGACCGCCTTTATCAACTCGATTCACCTAAAGCTATCCTGGCATTCCCACAACTTCCGCTTCTGGACAAGCTCCGCATGAGCGTCGTTCTTGCGTTTTTACGCTTTGACCCCTGGTGGAAGCCACTTGAGAAAATTAATGCTGTCTCATTTTTAACCAAGACGATGGGGAAGAAAGCATTTTCAACACTTTGGGAGCCGCAGCTTCGAAATAAAATGGGGAAATTCGCTGATGAAATCTCTCTTGTTTGGTTTTGGACGAGGATAAATAAACGTACACCCTCACTTGCGTATCCTGAGGGAGGCTTTCTCAACTTTGCTGCGCATGTAGCAGATACTATCACAAAGCATAAAGGGGAAATCCTCTTTGACACTGAGACAGTAAAGATCGAGGATACTGATAAAAAAACCCGTGTTACTGTAAAAAAAGCTAACAAAACGAGTACTTATGAATTCGATCGAGTTATTGTCACACTCCCATCTTTTCTTTTTCTCAAACTTACTCCCCAGCTGCCTGAAGAATATAAAAATCGACTGGTGAAACTGAGAGGACTGGGTGCTAACAATTTGGTCCTGAGGCTTAAGAAAAACTTTCTCCCGGATGATACGTATTGGTTAAGTATCTGCGAGAAAAATGCACCCGTCATGGTGGTCGTCGAGCATACCAATCTTCTTAGTCCGTCGCATTTTAATAATGAACACCTTGTCTATGTCGGTAATTACCCAGAAGCAACGAGTAAGGAGTTCTCACTGCCTAAAGAAGACCTCCTCAAACGCTATGATCCACTGCTTAGACGTCTGAATCCTACCTACAAAAACGATCTCATCGGCTTTGAAGTATTTCGAGCACCATTTGCCCAACCAATTGTCCCTACTAATTATTCTCGTCTTCTCCCACCATTCACAACACCCTTAAAGCACGTCTTTTTAGCTAATATTGAGCAGGTTTATCCTTGGGATCGCGGAACAAATTATGCAGTGGAATTAGGTCAAAAAATTGCTACTATTATTACAACTGACTAATGCATGGGTAAGATTCTTCATTTCTCAGATCGAAAAACAAAACTTCTCCTTGGACTCATCATCCTTATCGCTGCTTTTTTTCGTTTTTATAACCTGAACTGGGATGATGGTCATTTTTTCCATCCGGACGAGCGAAATATCGCAAACGCAGTAACTGCAATCCGCCTTTTCAGCCAAATGGATCCTAAATTCTATGCGTATGGCGGCTTTCTTATCTATATCTATGCCCTTACTGCCAACTTTCTTGTTTGGTTATTTCATAATCCCATTTTTGCCCAAGATTGGGCTTGGATAAATGTCATAGGACGAGCCTACTCGGCGCTTTTCTCAACTCTCACTATTATTCCTATTTACCTCCTTGGGACAAAGCTCTTCACTAAAAAGACTGCACTTCTTGGCGCTTTTATTTATGCTGTCACTGTCTCATCCATTCAAACAGCTCACTTCTCGACCACAGAAAACCTTTTAACCTTACTCATTACTGTCATCACACTTCTTTCTGTGGTGTTCTATGAAAAAATCAGTTACAAACTATCACTCTTCATTGGCATAGTCCTTGGTATTGCGGTAGGAACAAAGACAACAGGAATTTCATTTCTTGTCGTACCGTTACTTACTCTTGGTATTCTTCTCACCAAAAGGAAGGTCTCGATCAAAAAGTTTCTTATCTCACTTATCATAATTGGACTAAGTAGTGGAATTACCTTTACTCTTTTATCTCCCTATACCTTTCTGAACTTTGATAAATTTATGGAATCGATGCACTACGAGAATAGTGTCGTATTGGGCACAAATCCGGTCGTATACACTCTCCAATTTACCCACACTATTCCTTACCTTTTCCAATTAAAAAATCTCTTTTGGCAGCTTGGGGTCTTTGCCATCTTTGCCATCCTTGGTGCAGTGACCTCGACAATTCATGGAGTTAAATCCAAAAAATATCTCTTTTGCATCTTTCTCGTTTTTCCGCTTATGTATTTTCTTTACGTCGGGTCGTGGTTTACTAAATTCAACCGATATATGGTCCCTCTTTTTCCGTTCCTCATTTTATTAGGTAGTCATTTCCTCGTGCTCATTAAAAATAAATATGATTATCTCGGCAAGGCAGTAATCGGAATCGTTGTTCTCTGTTCTGTTCTCTACAGTTTTGCTTATCTTTCAATTTATACGCACCCACAAACGCGCATTGAAACTTCTGAATGGATCTATTCGCATGTACCACGAGGAAGTTTTATCCTCTCTGAACACTGGGATGATAGCCAACCAATTCCACTTCTAAGCGGCGCTCCAGATAACTATAGAACTATGCCGCTAGCGATCTATGATCAAGATAATGATGCAAAACTTGATTACTACGCTAACTATCTTTCCCAAGCCGACTATATTACTATAAATTCTCGCAGGCTTTATGGAACACTTATGCATCTTCCCGAAAAATATCCTTTAACTCAGAAATATTATCAACTCCTCTTTGCAGAAAAATTAGGGTATCAAAAGGTAGCAGAGTTTCATTCTTATCCTCGACTTTTTGGTATTACTCTTAACGATGATAGTAGTGAAGAAACTTTTCAGGTTTATGACCACCCTAAGACATTCATCTTTAAGAATACTCACCACTACTCATACTCACAACTCCGGACCACCCTCTCACAATAGTAAGAAATTCCGATTTATCTTGTTATTTAAAGAAAAACAATAGTAGAATAGACTCCATGCCAAAAAGAGTACTCATTACCGGAGGAACTGGTTTTTTAGGAGTCTACGCTGCACGAAAGTTTTTGAAAGAAGAATTTGAGGTAGTACTATTTGATACTGCACCACTTGACGCAAAAGATCTCAAAGATAAAGTGACTGTTATCCAAAGCGATATTAGAAATAAAAAGGCAGTTATAAAGGCTTGTAAAAATGTCGACTATATAGTTCATGCAGCAGCAGCCCTGCCTATCCAGCGCGCAAGACAAAAAATCTATAGTGTTAATATAGAAGGAACCCGTAATGTCTTAAATGCCGCTTTGGCAAATAACGTAAAGAAGGTAATTTTCATCTCCAGTACCGCAGTCTATGGTGTTCCCAAAGTCCTCCCAGAGACAGAGACGTCTCCACTAAAGCCGATCGGCTGGTATGGAAAATCTAAAGTTGCTGGCGAGAAGCTCTGCAAAGAATATAACGATAAAGGCCTCGCAACAATTATCCTTCGCCCCAAGACGTTTCTAGGCCCAGAACGGTTGGGAGTTTTTTCATTATGGTTTGAAGCAATTTATCTAGGACATCGAGTCTTCATCTTAGGCAATGGTAAAAATAAATATCAACTTTTAGCAGTCACCGATGTAGTCGATGCTATTTATAATGCA
>CAZRDR010000022.1:0-3133 GCA_964598995.1 uncultured Gammaproteobacteria bacterium | reverse complement strand
TCTTTTAGAAGGGGTGCCGGAAGGGGTTAGCGTATCAAAAGTAGAAGAAGCAATCCGTAATAGTTCCAAAGCTAAAAACGTAGATGACTTACACATTTGGGCAATTTCTTCCCACTACGCAGCATTAAGTTGCCACATTGTTATTGAAGACTGCGATTTAGAAGAAAGCACTAAAATTGTAAAACAAATTAAAGATATGCTTCGCGATAAATTCCATATAGAACATGCCACCATAGAAACGGAACTTGTGGAATGCGAACCTTCATAATCACCACTAAATACGCTATAATCACCTTGTAAAGGATAGTGCCGGTTTGGCTTGGGGAATAATAATCATTTCGTCTAATTTCTTTTTGAAATAGGTTCCAACATAGTCAACTAGGCACCGCATTAAATCTCCCCATGAAGATATTTCAGTCTTTTTTCCTCGGGGAATCGCTCTATAGCATACCTCAGCATAGTACGCGGCATAGTTTTATACCGCGTGAGTAAAAATTCTTCCTCAGCTTTTTGCGAGCATCTCTTACCTACTTCACGTAGTAACCATCCCACAGCTTTCTGGATCAGGTCATGCGAGTCATGAAGAAGGATGTCAGCGATTTTCAGTGTCAGCTCGTACTCCCCTTCCTTTATATAAGCAAAGGTAGCGATGATAGCAAGTCTTCGTTCCCAAATACTAGTTGATACAGCTAACTTATGGAGCACTTTCTCGAGTTCTTTATGTGAATGAATATAACCTCCAACGATGTAACCTGCAGAGAGATCGACGAGATCCCAGTTATTTATGTATTTCGTGTGCGCTAAATAAAAATCAAAAATTTCTTTTTGTTTTTCTTCACTTCCTTTAGTAAACTTGTGGACTAAAAGAAGGAGCGCGATGAGCCGTTCTTCGTGAATTTTAGACATGAGTAACTTTTCGATATCAGATAGTGATAAGTCTTTAAATTTCGTCGCAATAACTCGAGACTGAGGTACTGTCAGTCCTGCAAAAATATCTCCTTCTCCGTAGTCTCCCTTGCCTGTTTTGAAAAACCGAGCCAAATTTTTTGCTCTTTCTTCATTACCTTGCTTTTGCACCTCTTTATGTAACTCTTCCAAACTCAGCATATCCGTATGTATTATAATACCTCTATGTCTGACATACCGATACAGAAATTAACCCCTGAATTGAGCGTTACCAATCTCAAGAAAAGTCTCATATTTTACTGCGATATTCTTGGCGCTAAGGTACTCTTCGATCGCCCAGATGAAGGCTTCGCCTACATCACAATTGAGGACTCACAACTCATGCTCGATGAGATTGGTAAGACACGCACCTGGGAGACTGGTGAATTTTCCTATCCGCTAGGCCGAGGAATTAATTTCCAGATAGAAATTGAGGACATGGAGACCATTCTTAATAATCTAGAAAAAAATAATATTAAGCTCTTTATGGAGCCTGAAGAAAAATGGTATCGCACAGGCGATGTCGAGTCTGGACAGCGACAGTTCTTAGTTCAGGACCCAGATGGTTATCTTCTCCGTTTTGCCAAACACTTAGGTGAACGCCCTCTTCAACTGTCATGAAATATTCTCCCAAGGACAAAGCGATCAACGATCAATTCTATGGTTATTTCCTGAGACATAATCAGGATGACGGCTGGGGTGATAACGACAAATATGGCAATTTCAAACTCCTCACCGATATCGTAACGTACACTAACAAGCCTTTGAAAGGTACGACAGTTCTCGATGTCGGTTGTGGAACGGGAGATCTCTTTAACTACCTTATCCAGCGCGGAATAAGAGACTATCTCGGAATTGATATCTATCAGATGTCTGTTGAGTATGCTCAGATGAAATATCCCGATGGAAAATTTATCACCTCAGATTTCTTAGAATTTAAGACTGATGAAAAATTTGATTACGTTTTCTCATCCGGCGCTTTAGCTGCAGTTCTCGAAAGCAACAATTATGAGATGATGGCTGCCTTTGTTAAAAAGATGTGGGACTTAGCAACCATAGGTGTCGCTTTCAATTTCCTCACCCGAGAATATCCAAGAGATAAAGACAACGAACTTTTTCTTTATGATTTAGATGAAGTCTTACGGATCTGCAAAGAACAAGCGCCAAGTGCCAAAGTCGAGTACGTCCAAAACCACGCCGGCGACGACCACGACTTTTTGCAGACACATATTTATCTTCTAAAGGGGTGACACCCCGCAGTTTGCACAGATGGCGGGGAGTCACCCCTGATAAAAGTCTCATAGTTTGCTCTCTCGCTTCAAGAATTGATATAATCCCCTCAGCTTTGTGAGGATCGCTGCCACTTGCGGCAGACTGACCATCACCTAGCATAATCGTGCGGGGTAACCACATGAGAGCATACGTTCTCATCCATATCGAACCAGGTCGCGGCACTGACGTGCAGCAAGCACTTCGCGACGTTGGAATCCACCAAGTCGATCAGGTCGCTGGGACCTACGACGTGGTTGCAGTCTTCGAAGCAGATGACCCGAAACGGATCGGAGAGATGGTTATCGGGAAAATTCAGAGGACTGATGGCGTCGTCGATACAACGACGCTCCTTACGATCGGTTAATCTCGCGCATCACACCCTCGAAACGTGTAACCATACGTTTCGCCCACTAATACGTGGGTCCTTAATTTGGGAGGGTGTTTTTCGCATTTTTCTTACCCAAAAACTCTTAATTTTTGTTACAGTAGTGGAGATGGCAGATGAACAGGAACTGAAGATCGAAGACCTCAAAGTAGGTGAAGGCCGCGAAGTTAAATCAGGCGACCATATCACCGTCCACTATACCGGTTGGTTAGAAGAAAACGGCAAACAAGGCAAAAAATTTGATAGTTCCAAAGATCGTGAACAGCCTTTCGAAGTCGCCATCGACTGCGGGTATGTCATCAAAGGCTGGGATATCGGTATCCTCGGCATGAAAACCGAAGGGAAATGGCGTCATACTATCCCATACCAATTGACCTATGGCAAATATGTAGTCGAGCCTGACATCCCTGGCTTTGCGACGCTCATTGTCGAAATAGATCTCCTCAAAATTAAATATTTATCGCAAGCTCCACTTCGATATATTCCCAATCTATGGACGTGCAAACATCCCCACATCGTAACGTTTCATTA
>CAZRDR010000021.1:0-68891 GCA_964598995.1 uncultured Gammaproteobacteria bacterium | reverse complement strand
ACATTCGCGGACTTCCATCACGTGGTCAGCGTACTAAATCAAACGCTCGTACTAAAAGAGGTAAGAGAATGACAATTGGTGCAGTTAAGAAAGAAGTAGCAGCTAAGATGGAGGCAGCAGCAAAAGCTAAGTAATAACTATGGCAACTAAGAAACCAACTAAAACAGCTAAGAAAAGGTCAACACTAGTCGTTAGTGATCATGGACGTGTCTACGTTACAGCGACATTTAATAATTCTCTCGTGAGTATCACTAATGACAAGGGTGATATCATTTCCTGGAGTTCAGCTGGCAACGCTGGCTTCAAAGGAACTCGTAAATCCACACCATACGCAGCGTCACTCGCAGTAGAAAATGCAGCTAAGAAAGCCTTAGCAGCAGGACTCAAGTCAGTTGATGTCTTTGTTAAAGGACCTGGATCAGGTCGTGACTCATCCCTCAGAGCTATTAAAAGTGCTGGACTCTCAATTACGTCAATTGCTGATATTACACCGATCCCACACAATGGCCCACGGGCTAAGAAAAAGAGGAGAATATAATGGCTAGATATACAGGACCAAAACATAAATTAGCTAGACGCGAAGGAGTTAATATCTTAGATAAAACTTCTGCTAGTCTGCAAAGACGTCTTACTATTACGCCTGGCGTTCATGGCATGAAGAGAAAGCGTCGTCTCTCAGAGTACGGACAGCAGCTCCGCGAAAAGCAAAAAGCTAAGGCAATGTATGGAGTTTTGGAGAAACAGTTTAAGAGACTCGTTACTCACCTTGAAAAACAAAAAGGTGATACGAGTGAACTCATGTTATCTCTTCTTGAGACTCGTCTTGATAATGTTGTGTACCGTCTCGGCTTTGCTAAGACTCGATTCCAGGCTCGTCAATTCGTTTCTCATGGTCATGTCTTAGTAAATGGTAAAAAATTAACAATCCCTTCATATCAGGTTAAGGTTAATGATATTATTGAAGTAGATGCTCAGATTCAGAAAAATCCTGACGTCACTAAGCTCTTAACAGGTAAGGCAGAACTCGTTTCATTCGTTGAGCGAGAAGGCACCAAAGGCAAGCTTACACGCATGCCAAAACGTGAAGATATCGTAGTTCCATTCAATACTCAACAGATTATTGAATATTATTCAAGATAATGATACAATAGGTCATTGTCTGTAGGACTTTCTATGGAAAACACACCTTTTACAGTTAAAGAAATTATAAATGCAGATGGCTACGGCGAGTTCGTTATCGAACCGCTAGAACCAGGATATGGTTACACTATCGGTAATGCACTCCGTCGTGTACTCTACACTTCTATTCCTGGCGCAGCAGTAACTGCAGTTAAGATTAACGGCGTTAAGCATAAGTTCTCAACAGTTGAAGGACTTAAAGAAAACGTTATTGATCTGTTACTTAACATTAAAGAATTAAATCTTCGTTTAGCAGATGGCCGCGATTCAGCTACTATCAAACTCTCAGCTAAAGGTGCTGGTGAAGTTACCGCTGCACAATTTGAAGCAACAGATGGTGTTGAAGTTATCAATAAAGACCAGTACATCGGCTCACTCTCAGGCAAAGCTCCAAAGTTAGATATGGAACTCACTGTTGAGCGTGGTATGGGTTATTCACTTGCTGAGGACCGTAAGTCTCAATCAGTTGGTCTTATCCAGACAGATGCTATCTTCTCACCTATTCGTCGCGTAACATACACTGTTGAAGCAACTCGCGTTGGTCAGAGAACGAATCTTGATAAGTTAACTATGAAGATCTGGACTAACGGTACTGTTGATCCTAAAGAGGCTATGGAAAGATCAGCTCGTCTTCTTGCTAACTCATTCATTCAGGTCTATGAGCCTCAAGCTTCTGAGACAGTAACAGAATCAGCTGCTCCAGTATCTAATATCCCATCAAGTGCAGCTCGCATGACAATTGATGAATTAGATCTTCCAACTCGTATTTACAATAGTCTCCGCAACGGCGGTATCGAGACTGTTGAGCAATTACTTCAGACACCTCGTAAAGACCTTATTTCTATGCGAAATATGGGTGGCAAATCTATATCAGTCATTGAAGAGAAATTACAAGAAAAAGGTATTTCCTTCTCAAGTTAATCTAGATATTAAGATATTAGGATACTAAGATATTAAGAGAAGTTCCTCATAATTGCCCCTTACTATCTTAATTACTTAATGTCCTAATATCTTTTTTATTATGAAGAAACAAATATTTGGCCGACAATTAAAGCGAGATACAAATGAAAGAAAAGCTCTTTTTAAAGGGTTAGTTTCTTCATTGACTATGTATGAGCGTATCGAGACAACTGAGGAAAAAGCTAAAGCAATCCGCAGTCACGTTGAGAAATTAGTTACTAAGGCAAAGACAAATGACACTAATCACGCACGTACACTTCTTCAAGCGTATCTTACTAATGAAGCATTACAAAAAATGTTAACTGATATTGCACCACGTAATGCATCACGTCCAGGTGGTTACACACGAATTCTCAAGATCGGAAATCGTTTTTCCGACAATGCGTCGATGGTTATCATGGAATGGGTTGAGAAAGGCTCAACTACTTCGTCAGCTGCTCCTAGAAATGCGAAATCAGCTAAGCAAAAGGCAATTGATGAAGTAGCTTCGACAACAGCTGTTGAGGCAAAACCAGCTAAGGCTAAAAAAGCACCTGCAAAAAAAGCAGCAGTCAAAACAACTAAAAAGAAAGAGGCATCTAAATAACTATGAAGGCACAAACAACAGCAACTAAACAAGCAGAATTAACACATGAATGGCATCTTATCGATGTTGAGAACCAGACCTTAGGTCGTATCTCAACTAAGATCGCGCATGAGCTTATGGGTAAATCAAAGCCTAATTTTGTGCGAAATCTTGATTGTGGCGATTACGTCGTAGTTATCAATGCAAAAGCTGTTAAAGTTACCGGTAAAAAAGAAGAGCAAAAAGTCTATGCTAGACACTCAGGTTATCCAGGTGGCTTTTCAAGTGAAACGCTTAAAGAGCTTCGTGCGCGAAAGCCAGAAGATGTTATCAGACATGCAGTAAAAGGTATGTTGCCTGATAACAAGCTCCGTGATAGAATGCTCAAGCGTTTATTTGTTTTTGAAGGTGCAGAGCATACTTACGCAGATAAATTTGTTAAGAAAGAGGAGACTAAGTAACTATGGCAGCTGTAAAACCACAAGTTGAAGTAAAGAAAAATCAAAAAAGAGATTACGTTTTCGCGGTAGGTCGACGTCGTGAAGCAGTTGCCCGTGTGAGACTCTATGAGTCTGTTAGAGCGGATATGGCGTGGGATACAGTAACTATCAATAAAGGTGATATCTTAGTTAATAAGAAAGCTATCGCTGATTACTTCCCAGGAGACAGTAATCGTTTTAAATACACTGAACCACTTCGTGTTGCAAATGCTCAGAACAAATATACCATTACCATTAGTGTCGCTGGTGGTGGACAGTCTGGACAACTAGACGCTGTCGTAGCAGGACTTGCAAATGCCTTAGCAAAAGCTGATAAAGATTCTTTTAGACCTGCACTTAAAAAGCAAGGATTCTTAACTCGCGATGCACGTATCCGTGAGCGACGTAAAGTTGGTACTGGTGGTAAAGCTCGTCGTGCTAAGCAGTCTCCAAAGCGTTAAACCTCAATTGTTTCTCCGTTTTCAATTCCTATAAATTCAATATTTTGTTGGTTAAAATATTCCTTCAATCTTTGGTAGAACGATTTTCGTACCTCATCTTTCCATAACGAGTCATGAATAGGAATGATTGTTTTAGGCTGCATTTCAAGTGCTTTCTCAACTGCCTGTACCGTACTTCCCCAAGGAGCTGTTAGTGGGAGTGCTAGGATTTCTGCTGAAAACGAGAAATGATGCGAGTCCCCAGGATGTGTTAGCCTGTCAAATACCGTATAGACCGTATTTTTCGTCGGATTCCCAAACCACAATCTCTCATGATCTATCGTTTCTAATTCTACCTGTGGAACTTTATCGAGAGTGGCATCAATATTTTCTTTCGCAAGCATTTCCTTTACGATGCTGTTACTGATGATAGTTACGTCTGGGAATTTCTCAAGTATCTCTTTGATAAGAACGGGCGACATATGGTCTAAATGATCGTGAGTTATCAGGACGAGATCAAGTTTTGAGAGAGAAGACAATAATTCACCTTTATATTCCTCAGAATAAGATCCTGGATCGATAAGGATTACTTGATCGTCCTCTTCTATGATGAGGCAAGACTGGCCGTATTTTCCAATTTTCATGTATGTTAGAGTATACAAGATTCTTGCAGACTTACAAGGCTTCCTACTCCATAATCTCTACTTCTTGGGCTTTACCAAGAGATTCTATGTTATCAAGGAGAGACTTTGGCGGAACTTTTGCTAGATCAATTCCTTCTTTATTGGCGATAACTAAGCCTTGGATAACTTTGCGTGCTCGACAAGCATCAGCTTTTTTAAGGTACTCTACCTGGATAGAGTTCTCGATATAGCTACTATCGATAATCTTTATCGAAGCGAAAAAGAGGCTCGTCTCGAGAAAGACATCAGCCACATTTTTTATAGGAATCGTTTGGAGATGAGCAGTTGCGAAGAAATAGCGTTTAATCACATTAATTTGCGTGATCTCAATACTCATCTCGTCTGGGAAAAAATCAAAAGGGAAGACCGTCTTCACTTTATAAAGCGTTTGATTTGATGCTCTAACAAGATTCTTAAATCGATCATTGTTGATCTGCTCAATTTTTACACTTTCTTTTGCCGCATCTTTGAGACCATCTTGCTTATTCTTTTGTACAGACGTTGGAGGTAATTTTACACGTAATGTCTGAGGAATGGGCTTGGTCTGTTGGACATGATCGTTATAGAGACTCAATGCCATACTACCACCACTAACATATGAGAGTGTGTACAGCGTATGAAAATAGTAAATTTCATGTGAGGTAGCCATGTTTGACTGTATGGATATGCTATGTTAAGGTAGAGCTATGGGGATTATTACCTATCTATTGGTTAATGGTTTAGCTATATTTGTCGCATCTCAGGTCCTCTCAGGAGTTCATGTGGATGGTTTTGTCACAGCCCTGATCGTTGCAATCGTATTAGGTGTCGTGAATACATTAATTAAGCCGCTTCTTATTATTCTGACGCTGCCTTTGACTGTTCTGACCTTTGGGCTTTTTTCTTTTGTTATTAATGCGTTACTTGTTCTTCTCGTTAGTCACGTCGTACGAGGCTTTGCGGTGGATGGATTTTGGTGGGCGTTAGCCTTTAGCTTAGTGATTGCAGTTATATCCTCATTTCTTAACGCTCTTGTTAAGAATAGATAAAGGTTAGTTCTCATTAATGATGAGTTCTTGCGCGAGGAGATATCCCCACATAATGGCTGCAGGGAGAAGATTTTCAAATTTCTCAGCGTTAAATTCGCGTCCTTTCATTGAAAAACGCCTAATATAGTGATCAGTATTGAGCTGAGTGATAAATAATTCCATTACCTGACTCACAGGTGGCTGGACTTTAATTCCTTCAGAAAGAAGTCTCCCTATTTTATTTCGAGCTGATCGAATTGTTTTGTCATCAGTTGTTATGCGATACGGGAGGTAACCTTTAGTGAGCGCGCGCTCCTTAAGATAAATTTGGACACCACAGGTCATTGATAAATGAAGCATGCCATAAAGGCGAGTTTTTTGGACTTCAGTTGGAGAAGGAATAGGTGTATAGAGTAACTGAGTAAAAATATTTGCAGCTGAGCGGCAGTGAGAAAGAATTTCCTCAGGCAGATAAAATTTAGATAGACTACTGTCGTGAGTATATTGATCCATCGAATAGATGATTTCTTCCCAAATGCGTTGAACAGCAGGATCAATAACTTGTTCTTCTTTGTCGGGCAGTCTTCTCATAGTCGTTATCTAATAATTAGCATACACAGAATACTTCACGGAATGCAAGCACAGCAATGCATTTTGCGATATACTAGGAGGGCATGAGACCACTCTCAAAATACTTTATTCAGAATCTCGATGGTTATTTTTTACGAGAGAATTTCCTTATTGCATCAATTGTTACAATATTTGTGATTCGGTTCTTCCTGAAAATCACTGATTATCCTCAGCTTAGTGGTTCTGGATTACATATTGCCCACCTGTTATGGGGTGGTTTTTTTATGCTGACGTCACTTCTCCTCCTTCTGTCATTCCTCGGACGGGGAATTCTGGGTCTTGCTTCTATATTAGGTGGAATAGGATTTGGTGCGTTTATCGATGAACTAGGTAAGTTCGTAACAAGTGATAATAATTATTTTTTTCAACCAACAATCGCAATCGTATATGTAATTTTTATCTTTATTTATATTATTTCTAAAGCCTTAGCAAAAGATAAAAAGATCACACCTAAAGAATATCTCGTTAATACGTTAGAGATGGTCGCTGAAGCTGTCATGAACGACTTAGATAGTGAAGAAAAAAAGAGAGCGCTGTTATATCTCCAAAAAAGTGACCAGAAAGATCCGTTAGTGAAATCATTGCGAGAGTTTTTTTCTCAAGTACAGTCAATTCCTGCTCCTCAGCCGTCACTGCTGAATAGGTTAAAACACTTTCTTTCTGATCTTTATGCGAGGGTACTTCGTAATAAGGTTCTCACAGGAGGGTTAATTGCTATCGTTGCTATCGAATCAGTTTTAACTATCTTATCTTCTCTTTCGTATCTATTAACAAGAACTACATTGTCGTTTTCTGAAACAGGAGAGATATTATCATCCGGCGCTGCGTTAATAGTGGCTCTTATCGGTGCCATTATGATGAGTAAATCTCGGAAGCAAGGATTTCGTATATTCAAAATTGCGATTCTTATCCTTCTTCTGGTAACGCAGTTCTTCACCTTTTATGAGGAACAGTTTAGGGCACTTATTGGATTATCCATTAATCTTCTCTTACTTGCTGTCGTTGATTATGCGTTAGATCAAGAAGAGAATGTCAAACCATCTACTGTCCATTAAGTGGATGAGATGAAGTGAAGATAGATCTGCTTTGATAATTCTGCCATGATTTCTGAAGCTTGATCTGGGTCATCGGTTTGCGAAAGCAGAACAATAATGTAATCTCCTTTTGGGGTATAAACAATTCCTGCATCATGCTTAAAGTCATCTAATTCCCCAGTCTTATGAGCAACACTTATCCCAGTTGGTAAATATTTAGGAATACGGTCATTGATGGCTTGTCCCCTGAGAAGAGCTATCATTTCCTCAGAACTCTCGTAATTTATCAGTTCATGATGATAGAGCTTGGAATAAAATTGCATAATATCTGATGCAGTGGTTGTCGGAGGGTTACCCGTTTGAGAGGACGAAAGACCCTGACTATTGAGGAACTTTGCTATATTACTCATCCCAATTTTTTTGGCTAGAAGGAGTGCTGAATAGTTATCCGAAACAGTAATCATATTCGTTAATGCATCTCCTACGGTATAGGATATCTTCCCAGTTGTGAGTTCTGCATCAGTTGAGGCTATGCCAAATGATAGATTCAAATCCTCGACAGTCCCCGTGAGCGTGTCAGATTTTTTTAATTTTCCAGAATTCAGTTGCTGATAGACACATGCCATAACCCACAATTTATAGAGACTGGCACTCTCATAAACACGATCAGGGTTTTGACTGTAGGATTCACCTGTTTTCATATTACGAACAACGATGCTGTAGGTACCATCTGTCTTTGAAAGAGATTGGTCAACAACTTTTTCAATTCCGGATGTGAAGAGTGAATGGATCGAATATGCACGTTTAACGACATTTGACACGATAGGGTTAATCAGTTCTGTCGTCTGCTTCTCACGAATTGAATACAATAAGACTACTACAAGCGAAATGAGAACTATAAAAGAGAAGAGGATAAAGACGAGAGCTTTGAGTAATTTCACGTAATTCATACTAACAGAAAAAGCAAAACTTCAATAGCTGTGAGAAATGATATAATGCGCGTATGCTAATCGATGATGTTATAGTTACAATTCATGCTGGTAAAGGAGGCAATGGTGCTGTCTCATTCCGTACTCGTGAAGGTAACCCTAAAGGTGGTCCAGATGGAGGTAATGGTGGAAATGGCGGATCAGTCTATCTCCAAGGAGTAGATGATTTGACGGCTCTGTCAAAATTTCAATACAAAAAAGTTTGGAAGGCAGAGGATGGGATACCAGGAAAGCGTAACAATTTATTTGGGAAAAATGCCGAAGATTTGATCATTTTGCTACCAGTAGGGACAAGCGTTCATGTAGAGGAGACAGATGAGACATATGAAATTACTGATACTATCACTCGTCACCTCATCGCGCGAGGTGGTAAAGGCGGCAGAGGCAACAACGAATTCAAGTCAGCTACCAATCAAGCACCTCGCTTTGCCGAAAAAGGCGAGATGGGTGAGGAAAAACAGCTCCATCTTGTCCTTAGATTAATCGCCAATATTGGTCTTATTGGTCTACCAAATGCGGGTAAAAGTACGTTACTCTCATTACTCACCAGTGCCAAACCAAAAATTGGTGATTACCCCTTCACGACACTTGAGCCCAATGTTGGTATGTTAGGTCGAGTCATGTTAGCTGATATCCCAGGACTTATCGAAGGAGCAAGTGAAGGACGAGGACTTGGATTAACATTCCTTAAGCATATTGAGAAGACATATCTCTTAGTCCATTGTATTGATGCATCACAAGATGATTTACCGAAAAATTATCAGGTAGTAAGACGTGAGTTCGAGAAGTTTAATACAGAACTTCTGACCAAACCTGAAATTATCGTACTTACCAAGACAGATCTTGTCAGTCCAGAAGAACTTGCGAAGAAGATCGAGTCGCTTAGCCCCTTGAATAATCAGATTTTTCCATTATCAGCTTTTGACGATACAGCAATTGAAGCTTTCAAACAAGAACTCATTGTTCGCTACCAAAAAGAACTATCAGCTTAATTATTCCTCGAGCACCCAAAGAGTAGTTATTACTTTTGTCTTACCCAAAATTATTTTTAATCCTAACTCATTGGCGTAGAGTACCTTCAAAAGGAGGTGAGACGAATGGCAGATAATATTGGACAGAACATTAAAGGAACAGTTCAAAAAATCAAAGGTGATATCGAAATGAAATCTCCACATGTTGATGACAAAGTTAAAGGAGCTGTTGATAAATTAAAAGGTGAGTGGAATCAGTCTTCATCTACTGATGAAGGTCATGATGACGATCCTCGCTAATTAGCACTCAAAACTCTTAACTGTTAATCTTAAAGAGATTTTGCTATACTTATCTCATGCAGAATATCTTTAAAATTGTTAAATTGTCTCGTCCGCTATATCACTTAGTTGGGATATTAGCTGGCCTGATTCTCTTATCAGCAGTACTTCAGCTGATCGCTCCGTTATTCTCAAAATTCATTGTTGATGAGATTGTTAGGCAACTGCAAGGAAAGGGCGGCAATGTATCATATCTCATACTCTTAATAGTAATTGCATTTGCAAGTAATCTCCTTGGCTTAATCACCTCAACGATTAGTGATCGCATTGGTGACCATTTTTCTGGAAGAATTAGAAAATTCCTCACTGAGAAATATTATGATAAAGTATTAACTCTTCCCCAATCATATTTTGATTCAGAGGTATCAGGGAAAATTCTTAATCAATTAAATCGGGGGATTGTCACGATTCAGGGATTCCTCAATTCTACGACTAATTTTATCCTCCCAACTTTCCTGCAGAGTATATTTACGGTTGCGATATTAGCTTATTACAACATCCCAATTGCTCTCTTTACCTTTATCCTATTTCCAATTTATTTGATATTGAGTTATTACTCAACAGTTAAATGGGGAAAAGAAGAGGTCAAGAAAAACGCTATAGAAGATAGAACAAGAGGAAGGATGCATGAAGTCATTAGTAATATTACACTGGTAAAAAGTTTTACTAATGAAAAAAGAGAGTATGACTTAGTCTCTGATAACTTAGAAGCTTCGAATAAGATTTATGCTCGTCAAAGTACGACTTTTCATAAGTTCGATTTCTTCAGAGGACTTTCGTTAAATATTATCCTCTTTGCCATAAATATTTTGGTCTTCTATAACACTTTTCAACGCCATCTGACATTAGGTGAAATGGTACTTATCCTGCAACTAGTAAATCAAGCACGTATACCACTTTTTGCTATGTCATATATTCTAACTCAGGTTCAGACCGCCGAAGCTGGCTCAAAGGAATTCTTTGAGATACTTAATCTTCCATCGTCTGAGGACTTCCGTAAGAAGACTCCTGTTGAGAAGATTAAAGATCCGACAATTACATTTGACGATGTTTCATTTTATTACAACGAAGAAAATCCTGTCTTGAGAAATGTTTCTTTCTCTCTTCAGAAAAATCAGGCAGTAGCATTGGTAGGCCATAGTGGTGCAGGTAAATCAACAATTGTTAATCTTATTTTGAAATTCTATAACCCGACGGGTGGCAGAGTAATGCTGAAAGATAAAGACTATAAAGAATTAAATCATCAGCTCATAAGGCAAAATATCGCTTTAGTATTCCAGGAAAATGAGCTGTTCTCCTCAACAATTCGTGAGAATGTAGCTTATGGAAAAGACGATGCAACTGAAAAAGAAATCATAGAAGCGCTTAAAATGGCTAATGCCTATGATTTCGTCATGAAACTGCCTAAAAAATTAGACAGTGAAGTTGGTGAACGAGGAGTACGGTTATCAGGTGGTCAAAAGCAGAGAATTCAAATCGCCAGAGCTATCCTTAAGAAAGCGCCTATTCTCATTCTTGATGAAGCGACGTCATCACTTGACGCTAAGTCAGAACGAGAAGTACAAGATGCATTAGATAAACTGATGAAGGATAAATTAGTCATTATTATTGCGCATAGATTTTCAACTATTCAAAATGTTGATCGAATCATTGTGATTGACTCAGGAACGATAGTTGATAATGGCAGTCCGAAAGAGCTCGCTGAGAAGCCGGGACTTTATCGAGATCTTCTCCACTATCAAGTAGAAGGAAATAAAAAGCTCTTGGAGAAATACGATATTTATTGATCTCTTGACGCGCTAATCAAAAATAATTTACTATAGTTATTCTATATGGCAGATACTCAACCAGTTACTTCTGATGTATGTCCAAAGTGTGGCAGTCCTCTTTCTGAGATCGTAACTACTGCAACAGGCAGAAAACTTCAGCGCTGCTCAACATCTATCTGGGATCCTACGACTCGCTCAAATACAGGCTGTGATTATGTGAAGTGGCTTGAAGTTGAGCCAGAGGCACTTGATGAAAAATGTCCTAAATGTGGTGCCCCATTGATCTTAGCAGTGACGCGCTTTGGCAAAAAAATGAAAAAATGCTCCACTTCGTCTTGGGATAAAGAAGCGAAAAAAGCAATAGGCTGCGACTATGTTGAGTGGATTAATGGCACAACAGAACAACTCGACGAGAATTGTCCTGAGTGCGGTGCAAAGCTCGTACTCTTTACCACAAATAGTGGCAAGAAGATGAAGAAGTGTTCGACTGCGGGTTGGGATAAGGTTAAGAGAAAAGCAACTGGCTGCACGTATGTCTATTGGCTTAAACCATCAGAATACCCTTCTTCCTCCCAAGATACAGGGGAAGAGTTCCTCCCTCCAGAACCTGAAGAATAATGGCAAAATATACAGAAGTTATCCAAGACATGCTCAAGTATAATAAGGAGGTTTTTGATGCGTTTCGTGAGTTGCATGATAAATACGTATCAGATCCAAAGACGTACCAAGAAGAATTTAATACTGAAGGAGAAAAAGTTCTGAGAATAATTCGACGCTATGAGAATATTCTCTGTGGTAAGTCTGAAAGCGGAAAATATGGTAAGTTCTCCACAACGCTTTCTGAAAAATATTGGGAAGCTATAAGAAGGCTTTTCCCTAAAATTGATGCGGTAGGGCAGATATCATAACTATGTTTCATTAGTCTGATGATGTATAGTAAATAATAGTATGCCTCCTTCCTCCAAACCTGTCCAAGTAACTATAAAGCGAAAAAGATTTTCCTTCACAAAGAAGAAATTAATTATCTTGGTAACTCTCCTTATATTGTTGGTGGCTATACCATCATATTTTCTCAACATAAGTAATAATCAGGACAAACTCTCAGAGCGAAATCCTCTTAACAAATCTTTTTCTGAGAGATCCGATTTAACAAACACAGAAAACGAAGTAGATCAAGTAAATGGTGATCCTGTTGCTACACCTCAAAAAGCACATGATGTTTATTTTGGTCCGGTGCCATTAAAAGGTTCAAGTTATATTAACGAGCAACTTGATTCATATGTAAAAGAGAATCAATATTCACCAGGTGGATCCCAGACGTCAACTTCAGGAAGCAGGAATTCGCATGAGAGTTTTTTATCAGAACTACTTAAAAATCCAATAACAGCTGTCCAGAAACTTAGTTATTCTTTTACCTCAGGATATATGAATAATAATAAGCAGACAACGCTTATCAAATTGGTTGATGCCGTCTCTCGGTATTATGTCTCATATACTAAATTTCCAGCATCAGATTCTATGAGTTATGATTGGATTAAAGAAATGGTTGATAAGAATGAAGTGTCAGGTGTTTACGAGTACGTCTTAGAGACGACATCACCCGTTTCATATTGTGGGACAGTTACTCAGACAGGCTACTGCTATCAGACAGATGGTCAGAACTCAATCATCTATGTTCGACTTGATAGTCCAGCCGATAATGATATCTGTGTTGATAGCGGATACTTTTTCCTCTGGTCATCAGCTGATAATAAATTAGGCATGGTTTGTCTAGATAATGAACCGACAAAATTAAGTAATTTTGATTATCTTCCTCGATAATTTCTAACTACTTATTCAGTTCCGCCAGTGTTTTAATTAACAGATCAGAGAGAGGAGTATGTGATTTATCGGTAGTGTCAATCCAGGCATAGGTGCTATGTTCTGCACTAAGACGTATCTCTTGTGATTGATTCTCTAATTTACAAAGATAAGCGATCCGATTAACTTGTTTGATTGGATCGTGTAACGAAGATAAAAGTGATAGTGGGATTACATCTAGCCCAGTCTCTTCCTTAACTTCTCGTATAATTCCCTGTTCAATTTTTTCACCAGATTCTAATTTCCCACCAGGCATTTCCCAGAAATTAGGGGAGGACTCATTGGGTGACCTCTTAACAACTAATATTTTCTTTTGATCATTAAGGATACATCCATAGACTGCTACTCGTTGTTCTTCCATACTATTTATATTTTAGCTAAAAATATTCCGAACTGTAACGTCTTTTATCACTATCTGATTATTTGTATTTTCTTCAGTTAGAATCTCAATTATTAATTTTTCTCCAGACAGTAAACGAGGTAACCAGTCTTTTGTATCCTCAAACATTTCTTCATAAGGTATGTCATCTAGTGAGAACCAGCGAGGGCGGAAGTTCCCAGTTAAGTGAGGTTCACCAATAAATCGGTCACAGAAAAAGATAGAAATAGTTACAGTCTCTTGTATACTTTCGTCCGAGTTTTTCTGGAATACATGTTGGACAGCAACTTTCTCTAAGTCTCGTGGGTTGATCTGTACCTTTATGGCGTCATAGATTATTTTTGCAGTTTCAAATTCAATTTTTTGCTGATTGGTAATAAATCCAGTTATCCCATTCCATGTTTTTCGATCGAGTCTATAATCGCTTTCTGCTAAGAGGATCTGGTCATCTTTTATGAGGAAGCAGAGAATTGCTTGTTGAGTCATAGATCTCCTCCTTTGAAAAATCTTGTAATCGTTGTCTGAAGTGTATCAATGCCATTTCCATTTTTTACTGAGATAAAGACCGACTGATGTGTCGAGAATTGTGTAGAAATCAGTTCTTTATCTTTTTTCGTGATGAGATCTGATTTATTAAATACAAAGAGCTGAGGTTTTTTTACGAGATTAAGTTCATGGAGAACTGCCTGAACTGAACGAATTTTACGTTTGATATCGGGGTCTGAACAGTCGATAACATGGATGAGAAGATCAGCATAAATTGACTCCATGAGCGTTGAACGAAACGCATCAATGAGTGATGTAGGCAGATTACGAATAAATCCAATGGTATCCGAGACAACAATTTGTTCGTTTAACTCAGGTAGATACAGTTTCCCGACATGACTATCAAGTGTGGCAAATAATGCATTCTCTACAAGCTGATTCTTACCTGTCAAAAGATTGAATAATGATGTTTTGCCGGCATTGGTGTAGCCAATCAGTGAGACTGTTTTTAATCCCATTCGTTGCCGTCTCTCGAGTTGACGCATGCGGTCATTTGATAACTTTTCAAGTTTTTCCTGGACTTTTTTAATTTGGTTTCTCCAGTGACGTTTCATAAGTTCTGTATTTGTTTCTCCAATGCCGCGAGTACCAATACTTCCTCCCTGGCGAGAAAGAACATATCCCATGCCGTAAATTCTCGGACCCATATGATGCATAGCTGCTAACTCAATCTGCAAGCGTGACTCGGTCGTATTTGCATGCTGCGAAAAGATGTGGAGGATAAGGTCGACTCTATCCCAGACTTCAATTTGTGGATTCGCTTTCTCAAGCGTTTGTTTAATATCAAAAAGGTGTCCAGGTTTTACAACTGCATTAAGAACAACAACATCAATTTCTTGTGCTTTGACCATAGTCTTTATCTCGTCAATTTTCCCGCTGCCGAGATAGAGACCTTTATCATGAACTTCACGGTTCTGGATAACATAATCGACTACCTCTCCATGAAAGGCATCAACTAACTCTTTTAGCTCTTTCAGATCTAAAAAGGCATCCTGTTCAGATACCCTATGCGGGAGGATACTGGCAATAATAAATCTTTTTTGCTGTTCTTCAGGATTAACGGCTGAATACATATGCGCTCAATTATATATGATTGAGATTCACTTGTCAGATGAGACTGTTTATGACAGAATAGACATCCTCATGAAGGCAGTGGTATTTATTGTCGGGATTCTTATATTGAGTATTTCTATAGCAGGGTTTATTATCCTCAATCAATTACACTTGTCCTCAAAAAGTACTACGCCCACAAAAAAGACTTTACCTGCGAGCTCAAGTAGTTATACTGATCCTCAGTATCATTTTAGTTTTTCCTATCCTTCGCACTACGATTTACATAGAGACAGCAACAAACTCCGTCTAGTAGGAGACCAAGTAACGTTTTATATAAAAATAATGCAAACAACTTTGTCTGTGAGAGGAGGAATACTTACTTTTTGTAGAACTGAGCTGAAATCGACGTGTATTATTGATAGTCAAACTGTTTATACCAATGAGAGTGGCTTTACCGGTAACAAATACTTTTTTAAGGAAGCATCACTAAGTGGTAAGTTAACAACTGAAGTAAAGGGTCCAGTGTATGTATTCGAACTCCCCCTAGCGAACTCAACCCACACACTCCTCATATTTTATCAAGAAGGATTTTCTGAGATGATAGACAGTGAATCTGATCTCAAAGCGATATTACAAACTCTCACCTTACCTCAAAAATCAACAGTTCTTGTGCCATCTAAAACAAGTTCAACGAGTGGATCAATAAAGACTGCTACCTCAGCGGCGAAGTAATCTATTTGAGATGGTGAGGATAAAAATAAGGATCACATCAATAGAAAGTGGAAAAATCTGATAAATTACTCCTTGATAGAAAAGATGAACTGTTCGTGGATCTAATCTCGTCCGAATATCTTCAAGTGAAATGCGAAGTCCGAAGATATAGAGTGCAACAGCGATCAGCATAAAGAAGATAATTACAAAAAGAGCTCCTTCGAGGTCCTTTTTACTTGAGAACATACTGTTACCTACCTCAAATAAGACATAAAAAATAATTATTACAGCGTATGTTATGCTCCAGAGAGCTTGTTTCTCAGCGATATAAAGAGTCAGGATAATGAGGCTGGTGCCTACTAGAAAAGGTGCAACTCCGATGAGGAGTCTGCGAAATGGATCAGATCTGCCAATTGCAACACTGCCTAACTTAAGACTTGTTCCCTCAAGCTTGGGGATGAGTTCCATTTTCCCTACAGGTACGAACATCAGATGAGCCATCAGGTAATGCGCAACTTCATGAATAACAGTTCCGGGGAGGAAAATAAACGAAAGAAGTGTCACTGTCCATTTATGACTTTTAGTGATACTGAAAAGAAAAGAGGATAAATTTTTCTGGAGTTCGCGTGAAAGGAGAAATAAAACGAAGAGCTCGACGAAGAAAAGGGCAATGATCTCCATTACAGGTTGATATTAGGGTTTTGTGAATTTGCTGGCTGAGGCGTTCCTGCCGTGACACTTACTAGTTCGACATCAAATATTAAGGTTGAATTAGCTGGAATAGCGCCTTGAGGAGATGCGCCATACCCTAATTCAGGTGGGATTGTCAGTTTGCGCTTACCGCCAACTTTCATTCCTGCTACGCCTTGGTCCCATCCTTGGATGACTTGTCCTGTACCTAAGGTAAAGGTAAATGGTTTTTTACGATCATAGGAACTGTCGAATTTTTTACCATTCGTTAGCGTTCCAACATAATTAACGGTTACCGTGTCACCAGCTTTTGCCTCTGTACCAGTTCCTACTTTTTCATCCTCCAACTTAAGGTTTGCTGAAGGTTGAGCTGATGTCGGAGATGGAACAGTAAAGGAGGTATCAGTGTTACTGGTGTTTTTCTGTGGCAAGTTAAGGGATATAACTCCCAAGACATATATGACGATGATAACACTGCAGAAAATAATAATGCGCTTCATTATTTGCCTATTGTAGCGCAAAAAAAGATAAAAGTGTAGACACGACTTGTGGTATCATACATCCATGGAAATCCTAACAACTCGAGGCTGGAGCGATTATGAATTATTAGATAGTGGAAATGGCTATCGTTTAGAACGCTTTGGCTCCTACACCATCGCCAAACCTGATCCACAAGCTATCTGGTTACCTCAACTGTCTCAAGTAGAGTGGGAAAAAGCTGACGCTACGTTTGACAAAGATACATGGGTTAAAAAGACTGATCTCCCTGAGAAATGGCTTTTGAAATATGAAGATATTTCCTTCTATGCGAAGTTGACTCCTTTTAAGCACACTGGACTATTTCCTGAACAGCACCTCCACTGGGAATTTATCAGGAGTTCGATTACAAAAAGTAATCGATCTGTAAAAGTGCTCAACTTATTCGGCTATACAGGTATCGCGAGTTTAGTGGCAGCAGCAGCTGGCGCACAGGTCACCCATGTTGATGCGTCTCGACCTGCTATTACGTGGGCACGTGAGAACCAAGAACTTTCTAGTCTTTCAGATAAACCGATTAGATGGATTTTAGACGACGCTCTCAAATTTGTTGAGCGAGAGATTCGTCGAGGCAATACGTATGAGGGAATTATTATGGATCCTCCAGTCTATGGTCATGGTCCAACTGGCGAGGTTTGGGACTTCCCTAAAAGTTTTCCTGAACTGATGAAAGCCTGTTCCCAAGTCCTTTCTCCTCAACCACTATTTGTTATCGTCAACGCTTATGCTCTATCTGCTTCTAGCCTGATGCTTGAAAACGTCATGCGAGATTATTTGAAAAAAGGAAATATACAAGTCGGGGAACTGGTGCTTGAAGAAAAAACACATAAGCGTCCCCTCTCAACTGGGATTTTCGCACGTTGGTCAGCCTAATTAGGTATGTTGACAATAAAGTGAAGGGTCTGTGGCGATTCAACATTTCCAGCTTTATCTTTTGATCTTATTTGTATGCTATGTGAACCATTCGGTATCGCCATACAGATAAATGCACGTGAGTCAGCACTAGCATAGCCTGACCATGAACCGCCATCGACGGCGTATTCAGTCATTATATCTGAAGTTGAGGAGACATTATCAGATGGAGGGTTAAGTGCTATACAAGGATAATTACCAGACGAAGGTTGGTAGCTAAACGTAATAGTTCCTCCTTCTTGAGGGAAATAAATATTTGTATGAGGAGATTCTGTATCGGCTACTCCTGGTGTCGGGGTAGCAGTTGGCTGTTGAGAGGAGTTTGATACAGGGGTGGGAGTAGAAGTGGGTGAATTTATCGCGTTAGTAGTTGGTTGTGCTGTAGTGACAGAAGGGATAACAGTAATAGGATTAGATTTTTGAAGTTGAGTAGGTGTTACAACTTGATCAATAATAAAATTTGATTCAGGGTTATTATCCTGAGCAGATGGAATTTCTGATTTACTACTAAGGTCTTTCATGACAAGAGCTGTGAGAAACACAATTAAAAATAAAAGGACGACGAAGATTTTACTAATCAATCCTGAGCGAATCAGTATTATTTGAACGTGAGGGAAAAAAGTCGTTAGTCTCTTTATTAGCACGTATAAAGTATATGCCAATTGAGGAATATGTGCAAAGATTTATTCAATTGAGTAAACCAGCTGCTACGAAGGCAGCAAGTGTTGCGTTAGCTGGCCATTCGTGATTTTTTATTTCTTCTTTTAATTTTTCAAGATTAATAACTCGCAGCGCAATATTTTCTGTTGTTTCATGGCTCATATGACTTGTTCTTTCAACACCAGTTGCTTTAAAAAAGCGAACAACATGTGAGTCTTTAGAAGGATATTCATAATACTCACCGAGGTCTTCCCATATCCCTCCACTGTATCCTGTTTCTTCCATGAGTTCACGCTTTGCTGTCTCAAGTGGTGACTCGCCAGTGTTAAAGCATCCAGCCGGAAGCGTATGAATCGTCTTACCGATAGCATATTTATATTCATCAATCGTTATAACGTTATTGTCTTTATCTAAAGCCACTACCATCGAGAAACTTTGTTTTTCAATGACACTGTAATCGGGGATGATATGACCATTTGGGAGTTCTACCTCATCTTCATAGACTTTAAGGAATTTGTTATCTATTATCGTTTTACGACTGAGTTGTTTCCAAGGCATATAAATTTAGTTTAGCATTTTTTAGTCGGGGATCGGAGAATTGAACTCCGGTCACACGGACCCCATCCGCGCATTCTACCGTTAAACTAATCCCCGCGACAAATGGGACAAACCTCACGATTTATTTTATCACTTGTCCAGCAAGTGGACTCCTTTCAGTCCGTCCCAACGATTTCCCTTTAAGGATCACAAAATCGGGACTCAAGAGCCAGCGATTTTGTGTTTTATATCCTGTTTACAAGCTTGAAAAGATTCTACCAAAGTTATCTCTACTTTACCAATCCTTAAAGCTTATAATCGTTACGTTTAAGGCTAATTTTGAGGCTAAAAAGTGATATAGAAAGAGGCAGTATGATGGCTTGTAAAAAATACGAAACAACGGTATTATGATCCTACTTTATGGCAAGGTCTTCAAATAACGCAAAATCTTCTGCAGTTATTCAGCCTCAGACAGACGCATCACAAAAACTCGAATCCATCCGTATGGCAATGGATCAGATCGAAAAACAGTATGGTCGAGGGTCTATCATGCGCTTTGGCGATGCTGCGGGGAAATTAGATATTTCAGTTGTTAGTACAGGTTGTCTTCCGCTAGACCTCGCGCTTGGCGTCGGAGGCCTGCCCCGCGGAAGAATTATCGAAGTCTATGGACCAGAATCTTCAGGAAAAACGACTGTTTGTCTTTCAACAATTGCGCAAGCCCAAAAGCATGGCGGAATTGCAGCTTTTATTGATGCAGAGCATGCACTCGACCCACTCTGGGCAGAGCGAATAGGTGTAAAGCTTGACGAATTACTTATTTCTCAGCCAGATACTGGAGAGCAAGCTCTTGAAATTGCTGAGAGTCTCGTTCGCAGTGGTGGTATTGATGTTCTTGTTATCGACTCAGTTGCAGCTTTGGTTCCTCGTGCAGAAATTGAAGGAGAGATGGGCGATGCGGTTGTCGGACTCCAGGCCCGTCTGATGTCCCAGGCACTTCGCAAATTAACAGCTGTTATTTCTAAGTCAAAAACAGTTGTTATCTTTACTAACCAGCTCCGTCAAAAAATCGGCGTTATGTTTGGTAATCCAGAGACAACGACAGGTGGACTCGCGCTTAAGTTCTATGCCTCAGTTCGTATGGACATCAGAAAGATTGAGACGATTAAAGATGGTGATAAAGTGATCGGTTCGAGGCATCGTGTTAAAGTCGTCAAAAATAAAGTTTCGACACCTTTTAGACTCGCGGAGTTTGATGTCTTCGAGCAAGGTATCTCACGTGAGGGCGGTGTCTTAGATGTCGGTGTTGAGATGAATGTTATTTCTAAATCAGGCGCATTCTTTAGGTATAACGAACAGTTAATAGGTCAAGGAAAAGCAGCAGCTATCGATTGGCTGAAAGAAAATCCTGATGATACGAAAAAAATCGTACAAGAGATTATGAGTAGGAGTAAAGATGGGGGTATGCCGGTTGCGGTTGGCGTTGAAGAAGATGAAGATGCAGAAGATGAAGCAGTCCCAACCCCATAATCTTTACTACTCTCAGTAGTCTCCATGGACCAATTTGAAAAGTATTATACGTTAGTCCTCCTCCAGCTTTCTCGTCGGTTTCGCTCTGAGAAAGAGTTACGTGATTATTTAACGAAGAAGAAAGCTCCACTAGATGTTATCGAAGCAGTCATCGAAAAAGTCCAAGAGCAAAGATTTCAGGATGATGAGCAATTTGCGAGGTGGTGGAAAGAAAGTAGGACGAGATTTAAATCCAAAAGTGATCGAGTCATAAAGCTTGAACTACGACAAAAAGGAATTAAGGACGAGATTATTGAGCAAGTAATGAGTGAAAAAACAGAAGACTCAAAGACTGATTATGAGAAGGCGTTAGATCTTGCCCGGAAGTATCACAAAAAAGTTACAGCTCTTCCGCGCCAGGATCAATATCGACGGATGGGTGCATATCTAGGAAGACGAGGATTTGACTTTGATATAATTCGCCGTGTAATTGACGATATCCTCAAAACGGGTTATAATAATGACCAAGAGTAGCAAGAGAAGTGTTACAAAGTTATATGCACTACGTTTCGTCTCTATTATTTAGAAACTAAGTATAAGCGAGCAATCGCTGTCCTCTCCTACTCTTCAAACATTTATGGCAGATTCTACACAACAAGATTTAATTTTACTTGAGAAAAAGCTTCTTGAACGTCAAGAAAAACTTGAAGAAAAGTTAGAGCGTTTCGAACAAGATAAAGAAGACCTTGAGAAAAAACGACAAGATTACCTCAAAAAACTTGAGCAAGCTTCTGGCTTAACTCGTGAAGAAGCAAGACAAGCACTCCTTGAGGAAACAGAACGTGATTCAGCTGCGATGATCGCGAGAATCATTAAAGAAAAAGAAGAAGAGGCAAAAACAACTGGTGATCAGAAAGCTCGTGAGATCCTCGTTGACAGTATGCGTCATGGAGCTCTCGATTATATCGCTGAGTACACCGTTACTGTTGTTAAAGTCCCTGATGAAGAGATGAAAGGTCGCATCATCGGTAAAGAAGGACGCAATATTCGCGCCTTTGAACAAGCAACTGGTGTTGATGTTGATTTAGACGAAGAAGGAGTCATCAGACTTTCGTCATTTGATAGTGTCCGTCGCGAGATCGCTCGTCAGTCTCTTGAAAAACTTCTTAAAGATACCCGTATTCAGCCATTCCGCATCGAGGAGATCGTCGAACAGACTCGTAAAGAAGTTGAGAAGATTATGTTTGAGGAAGGACAGAAATTAGCTGCTGAAGTCGGTGTGTATAACCTTCCAAGTGAAATTTATCAGACGCGTGGCCGCTTTAAATTCCGAACGTCATTTGGCCAGAATTTAGTTGTTCATACCCTTGAAGAGACAAAAATTGGTATCCAAATCGCTCATGAAATTGGAGCAGATGTAAACGTCGTTCGCTTAGGCTGTCTTTTCCATGATATCGGAAAAGTCATTGAAGGAGAGGGAAGTCACGTTAAGTTAGGCGTTGAATACCTCAAGCGCTTTAACCTTCCTGAGACAGTCGTTAATTGTGTCGCAGAACATCATGAAGATAAGCCATTCTCAAGTGTTGAGTCAGTCATCGTTCATATCGCAGATTCGATCTCAGGTGCTCGGCCTGGTGCTCGTTTTGAAGATATCGAGAACTATGGTAAGAGACTTAAGGAAATGGAAGAAATTGCCAAGCGATATGATGGAGTCGAAGATGCGTATGCATTCGAAGCTGGTCGTGAGTTACGCGTCATTATTAATCCAGGACGTTTAGATGATGCTCAGACAGTCATTCTTTCTAAAAAGATCCAAGAAGAAGTCAGTAAGGCACTAGCTGTCGCAGGTGGAGTGAAAGTAACAGCTATCCGAGAGTTCCGCTCAGTCTATCCTGAACATACGATCTAATATTCTTGACTTTACCTGTTAATGTCTGTAAAGATGAGTATGTGGAGCAACCTCAACCTTCATTAGAACAGCAGCCTCAAATAGCTCAAATTCCTTCTCAGCCTTCTGTACCGCCACCTCCTCATAGGTCACGAAAGAAATTTCTCTTAATCGGATTTGTGGCAGTGTTAATACTTGGAATTGCAGGCATGCTCCTTATAGTAAATACGGCTTCTCAGAAATTGAAGTCAGCTACGGTGCCTATTCCAACTCAAGTCAGTAAAGAAATAACTCCAACAGTAGTCCCAACCGTTACCGTACCTAAGGATGCAAATATGAAGATCTATTCATTTGATGGTGAGAAATTTATCCTCTTAGGAGGTTATAAATCCGAAAGTAATCCCAGATTATTTCATACGTGGGATAATAATAACAGCATTTACTTTATTAGTGAGAATACGCTATATAAATTTGACCTTAGAACATCTAGCCAAGCTAGAGTCTCACCAGTTACTTTTGCCTCGGGTTATGGACCCGGTTCTGTAATAAGTGACAATAATGAAGTCTTTTACACAACCAAAGCCTTAGATTATGAGCATAGCCAGAAAGTATCAGTACGTCTTTTTGATACAACATCAAATAAAGAGACAGAACTTACGACGATAGATCCAGTTATTTATGGGGATGCTGAGTATCTGTTTACGTCTAGTGCAGGTCAGATTATCGGGTCATTTGGGGGAGATGGCTGCGGTGGCTATGGTGAGATTTATCGAGTTACCACATCTGGTAATCAAGAGTTGACTAAGACAGGAATGGGATGTAATAACAACCCGCGATTTATAGGATCCTTACCAAAGGAAGATAGCATTATTCTCGCAGAGCTTAAACAAACACCTGAGGAGTACTCCTTTGAAGATTACACTTTTGCCGATGGTAAAATCAATTTGATGAAAGTGACTTCAAAGGTAACTACTCCATTGTTTGACCTTAGCCAAATTAAGGGGAAAGTTAAGAATATCCTACTGAATGATAATAAGGATATTCTAGCTATTCTCACCAAAGATTCTATATATCTCTTTCACATACCTACCTCAACTTTGGATCCTGCATTGCCAAATAGTGGTTTTACCGACTATAGTATTTTTGTAGGAGACAAGTTATTTGGAATTGATTATGAGTCAAAAAACTACAAAATATTTAATGTTAAATCTGGAGAGGAACATGAAATTGCAAACACTGCCTTTGGGATACCGGAAGGGCTTATCCCGCTTGGATCTTATCAAGGTAAATTTCTTCTTGCCTCTTACGAATCATTAAAATAGCTTGATGTATCAATGTGATCTCTTGACAAGCACCTCTATTCCCTGTACCTTAAATCTAAGAAATAATTTTTTCATTTCTCCTTTAGGAGGTGATTTTTATGACGAAAAAAGATCTTATTGAAGTCGTTGCTAAGAAATCAAATCTCACGAACAAAGCTGCTCGTGATGCAGTCCAAACTACGCTGAATACGATAAGAGACTCCTTAAAAAGGGGTGAGAAGGTAGTTCTCACAGGCTTTGGGACTTTTAGTGTACGCAGTCGCGCACAACGTGTTGGAAGAAATCCCAAAACAGGTGAACGCATTACGTTAAGTGCGCGTAAAGCACCTGGTTTTACCCCTGGTAAAACCTTTAAGAAGGTTATTAGATAACCTTGATTGTGTTGCTGTGAAAGAGGTTCCAGGTATGGAGCCTCTTTTTGCTATAATGGCTGTGTATGGCAGTCATCAACATCGATCACCTCTCTAAATATTACTCAGTCCACAAGAAAGAGCCTGGCTTTACGGGGTCAATTAAGTCTCTTTTTGCTCGTAAGTATGAAACAGTTAAAGCTGTTGAGAATATCTCATTTGAAATTGATGAAGGAGAAATTATTGGCTTTATCGGACCAAATGGCGCAGGCAAAACAACGACTCTGAAATGTCTTTCGGGACTCCTCTATCCGACTAAGGGTAAAGTTCAAGTCTTAGGCTTTACGCCATTTGATCGTAAGTCACAATTTCTTAAGCAAATCTCCTTAGTTATGGGTCAGAAAAATCAATTATGGTGGGATTTGCCTGCAATGGACACTTTCCTGCTTAATAAAGAAATCTATGAAGTCCCGACGGACAAGTTTAACGAAGTAGTTGAAGATCTTTCGACTCGACTTGCGGTAAAAGATTTTCTCCATGTTCCGGTTCGCAAATTATCGCTTGGCCAGCGTATGAAGATGGAACTCATCGCAGCGCTTATCCATTCACCCAAAGTATTATTTCTTGATGAACCGACAATCGGACTTGATGTCGTGATGCAGAAAACGATCAGAGATTTTTTGAAGGAATATAACGAGACATATAACGCAACTATCATCCTTACATCTCATTACATGGGAGACGTGGAGGCATTATGTAAAAGAGTTATTGTTATTAATTTTGGACAGATTCTTTATGATGGACTCCTCTCAGACCTGGTTAAAAAACATGCACCGTATAAAATTATTAAAGTCGTGTTCTCAGAGAAAGTTGATGAGAAAAAGTTAGCTCATTTTGGGGAGACGAGGAACTTTACTTTCCCAGAATGGGAAGTACGCATCAAGCAGCATGAGGCAAATGAAATCGCATCTAAAATTCTGAAAGAGTTACCAGTTCAAGATATAACTATAGAAGATCCGCAGATGGAAGATGTTATTGCCGGCTTCTTTGTGGCTAATAAACAAGAAGCTAAATAACATCTATGCGCTACTTCCGAATATTTCTCCTCCACTTTCAAGATGCATTTGAGAACCGTGGCCGATCATTTGTCTGGTTACTTTTAGCAATCATTGGTCCGTTAATAAGTCTTGCTTATTGGATTGCAGTCTACGGGAGTAGTAATCACACTATCGTTGGGTGGTCACTCCCATCGGTAACATCGTATTATTTCTTACTCGTTATTGCGGGTTCGTTTCTTATCGCTCATAGTGAGGAAGATGTCGCGGTGCGAGATATTCAGGAAGGGCAGTTGAGTACGTATCTGATGCGCCCATTTTCCTACTTTTGGAATCACTTTGTAGGAGAGATCAGTTGGCGATTACTTCAAGGGGTATTTAGCGTTTTGGTCGTCATTGTATTAACGAGATTTTTTGGTTCATTCTTTTCTATAACCAGCGATCCATTGATTTTTATCCTCGCTATTATCTCATTACTGTGTGGTTTTTGTATTTCATTCCTTTTTAAAATGCTTTTAGGAATTAGTGCATTTTGGTTTACAGATTTTCGTGGTATCCAAAATATTTCAGATATCATACTACTCGTCTTGGCAGGATTTATTATGCCGCTTGAGTTTTTTCCAGAGTTTGCAGATCGTCAGTAAATTATTACCGTTCGCGTATATGGTGTATTACCCGTTAACAATTTTGGAAGGGAAATATAATTTCCCGACGGCGTTTATGTATCTTATGTTACAAATCCTTTGGATACTCGTACTTGGATTTATTTATAACGTTCTTTGGAAGAGAGGAGTTGCTGGGTATACTGGCGTAGGTCAATAAGATGAAACATTATCTCAATGTCTACAAAAGATTATTAATTATTAATTTTTCTCAGATAACTGCGTATCGAGCAAACTTTATTAATTTTTTAATATCGGGAACTATCTGGGGAATCTTTTCAATTTTTTCTACGCTCCTAATTACTTCGCGAGTAAATACTGTCTTGGGGTGGAGTCGTGCAGAGATACTTTTGCTTACCATCGTGAATCAATTTATTATCGCTATTTTTCATGCTCTTTTTTCAAGTAACTTAGAACGATTCCCACTCTATGTCCAACAAGGAAAACTCGATACCTACCTCCTCAAACCAATTGATTCACAGGTATTAGTTAGTGTCTGGTTCATCCGCATCATTAGCCTGTCACGAATTTTAATAGCGCTGGTTTTTTTATGGTATGTCAGTGTTACTTTTGATATTCATATCAGCCTTATTAACGTGATCATGAGTATACCGTTAATGCTGATTGGATTGTTTATTCTTTACAGTATTTGGTTTGTTGTCTGTGTCCTGTCTATTTGGTTTACACGACTGACTAATCTGCCTGAGATTCTCTATAACTTAAATAGTGTGACGAGGTATCCACCACAGATTTATCAGGAATTAGGCTTTATCGTCTTTTTAGTTGTTTTTTCTATGACAATTCTCGGAGTGACACCGCTTGACGGATTTTTAGGCAAGCTTTCATTATTAAATGGTTTATTCTTTTTTAGCTTTGCAGTGGTCTGCTTAATCCTCACGAGGCTTTACTGGAAATTTGCTTTACGATCATATACGAGTGCTAGCAGTTAAGATGGAAAAGTATTGGATAGTTGCTAAAAATACCTGGATCGAGACGTTAACGTATAGAACAAGTTTTATCGTCTACAGGTTACGGGAAGTTCTCCAGTTACTCTCGCTTTATTTTCTTTGGTTTTATGTGTCTGGTAGAACTGGAAGTTTTGCATCATATTCACAAATCTCACTGATAACGTATGTTCTTATTTCTGCTTTCGTATCAGATGTAGTCTTCTCAACTCGGACGACAAATATCGCAAGTGAGATCAACGAAGGGGGATTGACGACATTTCTCCTTCGCCCATTGTCTTATCTATCTTATTACTTTGCGCGGGACATTGGTGATAAAGTCATGAATATTATTTTCTCAATCTCTGAACTATTACTATTTTTCCTCATCTTCCATCCGCCATTTATGATCCAGACGAATATCCTTTCTATTACTTTATGTTTGTTTAGTCTCATCTTAGGAATTATTCTGTATTTTTTTATAAGCGTTGCGATTAGTTTTATCGGTTTTTGGAGTAATGAGACGTGGGGTCCGCGTTTTATTTTTTACCAAACCGTAGGCTTTCTCGCTGGGAGTCTGTTACCGCTTGATATTTTACCTAAATCACTCTATACAATTCTGCAATATTTGCCTTTTTCCTACCTCATTTATTTCCCAACGAAATTATATCTTGGTGAGGTGAGTGCGAGTGATACGATGCGAGGCTTTGCTATTTTAGTGATTTGGATAGGTCTTATGTATTTACTCGTAAAGCAGGTATGGGCGAGAGGTCTTAAAGAATACACGGCTCAAGGCATATGAAAAAATATCTTTATCTTTGGTTCAAAGTAACCACCCAGCTAACACAGATCGCTTTTGCTTCTCGACTTGGCGTCGTCTTATTTACGCTAGGGAAAATAATTCGTTTTATATTCTTTATTGTCTTTCTGTATCTTCTTATTTCTAGAACGAAATTAATTGCGGGATTTAGTCTGTGGCAGGTAATGATGTTTTTCCTTACCTTTAATCTTATCGATATTATTTCGCAGTTTTTATGGCGGGATGTATATCGTTTTAGAAGTTATATCGTCTCAGGTAATTTTGATATGGTTCTGACCAAACCATTATCTCCTTTACTTCGTTCTCTTTTCGGGGGGAGTGATATCTTAGATCTAATTACATTGGTGCCTTTAGGGATATTTATCGGTTATGTCATTTCGCACATAGGACATATAACACTTGGAGAGATTATTCTTTATATTTTGATGGTTATTAATGGGTTAGTGACAGCGATGTCCATGCATATTTTGGTATTAGCATTAGGCATCGTCACAACTGAAGTCGATAATGCCATCTGGATGTTTCGTGAATTAACCCAGTTAGGCAGACTGCCTTTACAGATTTATCCCAAACCGCTAACTCTCGTCTTTACTTTTATTCTTCCAGTTGCCGCGATGATTACATTACCAACTCACGCGATTTTAGGAATACTTACACCATCTGGAGTCATGATAGCCTTTGGCTTTAGTATAGGGCTTTTAGCGTTAAGTCTTTACGCGTGGAGAGGGGCGTTGAAGCGGTATAGCAGCGCTAGTAGTTAATTGTATCCCAGGAAGGTAGTAAGCCAGATTCTGTTTTAGACCACAATCTCTCTCGTCGTGATGCTTTCTACCACGTCGTTCCGCTTTAGGCGGAATGCCTTCGAACTTTACTGCTCCTCTATACAAGTAGTAACGCAGTTCTCGGAAGTTGCAGCTGGGAGGATTGCCCGTTTCACACCCACTCGTCTCTGTTGCTCTCAAATCCTGTCAATTCAGGATCCGTCTGATAGACCATATGTGGGGAAGATCTATCATCACTAGCTATTACTAGTCAGAGCTTACGCTCCATCCCATGTATAGGCGCTGTCTGGACTTTCCTCGACAAGTCTTGCGACCTACCGTAGTGGTCCTTCTTCCTGGGATATCAGTATTATACCACTATATTACTATAAGATCAATTGGGGATGCGGCAGACCATTTTATATTCACATTTCCGACAGAAAATAGCACCACTACACTTAAAGTCACTGTACTGAATTTCTTCAGCTTTTTTAATTATCTTTTCTTTGGCGATTTCTAGTTCTTCCTTAGTCCTCACTGTTGAGAGTTTTTTATTCGCTTCCAAGTAGTAAAGTGTTAGGACGATCTCATCACAGGATTTGGTAAAGATTTCATTACGAACATTGGTCGCAGCGAGTGCATAGAACGTTAACTGGAAATCCTCTTTGAGCTTTTTCTCATCAGGAACGTTAGCGCCTGTTTTGTAATCGATAATTTCTATGCGGCCATCAGAAAGTGTATCGATACGGTCGATGCGTCCACCAATTTTTATTTTGTTCAGCCAAAAATTAAATGGCAACTCTATAGCGAGTGTCTGGGGGGGAACGACTATGGCATTCTCGGCAAAGGACTTAAGCATTTTGTCGGCTTGGTCAAATGCTTTTTGCTCATGGCTTTTACTGACATAACCTTGCTTGACCCAATTTTTTTCTAAGAAGTCATGCATACTTTCAGCTTTTGTAGATCTATCACTTTTAAGTGATATCATAAAATCACGTAGAGCACTATGTACACTGACGCCATAACTGAGTGCCGGACTGGGGCTAGTAGGCACATTGAGGATATAGCGGAGTTTATAGTGAAGTGGGCAACTCTCAAATGTTTGCAGTTGAGAATAGGAAAGATAGGTGAGTGGAGGAATAGTCGGCTGGGGAATTTCTTCTTCCTTCTTATCCTCAACATGATTGGTATTAAAAAAGTCTAGTAGCGTCAACTGTTGGGTGTTTTGGACAGCTTGTTTGTTCTTAACAATTTTCTCGATGACCTCACTACCAAGTGCTTCGGCAATGAATGGTGATAGTTTTCGTTCACGGCGACCTTCACCATAAAATCGTGCAGCTGACAAATATAAGTTATCGCGAGCGCGTGTCATTGCGACATAGAAAAGTCGTCGTTCTTCTTGAAGATTTTCATCTCCTGTTGGTAATTCTTCACGGATGATATCCCCAGGGACTGGGATTTGTTCTTTTCGGTCTCGACTTGGGAAGCGCTGTGTCACGAGATTAACGACGAAGACGACTGGGAACTCGAGGCCTTTACTTGAGTGGACGGTGAGGATGTTAACTGCATCTTCTTGTGACCAATCAACTTCAGCTGCCATTGGACTTTCGCCTAACTCCATGGAGAGTTCGATCCAATCAACAACGGCAAAGACTGAAGCATCCTCTCTATTAGAGGCGAATGTCTGGAGTTTATTAAAAAACTTGGAGACATTTTGTGCTTCTCTTTCAGTACGGACTGTCTTGGGGTCTAAATAATAACCCAACAGCCCTGAGTCTTCGAAGAAATAGTAAAGTATCTGTCCTGCGGCTTCTGTTGAGATCACTTTCAGATGTTTTTTGATCATTTCCTCAATATGTTGGAACTTCGCTTTACCTTCATCAGTTACGGTAACACTTTCGATCTGCTCGATCGCTTCAAAGATGGTACAGTTATTTTTCTTAACGAAATTAAGAACTGTTGCGACATCACGCGCTGCTATATCAAAAATCGGCATCGTGATAACCCGGTAGAAAGATGCATTGTCATCAAAGTTAGCTAAGACTTTAAGGTATGCGATAAGATCTTTAATTTCCTCTTGCTCAAAAAGATGACTTGGTCCTAAAAATTGTGACGGAATTTTTTGGCGCTCTAAGACTTTTTGGAATGGAAGTGCATGATCATTGGCACGAACTAATATCGCAAAATCATTAAAAGATCGTTTATTTTTCTTCATTTCATCCTTAATGGCTTTCGCAACTAATTCCGCTTCATCCTCTGCATTATCAGCAAAGAGAAATTTAATTTCTTCACCTTTTTCGGTTCGACTTGCGATGAGTTTTTTATCAATCCCTTCCTTCGCCTCTAAGCGATCAGGGTTATTGTTCTGGATCATACGATGTGCACTATCTAAGATGACTTGGGTTGAACGATAATTTTTATTAAGCGTTACGATTTTGGCTTTGGGGAAGTGATTGCGAAATTGCAGCATATTAGCAAGGGCTGCACCACGCCAACGATAGATACTCTGATCATCATCGCCAACGACGGTGATGTTCTGAGTGTTCCCCGCGAGTAAGATCGCCATTTCATTTTGGGCATAGTTAGTGTCCTGGAACTCATCAACTAAAATATATTTAAATTGTTCTTGGTATTTTTTTAAGATATTTTTTCGAGATCTGAAGAGATGGAGGACGTTACTAATAAGATCTGAGAAATCCATGACACCTTCTTTTGCTTTTAGCTCCTCATAAACCTTAAAGGCTTTGGCGAGTTCTATGGTCTTAATTTTTTCTTCATCCTCGACGTCTTTGTCTTTTAGTCTTTCGGCATAATCTAAGTACTGACTCGGTGTAATATCGTCATCTTTAAGGCGACTAAAATGATTGAGCATTCCTTGAAGGAATTTCATCGGATTACCCATTGGTCTAAAGTAGTTGAGGTCGAAAGAGAAAAGATGCTTACGCATGAACATCAGCGCTTCGGTCTCAGTCATCAGTTCATAATTTGGTGTCAAACCAACATGGATGGCCTCACTCCGCAGTATACGGTCACAAAAAGCATGGAATGTCTCGATCCAAAGCGAGCTATAGCCATATGGAAGAATCTCATCAACTCTCGTCTCCATCTCACTGGCTGCTTTTTCAGTGAAGGTGAGCGCGAGGATGTTACTTGGATCTATTTTTTTCTCAAGGATTAAGTGCTCAACTCTTTTGGTAACAACTGTTGTCTTACCAGTTCCAGCACCAGCGATAATTAAAAGAGGACCTTCGCCATGAGTAACGGCTGCTAATTGTTCTGGATTGAGATTTGATGTATCGGGCATGGGAGACTATTCTAGCACAAGGGCTTATGAATTTGTTATGATCCTTGCATGCTAATGCCTCAGGTAGAATTCACTCTGCCATTTCTTAAGAAAGAGCAACTTACTCACAACGTCTATTCATTTTATTTTGATAGATCTCAGAATGATACATTTGCCTTCCAGGCAGGTCAGTACATGCGGGTATTATTAGAATTTAGCGAGCACGATATGCGCGGCAGAAGTCGTCTCCTGTCTATATCTTCATCACCTCATGAAAAGAATATACTAATGTTCACGCTAAAAATAGATTCATACCCCAGTCCCTTTAAAAAAAAGTTAATGAGTTTAGACAAAGGTGAGGAGGTTAATTTTTGGGGACCACTTGGTAATTTCGTTTTGCCGAGTGATAAAAAACATGAATTGGTTTTCATCTCGTTAGGTATTGGCATAACACCATTCCGCAGTATCTTGCTATCTGCGAAAGATTATCCTTCAGCTATTACACTTCTCTCATTTTTTAGAACGAAAGAAGATGAAGTTTTTTATGATGAATTAAAGGCACCTGTGAGTAACAAAATCTCGATTAATTATCTAACAACATCTATCCACGGCAGACTAACCGAAAAAATTATTAACAAGCAAGTTAACAAAATTGAGGAGCCACTCTATTACATCAGCGGACCGACAAGCGGTGTTGAAACAATTGCTGAAATGTTAGAAGAGATGGGAGTAGCTAAAGAACAATTAAAGAAAGAGCAGTTTACAGGATATTAATTATTGAGGAGAGATGTTTGTTCGATATCTTCTACTACTTGCTCCTCGAGATTCTTCGTCGCTGCTAATTTGTTACCTATTTGATTAAAACCTGTCGTAACATTAGCGAATTGTGCTGACGCATTACCCAAATGCTTACCAAGTACTCCCATATTTTCATTAACTTTATCGTACTCTATTTGAATTGCGCGAAGTAATCTAAAGACTTCTTTAGAACGAGACTCAATTTTTTTGCCTTCAAATGAGAGGAGGATAGTTTGTAAATGTACATAAAGTGTTGAGGGACTCACTATATAGACACGTTCTTTACGTGCATACGTCATGAGTTCTGACATATTACATAACTCATAAAAGACTGATTCGCTCGGGACATACATGAGGGCAAAATCCATCGTGCCTTCATCAGGCAAAATGTATTTTTTAGCAATCGTATCGATATGCTTTTTCACGTCTCTGGTAAATTCTTTTTGGTAATCTTCTTTTTCTTTCACGTCTTCTGATTTGATCATCTTCTGATAATTTTCCATCGGGAATTTACTATCAATTGGCAGGATACCTGCATCAGTCTTAATAGCCGCATCGACTTTTTCACCTGATTTAAATTGGTACTGGAGGTGAAAACTATTCTTAGGGAAGAGTTGAGCGATGAGATCTTTTAAGATTTCCTCACCGATATTTCCGCGCATTTTTGGACTTTTGAGGAATTCCTGTAATTCTTTCATCGAGCGTCCGATTTCACTCATATGTCCGACTTCAACTCCGACATCACGAATAACTGCTGCAGCTTTATCGAGTCGTTCGTTAAGTTGTTTGGAATTTTCCTGGAGCGTTCGTACCATCTCAGATGAATTGTGCTGCATCGCAGAATTGAGCGTCTTGTTCGTCGACTCAAGTGAGGTCTGCATGGATTTGAGCCACTCGAGCATCGTGCTGTCGGCAGAGTTTTTTGAGAGAGCGGAGAGCTTGCGGTTGAGGATATAAATAATTATGCCAAAGCCGAGGATGATAACGATAAGGAGAATGAGCAGGTTTTCCATAGTTGAGAGGTATTGTATCACACCGAGGCAAGATGCTTATTTATGAAGTAAGTCCACAGCCATTCGTATATCGATATAATTTCCATCTACTTCTCCATCGCCGTTAAGCCATATTTTCTCAGGAATAGCTTTATATATTCGTCGTGGATAAACTTCAAGGAATTCATTGGGTTTGCTGACAGGAGCATTTCCTGCCCTTGTGTCTAATAATTCAAGACCCTTTTTGATTTCATCTTCTTGTGAAAGACTATGTGCTTTGGCGAGGATGTAGACACCTTCACCCGTACCTAGAGGTGCATTTGAATCATAAATTACAATAAAAATTTTATTATTCTCTGCAATATTCTTTGAATGTTTTCCATTTTTGTCAGATGCCCAATAGAAGTTGAACTCGTCATCATAAGCTGCATACACTGGAGTATTCCAAGGTTGTCCATCTGTTGAAGAAGTAGCAATTGTAATATAGAGGATATTTTGAATAATGTCTTTCGCTTTTTCGGTAAGGTTATTCATTTGTTCAAATTATACAACGAGCAGATAGAATTACAAATCAGTAATAGAGGCTAGGATCTGCGTCGACGTCCTTCCAACTTGCTGCTGGCTTAGCAAAAAATGCGTCGGCGGCTATCATCGCACCATTGTCAGTACAGAGCTTAGGTGATGGAGCAGCGAGCTTGATATTCTCTGGTGTTTGGTTAGTAAATGTATCCCGTAATTTCTTATTAGCACTGACGCCTCCACCAAGAAGAAGTGATTTGACTTGGTATTTCTCGGCTGCTTTGAGTGTTTTTTTGACTAAGACATCGACAATTGCCTGCTCGACACTCGCGCAGAGATCTGAGAGGAGTTGTTCGTTCTGTTGTCTGAAATTCTCATCTGAGAAATCCCAGCCATTTTTCTTAATGAGATTGAGAACAGAGGTTTTAAGACCACTAAAACTAAAGTCGAAATCGTCACTACTTAGCATCGGACGAGGGAGAGCATAAGCTTTTGGATTTCCTTTTTTTGCAAGTTGTGAGATCTTAGGACCAGCAGGATAGGGAAAGTTAAGCAGTCTGCCGATTTTATCAAATGCCTCACCAGCTGCGTCATCTCGAGTACCTCCGATTACCTCAATATCGCCATGGTTTTTGAGTAAAAGGAGATCAGTATGGCCGCCAGATACGATGAGAACGAGGGATGGGAACTGAATATCAGTGTTTTCTATCCAGTTAGCATAGAGGTGTCCGTGCATATGATTAACAGGAATTAAAGGTTTGTCCCAGAGGAGTGAGAGCGTTTTAGCTGTCTCGACACCAACTAATAGTGAGCCGATGAGACCTGGGCCATATGTAACAGCAATAGCATCGATGTCAGGAATTTGCTTTGACGTAATATCGAAATCTAATCCTTGTTTTAATGCCCCAGTGAGTGTCGGCAGCATAACTTTTACCTGTTCACGTGCAGCGACTTCAGGGATAATACCACCAGTTCTAGCATGGAAAGAGAGTGATGATGCAACGATATTAGAAAGAATAGAGATAGTAGTACCTTCTTTTTTGAGGAGGGCAACCCCTGTCTCATCGCAAGAGGTTTCGATGCCGAGTATCGTCATAGAGACAGATTGATGGTGTCACCTTGGTGAAGATTGTATTTGTCACTTGCACCAGCCTTTAATTCGATAACTTTATCTGATGGATAGGTTGGCTGGTAGTAGGTATTCGGTGTCTCAGTTGTAGTCTTAGGCGCTGGGACATTTTTATAGATAGTGACGATCTTATTACTATTTAAGAAAATAATATCGATTGGGAATTTCATTCCCTTCATCCAGAACGTAGGAATTCCAGGCTCATCGAAAAGGAAAAGCATACCTTGGTTATCGTTTAAGTTGTTTCGCCCTGAGAGTCCAGTCTCACGGAGCTTTTCAGTATTGGCTACATCAAGAGTTACTTTCTGACCATTAAGTGTTGCGGTAGCTTTTTTGCCAAGAATGCCACTTGAGCTTAAAAGCACGATAATAAGTGCTCCGACGATAACAAAAATGATAAAGCCTAAAATATATTTGGTCATTGTTTAGTAATAATAGCAGTTGTCGAGTGATCTGGTAATCTATCGATTACCTCAACAACTGTTGCACCTAGCATCTCGGCTTGGCGTTTTTTATGCACGAGATACGGATCACCTTTCGTTGTTGCGATTATAGCAGGTTTTAATGAACTTACAAGTTCGTCATAGTCATTATTTTCAAAGGGAAAAGGCAGAAAGATGATATAGTCGACTGGTGTTCGTTCCAATAAATTCTTCGCTCGTATTTGTTCTGTGTTAACTGGTCGCCCCTCGCCTTTTCGCGAGGTAACTGCTTGATCTGATTCAAGAAGTAAGATGAGGACATCCCCTTCTTTCTTGGCTTTTTCTAAAAAAGCTAGATGGCCAGGGTGGATAATATCAAAGCAGCCGCCGACGAGAACCACCGATTTATTCTGTTGGGTAAGGAATGCTGAGAGATTTGCTGCCTGAGTTGGTAGTAACAACTGATCCATTAGACTTTCGTGCCGCGTAAAAAGACTGCTTGCCATGGCTGATAGTTAGAAGTAAAACGATCGGAAATGATTTCTTTTCCATCCTTGGTGACTGAGTAATCAAAATAAACTTTAGCACCAGCGGCTGCGAAATCAACTTGTTTAACCTGTCCTTGTGGAAGAGTCGGATCATCCTGGTAGAGTGGTTCAGGTGCTGGGGTCTGAGAGACAATGACAGGTGTTGAGACATGGGATACCCTGCCATCTGATGTACCGTAGAGTTCGAACGTGAGCTGTTCGTTATCCGGATCGACATATGACTGAACAAGGATATAATGCCCTGTATCATTTTTGAATTTCAGATCGACATTAGGTGTATAAATGGCTGCATCAATTCCTGGTGGAGTATCTTCCTCATAATAATGAACACGGTAGGCATGTGGGTGACGTTCAACGATAGGCATACCGGCATCAAGAGCAGCTCTGAAGAATGTGGTTGAGACCTGACACACACCGCCGCCGTCTCCGAGTACAGTTTTCCCATTTTGGATAACATAGGCTTGCTTGTAACCAGTTAATGATGAGACATCACCAACTGCTTTATCAAATGAAAAGGTCTCACCAGGCTTAATAAGAATTCCATTTAAGCGTGATGCAGCGAGCTGAATATTATAAATACGATTTGGAATTGATCCATGGAAAAGTGATGTCCCGACGCCAATTCGCTCAACAATACCCATGTTGCTTGCTTGGATACTGCTACTGGCAGTTGGTTTGAGCGTAACAATAGGAATTGCTACTGCGAGTGTCGAGTTGGAAGTCGCTAAAAGTGCTGGGACACTTTCATTTTGCATGTAATTAATGAGCTGGTCAGTATCGACCTGTTGTCCATCTTTGGCAGTTCTGAACTCAGTTACTCTCCCATTGGTATACGTGAAGCGAGCATCAATCGGAGCGACGTTGAGGGCAGATTGGAATTGTTTGAGTGTTTTATTGAGAGCAGTATCAGAGTAATGAGAGGCAGGTGGGAGTTTTACTCCGTGTAAGTAGGCTTCAAAGCTGAGATAGATATCTGAAAAGAAATTTCCGCTTCTAGCGATGCTAAAGGCTTGCGATGCAAGCATTCCCTCGTCGTAGCCGAGGCCTAATTGTTTGGCTGAGACAGTTGCGACGAGTGTTCCACTCTTAAATTGGAATTGCTTACTCCTGATAATGGCATTTTGGGACGCGAAGTAGCGTCTGACGTCATCTTTTGATTTGCCACCGAATTCGACGTTATTAATAATGACACCTGGATAGACTTTATCGTGGTAGGTCTGCTTATAGTAAATATAGACGAAGCTGCTGAAGAAAAAAATGCCGATGATAGCGCCTAAGAAGAACCAAAGTGTGGTTTTTAACCACGCAAAAAGCTTCGGCTTTTTTCGTAAGTGGTGAAGAGGAGAGGGGTTAATCATATAGATGAATTGCTATGGTGTATAGCACGTATTATACTATACATAACGCCCTTATGGACGAAAATGTTATCTTTTCCAAAGATTCCCAACAGTCACCTCCACCTGTTACGCCCACGACACCACCGCAACAACCGGTGGCAGCTCCGGTCGTGCCTCAGACACCACCTCCACCACCTGCCCAGCCTGCCGCAACAGTAGGTACACCGCCTCCGCCAACAGATACCGTCTTACCTAAACCTCCTTCATCATCTGGATTTGGGGGTATTCTAAAAATTGCAGGGATCGTAGTTGGGGTACTTCTTATAGTCCTTGCTATCATATTTCTCGTTCTGCCGCGATTCAAATCAACTCCTAAGGATCAACCAGTAACGCTTACGTACTGGGGACTTTTTGAAAACAAGCAAGTAATGCAGACACTTATAGATGATTTCCATCTTCAGCATCCGCTCATCACTATTAATTATATTCAGAAAGACATTAAAGATTATCGTAAAAGCTTAGTTACACAAATAACCAATGGCAACGGTCCCGATATGTATAGGTTCCACAATTCATGGGTAGGGATGATGAAGCCATATCTTTCGACTATGACCGCAGATGTTATGTCGCCGACAGATTTTAAAGCCAATTTTTATCCAGTCATTCAGCAGGATCTCGTTCGTAATGGTGGACTTTATGGCGTCCCGTTAGAAATAGACACTCTCGCACTTTTTGTAAATAATGATGCGTTGAGCGCAGGGGGTAATAGTGTGCCAAAGACGTGGGATGAATTCATAAAGGTAGCTAAAGATAGAGTTGTTAAAGATGCTGATGGCAAGATTTTAACGGCAGGTGCAGGTTTAGGAACTTATGATAATGTTACACATGCTCCCGATATCATAGCCCTTCTGATGGCGCAAAATGGAACTGATTTTACCAACTTCTCCAAAACACAGAATAATGCTGCACAAGCTCTCGAATTCTATACAGCCTTCGCTAAAGACGAGGGGAGTGTCTGGGATAGTACTCTTGATCCGACCCAGACAGCTTTTGCTAAAGGTAATTTAGCGATGTACTTTGGTTACTCCTGGGATATCTTTGCTATAAAAGCTCTTAACCCAACGCTAAATTTTAGCGTTCACCCTGTCCCAAATCTTCCGGGAGGTCAGAAGACACTCGCGAGTTACTGGGTAGAAGGCGTATCATCTCGTTCCCCTCATCAAAAAGAAGCAATGTTATTTATGAAGTATCTGGCTCAGAAAGAGACGCTTCAAAAACTCTATACCGAGACAGCCAAGACGAGATTATTTGGAGAGCCATATCCCCGTCGTGATCTTGCCCAGACTGTTAAGAGTAATCCACTCTTAGCGCCTTTCTTAGAACAGGCAAATTATGCTGTCTCATCTTATTTCGTGAGCAATACGTATGACGATGGCATTAATGATCAAATGAACGGATACTTAGGTAATGCAGTCCGTTCAAATGGAAGTACATCCGGTCAGACAGCTATTCAGACGCTCGCCCAAGGCGTAAACCAAGTTTTAAGCAAATATGGGCAGTAATAAAAAAGCAGTAATCCACACACTTCTTTATTCTCACCTTTTTAACGCAGCATTAACGATAGAAGAGCTTCATTATTTCTGGCAAAGCGCACATCCTGCTACTTTGCAAGAAGTAAAAGATGCTCTTTCCTCATATCGAGATACTATTATCATGAAGAACGGATATGTAGCCTTGAAGAACTATCCACAGACGATAGATGTATCGCAAGAAAAGAGAGAATTTTCAGATACAAAACTACGTTTAGCTATAACCGTTGGGCGTTATTTGTCGTTAATCCCAAGCGTGTTATTCGTAGGTGTGAGTGGAAGTGTCGCAGCAATGAATGCAGCGCAGGATGATGATATCGACCTTTTTGTTATTACAGCTGATCGGACACTTTTTTCTTCACGCCTCTTATTATTACTGCTCTTACAATTAAGCGGCAAAAGACGTAAACGTCAGGACGCTCACCCTAATAATAAATTCTGTCTCAACATGCTAGTAACTGAGTCAGGGATGGCATTCCCTAAAAAATTTCAGGATATTTACACTGCTAGGGAAATCATGCAACTGTATCCTTTATTTGATAGGGATAAAACCTACGAAAGATTTTTGGAAGTAAATAGTTGGACACACAAGATACTACCGAATGCTAAAGGGAGAGCTGTTAACTTTAGGCAGCTTAAAAAACGTCCTTACAAATTATTAGTATTTTTTGAACCGATTGTCAGATCACTCGAACTGCTGATTATTTCTTCTCATAAAACGACTGAAACTATTGGTAATGATCGTCTGGCTTTTCATCCGAATGATGCTAGAAAGACTGTCATATCACAATTCCACGAACGCTTACATGACCAAAAATAATACTATACACCTTCTAATTATTTACCAATATACTTGGATAACTCAACTACAGGTCGTGGTTAAATATCATTGACAAATTGACTAATTTTTATCTATACTTTCTCTGGTTTACATATACCAAATACTTCCCCTCTCTTACAGAAAAGGAGGGATTTTTTAGATAAATATGGATACAAAGAAAATATATCTTACAAAAGACGGGTTAGCAGATCTTAAAAAGGAATACGAAGAATTAACTAAGGTAAAACGTCCTGAAGTTGTCACTCGCGTATCTGATGCTCGCAATCAAGGTGACCTCTCAGAGAACGCTGAGTACGTTGCTGCACGTGAAGAGCTTTCATTTATTGATGGACGTATCGATGAACTTGAAGAGTTACTCAAGCAGGTTTCACTCATTGAAGAAGGCGGTTCCAAAAATGGCAGTGCTGTTGCTCTTGGCTCAGAAGTTACCCTTAAGATCAATGACAAACAGGAAGTTTATCGAGTCGTTGGCGAATGGGAAGCAGATCCTGCCGAAAAGAAAATTTCACATGAATCTCCATTAGGTAAAGCTCTTATCGGTAAACAAATTGGTGAAAGTATCGAAGTCGAGGCACCAGCTGGTAAGATCCACTATACCATTGTTTCGGTTAACTAAAAGCCGTATACTCTCCTCATGATGCTTATCCGTGAAGATTTTCCTTTGTCTGAGTTAGTTTATTATAAAATTGGCGGCAAGGCGCGCTTCGTCCTTGAAGTCAGTAATGTTGCGGAAGTTAAAGAAGCCTTGGACTTTTGCAGACAGAAAGACATCAACGATATATTGATCCTCGGACTTGGCTCAAATGTCATTCTCCCAGATAGCCCTTTTTTAGGGGCAGTAATTTTTTTAAGTGGTGATGGAACATCTTTTGAGAGGAAAGGAACGAAAATAAAAGCTTTCGCAGGGGAGACGATGGATTCACTCATTAAAGAAAGTATCAGTGAGTCATTAGTAGGCCTTGAGTGGGCTGGTGGACTACCAAGCAGTGTCGGAGGGGCAGTACGCGGGAATGCAGGTGCCTTTGGCGCAGAGACGAAAGATACGTTCTTTGAGGCAGAAGTCATCGATATCACCGATCCTGAACTCAAGATTAAGACTTATTCTCATACTGAAGCACATTTCGGCTATCGTGACAGTTTTTTTAAGCATCACCCAAATCTTCTCATCGTCTCAGCGACATTTCAATTAAAAGAAGGGAGCGTCGCAGAGGTCCAAGAAGCAGAAGAGGTCTACAGAAAAAATATCGACTATCGTCAGACGCATCACCCGATGGAATATCCATCCTGTGGTTCTGTATTTAAGAATATAACGCATAAAGAAGAAGAGGAAAAAATATTTAAGGTTTGGCCAGAGGTCCGAGAATTATCAGAGCAAAAATGGTACGGCAAGGTCTCGATGGGATATCTTATTAATCGCTTGGGGTTCTCCCAAAAACAAGTCGGGGGGGCGATGGTCTCTTCAAAACACACCAATTACATTGTTAATATCGATCACGCTAAAGGAGAAGATGTAAAGACACTCATCAAAGAAATTCAGGATAAATTTGCCGAGACGTTCGGTTTTCGTCCAGAACCTGAAGTTGTCATTATCAATGATTAGTTCTTGACAGTAGATAACTGTTCAGTAATAATACGCACTTACAACCTATGCAAACACGTAACGTTTTAACTAATGCTAAGAAGAACCGCTCGTAAGAGGGGTTCTTTTCGTGTTTATGAATAGACCCCTCCAAGGAGGGGTTTTTTAGTGGAATATGAGTACTGAATTTAATACATATCAAGATGAGTCAACGGTAATGCGAGATCGGCAAGAACAACGGATAGATCAGCATTTGTTAGATGAGGCAAGGAGGCTGCTGGCGAATCCTTATATAGCGATCGGAAATGGAACAAAAGCTCTCGCGACAGCACTTCAAGCAGAATTAACGTTGGCAGGGAGTAGTCATACTCCAAGTGGCGTTATCTCAGAGTTGGCACAGCGTGAGGAAACGATGGAGTTACTTGGTGAATTATGGCAAAGAGTTGAGAGAGGAGAACGAGGGAATTTCCCATTTGTTCTGGCCGTTCTTCATTCCCAACTCCCAATAGAGAATATGTCGCCTGCTCTTTCAGATAGGGTAGCTAACTTACCGAGGGTTCCCTATGCGATTGATACATTTTCTGACCAGATATTCTGTGAGAAGTCGGAGGGTTATCTGGCTGGTGCGGTTAATGCAGATATGGTAGGTTCGGATTCCAGTTGTTTTCTCTTAAAGTCTTCTCGGGCTGGTGCTCATTTTGGGTTCACAGGGGGGGTGACTTCCAGGCCAGCGATCGCTACAGGCGGGAATAGTGATGTAGTTATCGTACCTTATGTCTGGTATCGACCCCAACGACACGAAGATAAAGAGCTGTTATCACAACAACTAGTAGAAGGTGGTCGTAATTTTTCATTACCTAACTCTCGGTGGCAGGTAGTTAGACAGTTTGATGAGCTGGATTTCTCACAAATGTCAGGTGAGACGTTACAGCGAGCTCAAGCTCGGATTCAAGGAGGGAGACAAGGGTCGAGCTTTATCAATAAAAGGTAGACCTTCTAAAGCGACGGTAAAACATTTATAATGCAAGGAGAATAAGATATGGATGATTCAGAATTAATAAAAGTTCGTAAAGAAAAACTAGAGAAAATTAAAGCCCTAGGCTGGAATCCTTATGCTGCGTCGTATCCAAAGACTCACATGGTCAAGGACGCGTTGTCTAGTATGGGTGAGACTGTCAGTACAGCCGGCAAGCTCATGTCTTTCCGAGAGCATGGGAATATCGCTTTCGCCGATTTACAGGATGAGACAGGTAAAATCCAGCTTTTCTTCAAAAAAGATCTCCTTGGGGCAGAGGCTTTTAAAAATCTTAAGCTCTTAGATCTTGGTGACATCATTGGTGTGAAAGGTGAAGTCGTCAAGACAATTGCTGGTGAGACCTCAGTCGCACCTACTGAATATACCCTTCTTACTAAAGCGATGCGGACTCTGCCGAGTACATGGTTTGGCGTCAAAGACGTTGAGACTCGCTATCGACAGCGTTATTTGGATCTTCTACTTAACCCTGATGTTCGTGAACGCTTTAATGTGCGTACTAAAGTCGTCCGAGGAGTTAGAGAGTACCTCGATGGACTTGGATTCTGGGAAGTCGAGACTCCAACTCTTCAGCCGCTTTATGGCGGTGCGAATGCCAAACCCTTTAAAACCCACCTTAATGCTCTTGATCAAGATGTATTCTTACGTATCGCAGATGAGCTTTATCTCAAACGCCTGATAGTCGGCGGTTATGAACGAGTTTATGAAATCTGTAAAGATTTTCGTAACGAAGGTATTGACCAGACACATTTCCCTGAATTTACGATGATTGAGTGGTATGAAGCATATGCTGACTATAACCGGGTCATGGATGTTGCTGAGGGACTACTCAAGCATTTGGCAACTAAAATTTACGGTGATACCAAATTACAAGTAGATGACCAGACAATAGATATCGGTAATAAATGGCCTCGAATTGAGATGGCAACGATCCTGAAGGAACGACTGGGGCTTGATGTTGAGACAGCGACAGTTGAATCACTTTTGGCATTTGCGAAAGAGCACTGTCCTCAGATGGAAATCTTAGGTGGAGAGACTAAAGGTCAGCTGATATTTATGATTTTTGATCATATTATCCCGAAAACCCTCAAAGAACCAACCTGGATCATCGATTATCCAGAAGATATCAGTCCACTTTCCAAACCTCACCGTTCCAAACCAGGCTGGGTTGAGCGATTTGAGGGATATGTCGGCGGAAAAGAAATTTTTGACGGCTGGTCAGAGCTGACTGATCCACAAGTCCAGCGCGAACGCTTTACCAAAGATACCAACGCAACTCGCAAAGACCGCGAGGAAGCCCAGCAGATTGATCAAGATTTCTTACTGGCGATGGAATACGGTATGCCACCAACAGGTGGCATTGGTATCGGGATCGACCGCTTAACAATGTTTTTGACGAATACCTGGGCAGTTAAAGAAGTTGTTCTTTTCCCAACGCTAAAAGTCGAGAACAAACCTCAAACAGGAGCACGTAACGAAGAAAAAGAACTGACAGTACTTAATAAGCCTGAGATTTTTTCTATTAATTCAGCTGCTGCTGAAAAATTTCCTTCCCTCTCAACTGGAGTTGCGATTATTAAAAATGTGACTATTAAGACAGAAGATAAGGAATTAGAAGTAGCAAAAAAGGAATTACTCAGTTCGTTTGAGACTCTTACTACAGAACAGATCGGATCATTCCCTGAAATTGTGAGTTATAGAAAACTCTATAAGGATATGGGAATTGATTGGCATTCGCGCAGACCAAGTCCTGAGGCTCTTTTAAGACGAGTTGCCTTAAAAAAAGGTTTGTACACTGTTAATACTCTTGTTGATGCATATAACCTGGTTGTTATGAAGCATCATGTCTCGGTTGGAGCGTTTGATTTGGATGAGATAGCTTTGCCGACTGAGCTCTGTCTCGCAACCTCAACTGATTCGATCCTTCTATTAGGTGATGACGAAAAAACAACCTGTAAAGATGGTGAGCTTGCTTATTTTGATCAAAAAGGTCCGTATAATCTTGACCTTAATTATCGTGATAGTCTGCGGACAGCTGTTAGTCTCACAACTAAAAATGTGCTGATTAACGTCGATGGAGTTTTTGATATTACACCTGCTCAGGTTGAAAAAGTGTTACGTGAGACCTGTGAGATTATCACCAAATACTGCGGTGGAACTGTCGAGATCCTGGGTGTACAACCAGCCTCATAATTAGTTTGTCGGGCCTTTCATTCTGTGGTATAGTAACATCTCACTTGCATGAAGAAAGCTCTTTTAATCCTCATTCCATCTTTCATCTTTGCAGCTATTGTTTTTCTCCTGGTGCAGTCAATTCTCCTTCGGGGAAATGATAAAGGTGCGTTGCAAGTAACTGCTGCGCCGCAGAGTAAAGTCTATTTGAATGGGAAATATCTCGGCCAAACACCTCTGTGTAAATGTAACACTAATGACATGATCGGAACAGGTGATTATACAATTCGCGTTGTCCCTAATAGCGGCAACTATAGTGAGTTCCAGGAAAAGATCAGTATCTCTAAGTCAATTCTCACAGTCGTTGATCGAAAATTCGGTGCCGGAGCAGCGAGTGAAGGCAGTATTATTACGCTTGAGCCATTAAAAAATGGTAATGATAGACAACTTTTGATTACGTCTATTCCTGATACTGTCGAGGTGTTACTCGATAATAATTCCTCTGGTTACTCACCGCTTCTAATTAAGAATATTACTGATTCGGATCATGAGCTAACGCTGAAAAAAGCAGGCTATGCTGATAAAAAAGTGAGAATACGTACACCAAGTGGTTATAAGCTTATTGCCTCAGTTTATTTAGGTGTTGATGATGAGAGTGGAGCTCAGACGACGCCTACGCCGACTAAATCAGCTTCTCCTTCAGCAACGCCGACTCCAGTTAAGAGTAAGGTAACGATTCTCCAGACACCAACAGGTTTCTTACGAGTAAGGGCTAGTGCAAGTGTTGCAGCTGCAGCGGTTGGCCAAGTCCTGCCAGGTCAGTCATTTGACCTTGTTACGGAAGCTGATGGATGGTATCAGATAAAACTCACTGATGGGACAGTCGGGTGGATAAGCAGTCAGTACGCCCAAAAACAATAATCACCCCTGGACGATGTAGATAATAACGAAAACCATGATCGCCCAGATCATGATGGTAGCCAGCAGTGGTTTATCCGAAAAAAGTACTTTCTCTGGACTTTCGCCTTCGTGTTTCTCATAAATATCCTGCATATAGCGCATCAGCCCATAGACGACTGGGATAATCGTAAGCATTAACCATTTTCTCTGATTGAGTGATGTTGGTAAGAAATCTGGGAAGAGGAGATCATTAGTAATAGTATATCGATGTGAGTTCTCCAAAAAAGTGAAAAGAGAATAAGAGATGAACGTTGAGGTTGCAAAGATGGAGGTATAAACATCAAGAAGTCTCTCTGAATAGTGGGAGAGTGTTTTCCTGATAAGTGCAATATTTTTAGTACTATCTTCTGATACTAATGTTAATTCTCGACGTCTTTTTCCAATAGCTAAGAAGAGAGAAAGCGAAATAGTAGTCAGTAAAAGCCAGACAGAGATATGATAACCGCTTAAAAATTCGCCTGCGTATACTCGCAAGATATATCCTGCCGCAAGTGCGAGAATATCAATGACTGCGATATTTTTCATTACAACTGAATAAAGAATCTGGAGAAGCATATAGGAAAGCGTCAAAAGGAAAAAAGCTGGGGAGATAAATGAACTCCCGATGATAGCAACTGATGCAAGGATGATTGCGATCACGATTGCAGTCGGGATTGGGATATCACCATTGGGAATTGGGCGGAATTTTTTAAAAGGATGCAGCCGGTCTTTATTAATATCAAAAATATCATTGATAACGTAGATAGCACTTGAAAGTGAACAAAAGATAAGAAAGCCAAATACAACTGTAACTAGGCTGTTCCAAACTAAGAGCTGCCCGCCGAAAGTGATCGCAGCAAAGATCGCGAAATTTTTAGACCACTGGCGAGGTCTGAGTAGACGTAGATAATTACGAACTGTCTTTTTCATTGCGCATTAATAAATGTAAAAAAAGTAGTCCGCCTCCAGCTAGAGCAAATAAAAGAAGGAGAGCAAAAGGTTTACTTTCGCTGTGTACGGTAAGAGCAATTGTGCCCACTATAGCAGAGATTGCCCAATAAAACAACGCGATTTGCCGTTGGCTATAGCCAAGCCTAAGGAGAAGGTGATGAAGGTGTTTTTTATCTCCCCAGAAGGGTGATCTTCCCTCAAGGAGTCGTCTTAGGATAGTAAAAACAGCATCGACTGTTGGTACACCCATCACCAGAATTGCTGTGGCTAATTTAGCACTTGAGAGGATAGACACGACCGCTAGAAGAAGATACATACTCGTTGCCCCATAGCCAGGAAATATTTTGGCTGGATAAAAATTGAAGAGTAAAAAGCCAAGTGCAGCTCCCGTAATGATAAAGGAGAGTTTAGCGTCGATAAGACTGGTGCTATCTAGAAATGGAAAACGTAAACTAAGTACACCAATAACGAGTGCAGAGATAGCAACTATTCCCGGCATCTGGCCATCCACTCCTTTACTCCAGTTAAGCATCGTCATCACCCAGATAATCCACATACCAGTGATAATATCGCCAAAAGTAATCGGAAGGAATGGTAAAACATTATGTCCTAGATTAATGATCCCTCCTAAAGGATTAGTAATAAAAGGGATTGTCACTCCTGAACCGACGACGATAACAGCGCACAGAATATTAACGAGAAAGCGGAGATAAGGTGAGACGTCTTTTGAGATCGCGTTAAATTTATCGTCGATGATGCCAATCACAAGCGCTAATAGTGCCGCGAAAAAAATGGCAATTGTTACAGAATTAATAGGAATAAAAATGAGACTTGCCAGCAGAATGCCTATAAAAAGAGGGATACCCCCACCGCGAGGGATAACTTTAGAATGAAGAATTGCTGGATGAATATGCTTTTTAGGATCATCAACGAGACCTAATTTTGTGATGAGTGGTAATAAAAGATACGTAGCAACAACAGTCACCACAAAAGCTAATAATAACGGCGGTAGCATGATAGAAAAAATCATATTATAAAATCAATTGAATCGTTCGAAAGACAAAAATTAAGGTAAGAAGAGTGATAAGGAATGTCGTGATGTTGAGCATCCTTGCTGTGATTGGCATTTTTTCATAGATATATCGAGTCGTAAATGCGTTGATAACAAGAATCCCAAGACAAACTGCGATAGGAATAAGGAGTCCAAGTTTACTCATCAAGCGATCTGTTCCCCATGGCAGTTGATTGAAAATTGGAATGAGCGGAGGGAGGTTATGATAAAAAAGTCCCGTAAAAAAAAGACTAAGTAAGATGAATATCAGAGAGCAAATAATACAGAGCCAGATTGTTCGATCAGATGAGAGAAATTTAATTGTTCCGTTCATAGATATCAGCATTCTGTACGCTTAGTACTTGTCGGTAATTATACATCGGGAATGGATAAACTGGCACATCGCGCATGATCACAAGAAAATGGGGAGGATTGTTCTTCAGGATGTCTCCTATTTCCTTTTCATACTTATGATTGCCTGCAACGTGATACGCGACAGTAAATCTTCCCGGAGGGATAGTACCAGTCAGAGGATAAATCTGAGCATCATTACCCCAGACATAGAGTGTAGAATCTTTTTGTTTATGTTGGTTGAGATACGAAATAATTTCATAGTCACGGATAGTTCTTCTATCAAAGAAGGTGTCATACGCGTTCACTGATTTGTTTCCACTCGTAAAGCTCGTAAAGTTAGTATAGTAATGGATCGTTTTGCTGATGTTCCAGTGATCGAAATAATGAATACCCAGATACCCGACGATAAGTGTAATAACTGCATATTTAACTAGCTGAGATTTTCTTTCCAAAAATGTTTTGCCAACGAGTAATGAAAAAGCAGGAACGAGCACTAATACGTAATGGGTGTAGGGACGCTGAGAGAAGAAACTATTAAACAATGAGAAGGCAACCCAAAGACTAATAAATAGTGTAGTTGATGAGGTCTTCTGTCTTTTGATAAAGAGTATCAGACAAAAGATGGCAAGAATAATAACTTTAGAGATGAGTAAGCCTTGCGGGATGATAAAGGCATTTTTATATCCGACATAGCCGACGGTACTTAAGAAAGTTGCGCGAATATACTCCCCTAACGCGTGGTTTAGAGCGAAATAGAGAATAGTCAGAAAGAAAGGAAAGATAAAGCCAACGATGAATACCCCAAAGAGTTTCCAAACGTTGTTTAGATAGGAGAATATCTGCTCACGGGTAAATCTCTCGCGATAAGTGCTGATAATCAAAAAAACAAAAAAAGCAGCAAAATCAAAGATAGCGACTATTTTATAGAGGAACGCAAAGCCTAGGAGTAGACCTGCTACTGAAACTAATTTCAAAGATGTGGTTGATGTGAAGTCTCTGTTCTTTGTTACCAGACTGTAGATTACATACCCTGCAGCGATAATGGGGAGCAGCATGAAGTTCTCAGCATTTGCGATATTACCCTCGAATGTCGGGAGGCCAAAAGAAAGTACAAAGACGCCAGTTGCAATAAGCGCACTCTTCCGATCATTAAATAATTTTTTAGCTAAAAGAAAAAGTAATGCGATTGCTCCTAGTCCGACGAGGAGTGAAAGGGAGCGAATGGCGAACTGACTGCTGTGAACGAGGGCATACGTATAGTAGAGCAATGGAGGTTTGTTATCCCAAATACCTGTGTAGAGTATGCGGCCTTTTGTTATGGCAAGTCCGAGTGTCTGGTATATTCCTTCGTCTCCATACCAGTATGGCTCGAACAGAGAAGGAAGGCGGAGAAGAAAGAAGACAACACCTAGACCAATAACAGTCCAGAATTCATGTGACCTCTCAAGTCGTTTGATATGTTCTTTCATGCTTTATCAGTTACTTTGTACTCCATACGCTTACCTAACATAAGTTGCGTATGAGATATCAAAGCAGGAAGCGCTGAAAGGAAAAATCCAACGATAGGCATCAGAATAAATTCAAAAGGGAAGAATATCTTACGGCGAAGAGAGAGTGTCGTATTCTCAGGACGATTCTTATAGTCGATGAACATCAGGGCAAAAATAGCTAAGATCGTTGAGGTTAAGATCGATCCTGCAACACGAGGTAAGATATAGCCAAGTTCAGTTCGTGAGAAAACAGGATTTACAAAAGGCATGACGTTGGCTGCAATCGTTACGACGAACCAGTTAACCGGCCAGAGGAAATGATCGAGAACGACATGATAAACCATAATCGTTTTTCGCATAAAAGGAACACCTGGGACGGTGAACCACCATTTAAGGAAGAGTGGGTCATCTGAGACTCCCCATGACCATCTGCGCTCTTGATGGTATTTATTCTTCAGACTATTGACATAACCGTGCGAGAAAGCTGCATCCATGGAGGTCTTAAGGAAAATCGGCTCAGTCCAGACCTGACCTTTCATCTTAAAGAAAGCTTTGAAGAAGACGCGGTAGTCCTCAGGAATGACATCAACATCCCAGAAGCCAATATCTCGCAAGAGTTTAAGTGAGAGCGAGTAGGTGGATTGAGTAATTAGACGATCTCCCTGAACCAGCATAGAAGTCCTCCAAAGACTGCCGAAGAATGAGAGGATACGAATTGGGGCTGGTACTTGCCAAATATTGTTATAAAAAACTGTGGCAGACTGCCAGAATTTGTTATAGCGCTTTTCATCACTTAAGAATGCATAGGTGAGGTAGGCGAAGAACTGTTTATCAAAGATAGAATCAACGTCGACGCTGGAGATCGTGACGTAGTCGATGTCGAGTTTTTCCTCAATAATAAGTTTTTGGTAGGCAGCTTTGCCGGCAAAGGCTTCGTTAGAGGATTTTCCTTTAATCTCCCCAGGCGCATCAACGTGGTACGTTGCAAAAAGGCTGCCGAATTTGCCTTTGAATTCATTAGTAATTTCTTTGACTTTTTCTGGAGCTTCAGTTTCGCGTTCTTCCATAGCCAGGACGACATGAAGTTGGTCTAAGGGAAGTGTTTGGCGTGAGAGGTTCTCGATGGTCGTTCGCATCTTTGCCACACTTTCTTTGTAGCTTGGGATGATCAAAATATGCTGAACCTTGCGATAGTCGTCATACTTTTTAGCTTTCTCGAGCCAGTTAGCTCTTTCTGCTTGCTTGATGCGTTTTGCACCGCGATAGGCATTAATGACGAGCGAGTATGATTTGTAGAACCAATAGGTATCAAAAAAGAGGATGAAGTAGGCAAGGAGCGTAGGTGCTAAGAGTGAGGCCCAGATAGGTGAGAGGATGACAGTCCAGGAGAGAAGTCCAGGCATGAGTTCTAAAAAACGCTTGGTCTTGATGGGGTAGCGGGTAAATAATCTATCAAAATGATCTGTCATAGTGGGTATAGGCAGCACGATACGGCTTTATTTCATCCGAGTAAAGATAGTATAGACGTTTTTGGTCGTTTGTTCCACAATTTGATCGTAAGAGACACCTTTAATCTCGCTTACGAACTTGCCAACTAAGATAACATACTCAGGCATATTACGTTTTCCTCGATGCGGGACAGGAGTGAGATAAGGACTATCTGTCTCGGTTACAATACGCTCAAGAGGGGTAAGCTGCATTAGCTCTCGCAGTTCTACCGTCTCTTTAGGAGCGAGACCTGGATAGGTACTGTTCCCATCAAACCCAATAAAAAAGCCCATATCTAAAGCGTCTTTGAGGACCTCTTTAGAACCTGCAAAACAATGGAACATGCCTGGAACTGCCTCAAGGAGATGCTTACGCTCTTTCAGCATCGCGATTACATCCTCGCCAGCTAAGCGGTTATGAATTTGGAGAGGTAGGTGAAGCTTATGTGCTAGCTCTATCTGTGCGTCAAATACTTCTTTTTGTAATGTAGGATCAACAACGCCATTTGACTGATAGCTAAAATAATCTAGGCCTATCTCGCCAATTCCTACGACTTTATCCTGAAGAGCGATTTTTTCTAATTCTTCAATCCAGTTTTCTCCCAACTCGACTTTATCCGCGTGATGTGGGTGAACTCCGACGATTGCGTATAACTCATCGTACTTTTTAGCTAGATCGACGGCCCATTGACTGGAGTCATGTTTGGTACCGGTATTAATGATACGCGTAACACCTTTACTAAGCGCACTCTTGATTACTTCATCATAGTCTTTTTCAAAGCTATGAAAATTAAGATGACAGTGAACATCGATCATAGTGACTAAAGTCTTGGGAAAAGTGGAGTTGAGCTTTTAATCTCGCCTGAGAATTGACTGAGAATTTTTTCTGCTGTTGCAGGTAAGAAAGGCTGGAGATTATACGCAATAATCGCGATTTGTTCCGAAAGATCAGATAATACTTCTTTAGCCTTCTCTCCCTCAAGTTCCCATGGCTTTGTCTCGTTGATTTGCTGGTCAGCTTTGGTGATAAGTCGCCACACTTCGCCAAGTGCCTCGTTAAATTTGTAATCAGTTAAAGCTGCATTAACTTCTTGAGTTAAGGCTTGATCTTTTTGATTAAGACTAATTTGGTGTTTCTCAGCTAATCGGGCGACACGCGCGACTAAATTTCCCAGGCCATTGGCAAGGTCTGAGTTGTAGACTTCTTTTAATCTCTCTTCAGAAAAATCACCGTCCTGGAATGGTGATATTTTGGCGAGACAGTAATATCTGAGGGCATCAGTGCCATATTTGGCGGTGATATCGATAGGATTAACCACATTGCCAAGTGTCTTGGACATCTTTTGACCATTGACGGTGAAATACTCGTGGACGAAAAGTGCTTTAGGGAGTTTTAGTCCAGCAGATAATAGAATCGCTGGCCAGTAGACAGCGTGGAATCTGATGATACCTTTACCAACGACATGGAGATTAGCCGGCCACCATTTGTTGTACTTTTCTTCATTAGTACCAAAGCCAATTCCTGACTGGTAGATGTTGAGCGCATCGAACCAGACATAAATTCTTTGTGAATCGTCACCTGGGACTGGTACTCCCCAGTTCTTTGCACGCTCATTACTGCGGGAGATACTAAAGTCCTGCAGACCAGATTTAATAAACGAGACTATTTCATTTTTTCTAAACTCAGGAATAATTTTGTACTCATCTGATTCGATAAGCTCTAAGAGTTGGTCCTGATAGTTTGATAATTTAAAGAAATAATTTTCCTCTTCAATTTCCTCAAGTGGTTTGCCAGGATGCTCAGGGCACTCGCCTTGTTCGTTTAGTTCGCTTGGACTCTTAAATTCTTCACAGCCGACACAATAAAGACCTTTGTAGGCCTTTTTATAGATATCACCATTTTTATCGCATAACTCCCAGAGTCGCTGACTGGCTATTTTATGATCATCACTACTACCTTTCTGGAAGACATCAAATTCGACATTCAGCTCCTTTGCCAGTTCCTCAAAATACTTGGCATTTTCGTCGATAAATTCCTGAATAGGCTGACCTGCTTTTTCGGCAGCCTGGACATTTTTTATCGCATTTTCATCTGAACCACATAGATACAACACGTCATCACCTAAAAGCTTTCGATAGCGACGAATCGTGTCAGCTTGGAGGAACTCCAATGCATGACCGATGTGGGGACGCGCATTTACATAAGGAATGGCACTGGTAAGATAAAACTTATTCATAAGTACAAGTTCTGCAGTTGGCGCATTCCTGCGTCAGAATCTGCGTTGCTCAACAACGTACATATCAGTACGTCTTATTCCGCTGCTCGATTCTTCCTTGTACTGCATCCAATGCAGCACTTGTAAGCATTAACAGCTACTGAATTGTACCAGAGGAGTGAGCCTCCAGCAACCTTTATTGAGGCTGGCGGTTGCTGAACAGGAACTCAAGCATCAAGAGGAGTCCTACGAGAAGAACTAAGAAGATCGGATGCGTGAGGCCGTTGAGACGGAATAACAGATACGTAACGACAAAAATACTAAGGAAGATGCCATGCTTTCGAGTCTTAAAGATAAATGCTGGTAAACTAAAAAGAAGTACGATGAGCGGAAGAAAGAGGAGCATGACCGGCTGGATGATAAGGAATAAGAGTTGGAGTGTGGTAAATGGCGGCAGAAAAAAAATGATCAGCAGAAGACTGACGAGTGAGACAATACTACTGATAAGGTAAATAATGTTTCTTTTTTTATTTTTTCGCATAGATAAAGCATAAAGAATTTACTGTACTCTTACAACACTAGCTTCAAAAATATTCCAATTATGGGCTTGACAAGTCCTAGCACTCTTGTTATCATACTGCTAATCTTGTCCGGTAATGCATATGCACAATCTAACCCAACGACAGATTGAAATTCTTAAAGCTATTATTGAGGAATACATCAATACGGCTGAACCGGTAGGTTCGGAGACGCTTGAGAAGAAATACAATCTTAGTGCTTCTCCTGCGACTATTCGAAATGAAATGGTCAGACTCTCTGAGTTTGGCTATCTTAAAAAGCCTCACTCTTCAGCTGGACGTGTTCCTACTCCTATCGGTATGAAGTTCTATGTAACTCAGCTGATGAAGGAAAAAGAGCTATCAACTGTTGAGGAAGTAGCGCTTAAAGAAAAAGTTTGGGATTACCGAGAAAAGATGCAGCGCTTCTTAAAGGAAGCAACCCGCTCGTTAGCAAATAAGACAAGGACACTCGCTATCGCGACAACTAGTGAAGGAGATGTCTTCATCTCATGCTATTCAAATATCTTAGAAATGCCTGAATTTTATGATATCGTTATCACCAAGACGCTCTTAGCGACACTTGATGAGGAAGATTATTTCTTCGATCTCTGTAGCAGATTTAGTTCTGACAGCGAAGACATTCATGTTCTGATGGGTGAAGACTTAGGTCAGAGACTGCATGGTCCGTATAGTTTTGTCTATACCCAGTACGAGACGCCAATGCATGGAGCAGGACAGATCGGTGTAATTGGTCCAGTGCGACTTAACTATACAATGGTAGTACCGACTGTTCGTTACTTTGGTGACCTCATCGAGACAGTTGCAAAAGGATGGTAATGGATAAGAAAACGACAAAACCAGAAGAAGAGATTGGAGAGACAGTAAATGAGGTCGAACGCGAAGAGCAGAGTCACGATGAGTGCGAGGAGAAATTACAGATTGCTGAGAATGCTCGCTTAAGAGCGATCGCAGATTATCAGAATCTTGAGAAAAGAGTACGGGAAGAACGATTGGTTCTAATTCAATCAAGTAACAAGGAATTACTGTTGAGATTTTTACCAATTTTGGATACATTAATACTTGCTCAACAGCACGAAGAGAACAGAACTTTAAAAATAGTTACCGATCAATTTCTTCAGACATTAAAATCTGATGGAGTAACCAAGATCGAGACTATTGGAAAGGATTTTGATCCAGTAACTATGGAAGTCGTGACTACCGGTCCGGGTAAGGATGGAGTTGTTATACAGGAAGTACGCACAGGATACTTGCTGCATGACAAACTCTTACGCGCGGCGCAAGTCGTCGTAGGAAACGGTCAGAAAGAAAGTAATTAATATGGCAAAAATAATTGGAATTGATTTAGGTACAACAAATTCAGCTATGGCTGTGATGGAGGGTGGATCACCAAAGGTCATCCACTCAGCTGAGGGAAGAAATGTTATCCCATCAGTTGTTGATCCAAAGACGCATGTCGTAGGGGACGTGGCCAAGCGTCAGATGGTCTTAAAGCCTAAAGAGACGATTTTTTCAGTAAAACGTCTGATGGGTAAGAAGTTCCATGACGAGTCAGTCCAGCGTGATATGAAATGGCTGCCATATACAGTCAAAGCAGGCCGTGATGATATGGCTGTAGTTGAAGTTGATGGTAAGACCTACACTCCTCAAGAAGTATCTGCTATGATCCTCCAGAAAATCAAATCTGATGCAGAGGCATATTTAGGAGAAAAAGTTACTGAAGCAGTTATTACTGTTCCCGCCTACTTTGACGACAGTCAGCGCCAAGCTACCAAACAAGCTGGAGAGATCGCTGGACTTGATGTAAAGCGAATTATTAATGAGCCTACCGCTGCAGCACTCGCCTACGGACTCGATAAGCAAAATGCACATACGATCGCAGTCTATGACCTTGGAGGCGGAACATTCGATATCTCAATTTTGGAGCTTGGTGATGGCGTCTATGAAGTTAAATCAACCAATGGTGATACTCACCTCGGCGGAGACGACTTCGACCAGGTCATCATCGATTACCTCGCAGATGAGTTTAAGAAAGAAAATAATATCGATCTTCGTAAAGATGCCCAGGCTCTTCAGCGTCTGAAAGAATCAGCAGAAAAAGCAAAGATCGAGCTCTCAACTTCTCAAGAAGCACAAATCAATCAGCCATTTATTACCCAAGGTGAAAATGGTCCACTTCATCTCACGATGACCTTAACTCGTGCGAAATTAGAACAGCTCGTCGATGATCTCGTCCAAAAGACATTAAAGCCTGTTGAGTTAGCGCTCAAAGATGCGGGTGTTGAGAAGTCAGCAATAGATGAAATCGTACTCGTTGGCGGAATGACTCGCATGCCAAAGATTGTCGAGACGGTATCTAAGTTCTTTGGTAAAGAGCCTAACAAATCAGTTAACCCAGATGAAGTCGTCGCAATCGGAGCGGCTGTTCAGGGAGGCGTTCTCTCAGGAGACGTCAAAGATGTGTTACTTCTAGACGTTACTCCATTAACTCTTGGTCTTGAGACACTAGGCGGCGTATCAACTCCTCTTATCTCACGCAATACGACTATCCCGACCAGTAAGTCACAGGTCTTCTCAACAGCAGCTGATAACCAGACACAAGTTGAAATTAATGTTCTCCAGGGAGAGCGTCCTATGGCTGCAGATAACAAGTCACTCGGTCGATTTATCTTAGATGGTATCCCACCAGCACCTCGTGGTATGCCTCAGGTCGAAGTCACTTTCGATATCGATGCAAGTGGAATCCTCAGTGTTAAAGCTAAGGATAAAGCAAGTGGTAAGGAACAGAGTATTAAGATCCAGGGGTCAACTGGCCTGTCTAAGGATGAAGTCGAGCGCATGACGAAAGAAGCCGAGATGCATGCAAAAGAAGATGAAGAGAAAAAAGCTCAGGTCGAGGCACGTAACCAAGCTGATTCACTTATCTTTACAGCCGAGAAAGCTCTCAAAGATGCTGGGGATAAAGTACAAGAGGATACTAAGAAAGAAGTTGAGGACAAGATTAAAGCTCTCAAAGATGTTTTGGAATCTGGCAGTAAAGATGAAATTGAAGCAAAGACCAAAGAGCTGTCAGATACTCTTATGAAAATTGGTGAGGCGATGAATGCTGCTAATACTTCGACCGATGCTTCATCTGAAAATACAGGAACATCAGAGGAGAAGAAGGATTCTGATAAAAACAAAGACGAGCCTGTTGAAGGCGAAGTCGTTGAGTAATAATAGATAGATAACTATAAAACTATGCCTCGTTCGTGACGGGGCTTTTTTATGATTAATTCCTTATGAGAGAAATTTATTCATCAGTAGACACAGTAACTAAATGTGCAGACCTTCACACCCACGGGGTATTTTCTGATGGGAAAATGAATCTCGATGAGATCACCGAAGTGGCTCGGGAACTTGGTATCTGCGCTGTTGGAGTAACAGATCACAATTTTCTTTTACCTGGAATTCTTGGGAAAGGTTATGCGCAAGTCTATTCTCCTGAAACTGAACTGATTCCAGGCGAAGAGATCTCTACCAGTGGTGGTCATGTCCTTGGGCTTTACCTCAAATCAGATATTCCTCAAGGTAAAGATATCGATTGGACACTTGAAGCAATTCACGATCAGGATGGTTTGGCAATAGCAGTTCATCCATTCGCCGTTCTTGTTAAGGGTATAGGAGAGACGGGTATTCAGCTAGTCATAAATAGCAAAAATCCTTATGTGTATTTTGATGGATTTGAGGTCTATAACGCGGGGCTTGAATTCAGTCCACGTTTTAACGGCAATAACGACCAAGCGCTCGCTTATTATTCTGCAAATCTTAGTTCATACGGAGATAAGTTAGGTGGTGCAGTGGGTTCATCTGATGCTCACTTTTATACCTTAGGTGGAGGCAGGACATGGTATAATAATGATCTTAGAGACGCTCTTACTAAGCGTGAAACAAAAGTAACAGTTGGCTACCCAAATGGAAGGTTTGAAGGGTTAAACACTGCTCATACTGTCATCGGTCCACGTGCATTTGATCGATATACTCAGTTAAGTAAAAGAGCTAAAAAATAATATGGCAAATCAAGATTATTATTCATTATTAGGTGTAACTAAGTCGGCAACACAGGATGAGATTAAGAAATCCTATCGTAAGTTAGCGCTTCAGTATCATCCTGATCGTAATAAGACTAAAGAAGGCGAAGAGAAGTTCAAAGAAATTACTAAAGCCTATGAGGTCTTGTCTGATCCACAGAAGCGTCAGACGTATGACCAGTTCGGAGCTGCAGCATTTGAGCAAGGAGGCGCTGGGGCTGGCGGACCATTTGGTGGTCAGGGGCCTTTTGGTGGTTTTGGCGGACAGTACACGTACACGACTAATGGCCAGGGCTTTGACTTCGGCGGATTTTCAGATCCTTTTGAAATTTTCGAGCAGTTTTTTGGCGGTGCTTCACCTTTTGGGTCACGATCACGTCGGCCGGTCTACTCTCTTTCGCTTTCATTTACTGAGGCTGTGAGCGGAACAGAAAAAGAGGTCACCATCGATGGTAAAAAACAAAAGATCAAAGTTCCAGCTGGAGTTGATTCTGGAACGAGGATGAGGTTTGATACTTATGACATCGTGTTTGACGTCGCATCAGATAAAAAATTTCAGCGTGAGGGTTCAGATGTTATCTCTGAGGAGGAGATTACCTTCCCACAGGCAGTCCTCGGCAGTGAGATTAGTGTCGAGACTGTCCAAGGTCCAGTAAAGATTAAAATTCCTTCCGGTACGCAGCCTGAAAGCTTGATTCGCTTACGCGGCAAAGGCATCCAGCGACTCCGCGGCTCAGGCATGGGTGACCATTATGTAAAAATAAAAGTCGTGATCCCAAAAACCGTGAGTAAAAAGCAAAAAGAATTACTTGAACAGTTCGATACCGAATCCTCGAAGAAAAAGTGGTTTTAAGAACTAATCTTCTTCAATTGTAATTTATCTATAAACTCCATATACTTTTAACAGGAGTATAGCCCGTTTTCGGGTTTTTCCTGCTATGAAAAAGATGTCTGCCCACATCATTCGAATGGTCACAAGCCTTGTGCTTGTAACATTCTGCTTATTAGTACTTACCTCTCAGCTTACCTATGCTGCAGATGTCCCTACTCCAACTCCGAGTTGTCCCTCAGATCAGGCGATGACTGAAGTTGGGTGTTTGCCTACAGATCCTATCCAGTTCGTCACGAGTTTTTATGGTATTGGGCTGGGACTTATCGGCGGTGTTGCCTTAGTCTTTATCATTATCGGCGGCTATACACTCCTTACGTCAGAAGGTAAACCAGAAAAAGTAAATGTCGGTAAAAGTTATATTTTTTATGCAGTTTTAGGACTGCTCCTCGCGATTTTCGGCTTTATATTCATCGAAGTCTTCTTGGTAGACATTTTGCAGCTGCCAGGAGTTAGTCATTAATGAAAAAATATTTAGTTTCGATTTTATTGGTATTAGGGATTTTACTCAGCCCGCTATCGACAGCTATTATTCACGCTGCTGACACTACAGCGGTCGATACTGTCCAAGCTCAAGATTTGCCTCAAGAGGGCTCATGGATTAAAGACCCTGAGGTTACGACTATTGGTAAAAATGCTGCTCGTTCTGGTCAGTTACTGGACTGGACGCTAAGAGACTATAAATGGGCATCAGATAGTGCGTATAGTAACAATCCGCTTGTTCCACTCTGGCAGACGATTCAGCGAATAGTCTATGCACTTTTTCTCTTCGTTATTTTAGTTACAGCATTTATCTTGATCATAACGCGAGGCAGAAGTCTATCTGCCAAACGCTTCCTGCCGCGATTTTTCCTCGTGGTATTACTTGTGACTTTTTCATTCTCGCTGGTGCAGTTTCTCTATCAAATTATTGATATCTTCCAAGGATTTTTCCTGCGTAACCAGGCCGGACAAATTATTTCCCAAAAAGATCTTTTATATGTTGGCTTTAATTACCAGTCGTTTCAGGGACTGCGGGTTTTCGGCCAATCTTTTGATGAGTCTGCCTTTATCTCATTACTGCTAGTAAAACTTACAGCCTTTACCTATTATGCGATGGTCATCCTCCTGATTTTCCGTAAAATCATCCTGTGGTTCTTGATCATCGTCTCGCCCATCTTCCCACTACTTCTCTTGTTTTACCCACTGCGAAATACTGCCAAAATTTGGGTGGGGGAATTCTTCAGATGGTTACTTTATGCGCCTCTCTTTGCTGTATTTTTATCTGGTCTGGTTCGCCTCTGGCATTCAGGGTTGCCGCTCATTTTTAATTTTTCAGGAGTAAATAATCCAGCAGATGCTGTCTACCCGACCGCTATTAACATCTTACTCGGTGGCCCAGGTCAGAACATCGGTCTTAATAATAGTGTGAATTTGCCTGATACTTTCGCTCTCTACCTAGTTGCGCTCCTGATGCTCTGGACGGTGATTATTTTGCCATTTATTCTGCTGCAGATCTTTTTAGACTACATGATGGCCTTTAATTATCAGAATAACCCTCTGATCAAACAGGTCTATACGATGCTTAATAATAGACCTGTAGCTCCTCTTACGCCGCTCCCTCCAGGAACTCCTCCACCAGCTACGACTGGACTGGCAAGGGCTCTTCCATTTGCGAAGCGGTTTGAAATCCCTAAGACGACGGGACTTGCGAGAGATATTCCTACTACAGCCAGCCGAACGGTAGAACGCCCAACGCTCGTAACTCGCAATAACCAGACAGAAATTTCACGTCTGACCAATCTTTCAATTCCGACGATGCGTGATATCGCTCGCTATGAGTCGACTCGTCTGAGTCATGACGTTAACTCACAGCGTGAGATTGAGCGCATGAAGCAGACTCTTATCAATATCGCGAATCCAACCACAGTCGCCTCAAGCACCGAGCGAGATCGTCTGCGCGTTATCAAAGAAAAGTTAGTGACTGAGAGTCAGAAAGGCAATTCTGTCGCGACGAACATACTTAATGCAGCCACGACCTATACGAGTTACTCATCGCAGTCATCGGCTTCTTCAGTCTCCCAGCAGATGCAGAGTCTCGTACAGCACTTAGCGCAGCCGACACTCATCACCTCTAAGCGTGACCAGCAGAAAATAGTTGAGATCAAACAAGAGTTGGGTAAAGCCGCAAAGGAAGGCAATCAGTTCGCGACGACTATTCTTAATAATGTTAATAACTACACGACTAACCAAGTAACGAACCTCCAGCAGCTTCTACAGGGAATTTCGCACCCAGAGAAAGTAACCAATACAAGTGAAAAGGCTAACTACACGACACTTCGCGAGAAGATTATGGCTGCGAGTAAATCAGGTAATCCGTTAGCAACGATGCTTGCCCAAAATCTCGATAACGCTTCAAGTCCTGAACAGGTTAGAAAGATCCAGGATCAGCTACTTGAGGCCAAAGCACAGGGTAATCCATTAGCTGCAGAGCTTCTCAAGACAGTCTCTACCTCTGATAAGACAACAGAGAAAGACATGGAGCAACTTCATACGACACTTGAGGAAGCAAGTAAAAAAGGCGATCCACTCGCAACGCTCCTGTTAAAGACGCTGACATCACAAAAAGCTGCAGTTGCTCCTGTCTCTGCCACAGCCAAATTGAAATCAGGTACTCTGCCTCAGGTTAACCGTATCCAGCAGGTGTCCCTGGAGGATTATGAAGCGGTTAAGAAGATGTGGAAAGAAAATTATAAAAATGTTGAAGTCCCTGTCGGCCAATCAGGTCGTAAAGAATGGATCCAGAGTGACATCGCAAGTATCCAAGAGACAGTGAATTTACTCTCATCGAGTAATCCCCAAGAAGTTGAACAAGGAATGCAGCAGGTCTCAGATATCTTACCATTCCTACTCATCGGCGGGTTCTCACAGACTGAGATGATCGCCTATCTCAAAGCTAAAATAGAAGCAGGCAAGAACGTTCTTGAGGATACGACAACTCAGCAAGATGAAGAAGATACTCTTGTTGAAACGAAGCAGGCAGTAAAGACTGAGACAAAACACTTGGCAGCTTCAGCTGAAATCGATGAGAAAGATACTTCAATTAGCGCGCCAACGACAGTGGTAAATAACTACAATTACTCAACTACGAATACGACAAATAATGATGAAACGAATACGGTAGTCAATCAGACAGCTGCTCCAAATGCACCATTTGATGTAACTCTTCTGAAAAAGACTGAGTTGTCTGTACCTAAGCTTACCGATATTGCTCGCTTTGAGACGAAGTCAGAAACGAAAGAGTCATCACAGATCACCAGTATTAAGAATGTCCTTGAGCATCTGTCTCATCCTGAAAGGATAACCGATACTAAAGAGCGAGAAAGAATGGTTCAGATTCGCGATGAAGTTATCAAGGAAAGTAGTGAAAACAACCCGCTGGCTACGATGATCCTGAGTGCAACACAATTGCTTGAGACGTTGCCAAGTAAGCTGTCTGAAAGTGAACGTAGTCAATTTGCAACAACCATGCTTGCTCTTGTCACTCCCGAAATTGCTGGAGAAAAAAATACCGTTCAGTATTTCCAGGAGCTGCATGACAAGCTTGCGGTACTAACGAGATCCAATGACCCACTCGCTGTTGAGATTACTAACGAAGCTACCAAGCTAAAGCTTAATTATCAGACTGACGCAGAGACATTGTTAACGAGGTTAAGTAATCCTGAGAATTTATCTACAGCATCAGAGCAAATGCATTATAAGAAGTTGGTTGAGCGAGTAGCCCAAGCAAGTGAAGATAGAAATACGACAGCCCAACTAGTACTCAAGACTTTACGTGCTCCACTCACTCAGGAGAGTATTGTTAACTTGATTGCAGTCATCAATACTAATGCTTCTCATGGTGATGAGTTAGCAATTTATCTTAAAGATGAAGTGGCTTCAGTTCAACCAGAGACACAGGCAGGGCTTGAGTCTCTCTACAAAAAACTTATCGAGGCAAAGTCTACTAATAATACGTTAGCGACGTCACTCCTGAGGGCCTTTACTAAACAACTTCATCCAGCAGCAGCGAGTGTGACTTCAGCTACTATTCCGACCAAGAATCGAATTCAGCAAGTTTCACTTGAGGATTATGAAAGTGTAAAGAAACTTTGGTCTGATAACTATTCGAGCGCAGAACCACCAGCTAATACCACTCGTGAAGCCTGGATTACGAAAGAGACGACTGATATCAGCGATACGATTAATCTCCTAGCCTCAAGTGATCCAAACCAAGTCCAAATGGGAATGGATAGAGTTGGTGAAATCTTACCATTCCTTCTCTTAGGCGGCTTTTCTAAAGAGGAGATAACTGGATATCTTAAAGCTAAATTAGAAGCTGGAAAGAGTGTCCTCACGACACTTCAGCAGTCAGATGAACAAACGCTTCTTTCAGTGAAGAATACTGCCCAAAAGACTGCAAACACTCAGACGATGCAGGCAGCAGAGGTAACTGTATCTGAAGCTGACCAAACGTTACAGACGGCTCCACAGATTAAGCTCACAGTCCCTACGCTTAGAGATGTTGCCTCATTTGAGACTCAGTCTAGCCAGCAAGGGAGTATGAGAGATCTCGCACGGGTACTCAGTAAGTCTCTACAAAACTTGAGTCTGACTGCAGATGAGTCAGCACAACTCAATTCCCTGAAGAAATCACTCCAGACGAGAACAGCACAAGGTGACCAATCCGCAGCAACACTTATGGCTTTGACCGCAAGTTCAGAGGCTCCACTGATTGAGGATACCCCAACAGCAATTATGAACACACTTCAGGGAGTACTTGATCCATCTCTTATTGCCCTCCCGCTTCAACAAGAATTCCGTTCTGCTCGAGAAGAACTCGTAAAGTCACGTCAGTCAGGCAATGAATCAGCTGCAACAATCATGACTGTAATGGATAAAGTTTCAGCTGAGCAGACTCAGAGTACTATGAAGTTTCTACAGTATCTCGATAATCCTCTGCAGATCACTGATGACAAGTTGAGAGAAGTTTATTCTACGCTTAAAGAAACGCTCGAAAGAGAAAAAACTTCTGACAATGTTTCATCGACATTGCTTTCATTAGCACATGGGGAGATCACTCCTGTTGCAGCAAATAAAGCTCGAGTGTTATTACTTGAAAACCGCACACAAAACGAAAATGCTGCGCAGATTATGCAGCAATTTATCTCTATTCCAAGTACTACTCAACAGGAGATAACCACTATCTATCAACAACTCGAAAAGAAAGGCGATCCATTTGCTAAGGTTCTGGTAAAACTTGTTAACGATAGGCTTGCAAAACAACAGCATAAAGTTAAGCCGGCTCGACTACCTAAGCAGAATAACGTGCAGAAAGTATCCCTTGATGACTATGAGGCGATCAAGAAGATGTTTTATGAACGATTTATCAAGGGTGATGTACCAAAAACTCGCGAAAATAAAGAACAAAGTAGAGAAGAATGGGTTACTGAGGAGAAGTCAGAGACAGAAAATGTGATTAATCTCCTCACATCAGAATCCGAAGAGAATATCACGCAAGGTATGAAGTTAGTTGGTGATATCCTACCTTTCTTACTTTTGGGTGGCTTCTCCCATGATGAAGTACTTGGTTATCTCAAAGCGAAAAAAGAAGCAGCTGTGATGGCTCTCGCGACGCTATCTGGAGCGAACGAACCAGAGTCGCTCGTGAATGTAGCTAATTGCGCTAAATCTCAAACTGAAGAGCAAGCAGTAGCAATACCATTAGATAAGCCTGAGTAGATTAACACTTGCTCTTTCTTGAGAATTTGTATTAAATAATTATAGCGCGAAGTATACTCGTGTTTTCTGCCCATGTTAGGAAATCTTTTTAATCAGCATAAGGATCCTGTTGCGCCTGTAGGACAGCAGGTTCCTCCTCAAGATCAGCCTCAAGCATCAAGCATGCCTACTTCACGCATGGATCCTGTTTCTCGCCAAAACATCTCAGCACTCTCTCACTTAGATGCACGCACGACTCAGGTCCTTCACCACGCGCAAGATGAAGCGAAACGCGTTCGCCATGAGAAAATCGATCCAGAGCAGTTATTGCTTGGTCTTTTGTATGATGAGGATATTTATAAGTTACTTAGTGGCTTCTCTGTCGATGTAGCTGCACTTGCTAAAGAAGTACAAGGTAAAGAAGTCTTAGGGACCTACAGTGGGCAGGCGACTTTGAGTGACGCAACGACTCAGCTTTTCGAACAGGCATACCGAGATGTCCAGGCTCGCGGTGTTTCCTTCATTTCTCCTGAAGATCTATTAGTTGCGTTCTGTAATAGCAATTCAGATGTTTCAAAGATGCTTAATGAGAAAGGGGTTAAGAAAGAAGAAATCCAAACTAAGCTATCTAAAAATCCGACCTATACTACGGGTAAAAAGTCTGTTCTTGAGACCTATGCAATTGATCTTACCGAACAAGCACGCCAGGGCAAATTAGATCCGATTGCTGGACGAGAAAAAGAAGTCGATCGCCTTATCCATGTCTTGTTACGCCGTACTAAAAATAATCCCATCATCATCGGTGAAGCTGGTGTCGGAAAGACAGCGATCGTTGAAGGGTTAGCTGAGGCGATCGTCAGCGGCTCTGTTCCAGCGGATTTGAAAGACAAAAAGATCTATCAATTAGATCTGGCATCAATGGTCGCAGGTGCGAGTCATCGAGGGGAGTTTGAGGAGCGTCTCAAGAGTATTATTAATGAAACAACTGCCAGTGAGGGCAAAATAATTCTCTTCATCGATGAGATTCATACACTTATCGGTGCAGGTGATACCGATGGCGCGTTAGACGCTTCAAATATCGTAAAGCCGTATCTGGCTCGTGGTCAGATGCAAATCATTGGTACTACGACTACTGCTGAATACCGAAAGTATTTTGAGAAAGATAAAGCTTTTGAAAGACGTTTTCAGCCTATCCTTTGTGACGAGCCGTCTGAGGAAGCAGCTGTTGAGATGCTAAAGGTGCTTCGTCCGAAATATGAGAAGTTTCATAGCGTCACTATCCCAGATGACACCTTAGTCGCAGCGGTTAAATTGTCTAAAAAATATATTGGTGAGCGGTACCTCCCTGATAAAGCAGTCGATCTGATCGATGAGGCTGCAGCTGATGTTAAGTTAGGACGGATTGGTCCGACGAAGGCAGTTGAGACGAAAGCAGATACCAAAGAGGGAGAGAAAAAGCTTGAAAATAATGGCATGGCTGAATCTCCGGTTACCTCTCAAGCAACAGGAAGTACTGTCGTTAAATCTGATATCGAGAAAGTCGTCAGTAATTGGACTGGTATTCCTATCACGAAGTTAACCGAAGATGAGAGTGCTAAGTTACTTAAGCTTGAAGATCGTATCCATGATCGTCTTATCGACCAGCAAGAAGCTGTCGCTGCAGTCTCTGAAGCAGTTCGTCGCGGCCGTATTGGTTTAGCGCCAGCTAACCGCCCAATTGCCTCTTTTGTTTTTCTTGGGCCGACTGGAGTAGGTAAAACAGAATTAGCTAAAACCTTAGCCGAGATCCTCTTTGGGCGTGATGACGCACTCATCCGTCTTGATATGAGGGAATATATGGAAAAGCACGAAGTGGCTAAGCTTATTGGAGCACCTCCAGGCTATGTCGGCTATGAAGAAGGCGGACAATTAACTGAGGCAGTCAGAGCTAAGCCATACTCGATTGTGCTTTTGGATGAGGTAGAAAAAGCTCACCCTGATGTCTTTAATATCCTTCTCCAGTTACTTGAGGATGGACGCCTAACAGATAATAAAGGGAACACGATCTCTTTTAAGAATACGATTGTTATCTGTACCTCAAATATCGGAAGTGCACTCATCCAGCAGCAGTTAAGTGATGGAGCTGAAGCACAGGCTGCTGCGCAGACTGATGCTCAGTTCGCGCAGAAATTCTCAGAGCTAGCTGGGATGGTAACTAATGAATTACGCAAGTTCTTCAGACCAGAACTCCTCAATCGCTTTGACGACGTCGTGATCTTTAAGCCATTACGCCGACAGGATATGGCCCAGATTGCCAAGCTAGGTATTGCTAAGACGGCAAAGTTACTTGAAGAACAAGGCTATCATATGCAAGCAACAGATAAAGCGCTTGCCCAGCTTGCTCAAGAAGGCTATGATCCAGTCTATGGCGCAAGGCCACTGCGCCGACTGATCCAGACAGCAATCGAGAACCAAGTTGCGATGCTCCTGATCAGTAAACAGTTCGTTCCAGGTGACACGATCGTGGTCGACTACGATGAGTCCAAATCAGCTTTCAGTTTTGGTAAGGGGAGTGGCACACCTCTTCAAGGTGAAGCAAAGGCCGATGAAACTACGCAACAAGACGTTTTGACCCAGCCTGATCAGCCACAGCCTCAGACTCCAGCTCCAAGTGATACAGGGGACGCTCACGCGATGCCTGATGCGCCACAGGCACAACAGTTCGCAACTCCTGATTTTAACCCACCTTTCTTAAAGGAAGAGACGACTAATGGGGCAAATGGCGTTACAACTTCGGCCAATGGCATGAGTGCTTCCTCGACATCTACTAATTAATTTGAGTTTTCTCCTCTTAATATACTAAGATGAAAGTACCTCTTCGTTTGGGGGTATTACTTTATGGCTGCCTATCTGTTCTTACCGTTTTATTTTCTTGCCTTTTGGTTTGGCGAAGCACCAATTCGTCTTCTCAAATACTTCCACGAGGTAAATAAAGCTTTTTTCCAATTTTTCTCAGTATCACTCTTACTTCGGACATTCTTTCAACCGATCAAAAATGAATATCGTAAAGGCCTCGTCGGATTTTCAATCGGCATGGGGATCGTTGTTAAAAGTGCGGTGATTCTAACCTCACTCATCTTGTTCGTTCCGATTTTTTTGCTTGAAGCAGCGCTTATCATTGGGTTTATCGTCTTTCCGATATTTACCGTTGCGCTGTTGATCTGGTGAGGTAACTAACTATGGACTATCATTTTATTACGCTTTATCGTTTTTATCGAAATCCACTCAGTAAAGCTGTACGCATTACCTTAGTACTCCTGATACTGCTCGTGAGTCTGCTTGCGTGGATGATGGACTCTACCCCGACGATTCCTTTATTTCTTCTCAATGTGATCATCATGAGTGAGATTTTTTATCGGTATAAAATTTCGCGGATTCAATCCAAACAGACGGTAAACGAGGTTACCGAACATGAGGCACTCCAGGTCATGACATTCCCAGCTTTAGCGTCTGTCTATCATTACACGCAGGCGTCTCATGTCATCCACGATCTTCTTCAGTATCCACAAGTCCGATTCTTCTTGGAACGGGCAAATATCACCAGAGAGGATCTGCCTAAATCTGATCTAAAAAATGCTATATTGCCAGAGTTTGCTTATAAATTAGCAAAAGAGGTAGGGGGTAAGAGAGTTACGACGATGGACCTCGTAGCTGCTTACTTACTACTTGAGGAAGACCAATCAAAGTTGTTGTTTACTAAAAAACTAAAGCCTGAGGACATCATGCAGATTTTAGTTTGGACGAGGCTGCAGTTCCCGTATGAGGAAGAACTCCGTAAGTTCCATATCGAAGGGAATGGCGGAGGGATCGGTGAAGTACTCGTTAATGGCTGGACGCTTGAGACAAAGAAATATACCCGCAATTTCACCAATAGCTTGACTGAGAAGGACGTCTCAATTGTCGGAAGAGAGAAGGAGTACGAAAAGTTAATTGAAAGCCTGGCAAAGCTTGAAAATAATAATGTCGTACTCGTTGGTGAGGCTGGAACTGGTAAGGAACAGTTGGTTCAGAAATTAACTCTATCAAGTTTTTCTGGTAAGACTCCTTCAGAACTCCGTTACAAAACTATTCTTGAGTTACTCGTCGGATCACTGCTTGCAGGTGCGACGACGCAAGGAGAACTCCAAGGCAGAGTCGAGGCGATTATCGAAGAAGTATCGCATGCACAAAATGTTATTCTTTATATTCCTGAATTTCAGGATATGATCGGTGGAGGGAGTTTTGGCCTCGATCTCTCAGGAGCACTTGCCCCCTATATCCAAAACGGCAAAATCCCGATCATTGCGAGTATAACTCAGGGGAATTTTAAGACCTATCTTGAACGAAGTCCTCTCAACCAGCTCTTCACCCCGATCGTTCTTCCTGAAATTACTGATGATCTCGCGGAACGCATGGTGATGGAGAAGACCGCAGAGATTGAGAATCGTCAGCCCGTCATTATTACCTATCCCGCGCTTAAGACGGCAGTTACGCTTGCTAATCGTTATAGCCAGAGTCTCGTCCTGCCAGGAAGTGCCATCACGCTTCTCTCAGATGTGGTGAGCGGTACACTCCACCAGTCATATACACTTTATGGCAAGACACATAAACGCTTGATTACGTCTG
>CAZRDR010000020.1:0-4557 GCA_964598995.1 uncultured Gammaproteobacteria bacterium | reverse complement strand
ATGACGCCTGAATCAGTGATGTTAATATCTGAGCGTGGAGGTGCTTGTGTCGTCTGGGGGTTAGTAGTGGGGGTAGCAGTCTTAGATTGGATTGTCGTCGTTCCTGGGGTTGGCGTACTATGAAAAACTTTCGAACTGAGCGAACCAACTTGGTTCATGAAAGACGGACTAGCGAGACTTCCTATAACAAAGAGTGCGTTAATGACTAAAAAGTAGGTAAGTAATTTTCGAATCGGAAGAAGATTAGTAACGAAGAGAGTCGCCCAAAATACACCGTTCGCTACCCAAAATCCGATTATTCCCGCTCGGGTATCGGTGTAGAGAAGGCAAAGGTACATCAAAAAGATCAGAACATACAGCCCGAGCATTTTAGGCTTTTTAAGCGATTGAAGGAGCGCTAAGTCAGCTAGTTTTTCTTTTTCCCAGATAGTCAGGGCCATGGTAATAGGCAGTAATGTCGCAAGGTAGGCTGACATCCAGGCAGGCTGGCCTAAGGTCGAGAAGATACGAATAGTAGGCTTAAACGACTCGGTCCAGCAAGAAGTATCAAGAGTGCCTCTAAAAAGGAGACAGGTTGGGTCGTAGCCAAAATGTGACGGCAAACCCCACAGTAACACGACGACTGCACTCATGAGAGTGATGTAGAGATAGCGTTTTGCCTCACGAAGCGTACTATTAGAAACGAATGCATAATAAAGAATGGTGTAAGTAAGAATTGATAAGAATCCACCGTTAAAGCGAGAATAATATCCCCAGAATGAGACGCGTGAATCAAGCGAAAAAATGGTTGAGATAAGTTGTGAGAGGAGAAAGAGCAGGATTGGAATATCAAGGGGCGTACGTCTGACCAAAAATTTCTTTCCAACAATCATCTTCGTGAGCCAGCTACCGGTGATGACGACAGTTATACCCCAGGTGAACCACATTTTATTTAATTCAAAGAGTTCTGACGTATTACTAGTGAGGACCAGAGGTACGAAGAAAAGAAGAATATAAAATGACCAGCGGATAATTTTATCGCAGAAATCAACAAGTTTCATAGCTTAACGGTTTTCATCGTACCATATTGTTTCTCATATCGGCAATATCATTATCTTCGATTAGGACTAGCGCTTGAGGCTATGAGGTAGTAGAATCAAATGTATTCTATGTTGATGCTAGACCGCATATTTAGTTTTTTTAGCCACGATATCGGAATTGATTTAGGCACCGCAAACACACTCGTCTGGGTTAAAGGCAAAGGAATTGTTATTCGTGAGCCATCAGTTGTCGCGATGCGTAAGAAAAGCAAGCAAGTCATCGCAATTGGCACTGAGGCTAAGAAAATGGTTGGTAAAACGCCTATGTCTATTGTGACAGTCCGACCGCTTAAGGGCGGAGTGATCTCAGATTTTGATGCGACTGAGGCGATGATTGCGCATTATATCAAGCAAGTCCACGAGATGGGCGGGTCGATTCAGTCATTCTTAGCACGTCCGCGTGTTGTTATCGGTATCCCATCATCCGTAACTGAGGTACAGCGACGTGCTGTTTGGGAAGCGACACTTTCTGCTGGTGCCAGGCAGGCATTTCTTATCGAAGAGCCTATGGCTGCAGCCATAGGTGAGGGAATTACTGTCTCTGGTTCAACAGGAGTGATGGTCGTTGATATCGGTGGAGGTACGACTGAGATCGCAATCATCTCTCTCGGCGGCATAGTCGTCAGTAGATCACTTCGCTATGCAGGGGACGATATGGATCAGGCAATCCTGCATTACGTGAGACTTCGTCATGGACTTTTACTTGGAGAGAAAACAGCCGAAGACGTAAAAATGAAGATAGGAAGTGCCTACCAGAAGTCAGCGCGCGGCAAAGCTGCCAAGCCGAAGATGACGAAAGAAGAGCGAGAGGAGCTAGCTATCGAAGAAGAACATGGCGAGCGTCTTGCTATCATTCGGGGACGTGACATCGAGACCGGGCTGCCGCGGAGTATCCGTATCTCCGAGTCAGAGATCCGGGAGGCGTTATCACCAGTGCTGACCCAAATTATCGAAGGCATTGCTGATGTTATCGAGGAGGCACCTCCTGAGCTGTTGGGAGATATTTTAGAGCGTGGCATCTTAGTCACAGGCGGAGGGTCGAAATTATCTGGCCTTGATCAAATGATCGTCGAGCGTACACATATGCCTGTCATTCTCTCAGATGATCCACTGACGAGTGTCGTTCGCGGGACTGGTAAGGTTTTAGATGATGACGAACTACTCAACCGCGTAAAGGTAATTGGTGGGCTTAAGTAGCAGAGGTTGATCGTGCTGTAGGACGTGTTACAATAGTCGCATGCCTAAGCGTAGAAGTAGTATCCCTGTCTTTGTTTTCTTCTTATTTCTTTCATTTTTTTTCTACGTTCTTTCATATACTCCGATTGGTCGCGGGTTGATATCGATTCTTGATACAGCTTTCCAGCCGTTACGCTCAGGTGTTTTCTCAGCTTACGCAGCAACGCGAGGGGAGCCGTCAGAGGTGCAACGACTTAAAGACCAAAATGCAGAGCTCTTAGCTAAAATTGCTAGGCTTGAGTAACAACAAAAAGACATGCAGGCGCTTCGCGATCAGTTCCAGACAACCTCGCCTGCCACCTCGACGCTGCTGCCAACACGAATTATTGGTTTGAAAGCTTTTCTCCCTGGCATATCAGCACCTGAACAGATCGTTATCGATAAGGGAAGTAAAGATGGTGTCAAAACAAATGACGCAGTCGTCTACAAAAATAATCTGATCGGTAAAGTCATCGTGGCAAATGATCATGTATCCCTCATTGACCTCGTTTTTAGAAAAGGATTTTCAGTAACCGCGACGACAGGTGAGACCAAAGCGTTGGGTATTAGTAAAGGTCAGAGTCAGGGGAGTATCTTACTTGATAACGTAGTCCTCTCAGACACGTTGAAAAAAAATGACATCGTCGTGACGAAAGGCAGTACCGATAGTGATGAGAGTGGTATTCCGCCTGATTTGGTCATCGGGAAAATAATCTCAGTTGATAAAAAAGCGAGTAATTTGTTCCAGACAGCGAACGTCCAGCCCCAAATTGATGTTACGCGAGTAAGTACACTCTTTATCGTTCTGCGTTCACGCTAGTCATTAGTCTATGCAAAAAATATTGTTCGTCGGGATTATCATCGCACTTATCTTAGAGGGAACTCTGACTTCACTTCCATTAGTTCTCATGATGTTACTGATTACTGCGACGAAAATAAAAAGCAGTGATGGTTTTTTCTTAGCATTTAGTGCGGGATTTATATTAGATGTTTTGTTACTCAGACCGCTTGGAGAGACGAGTGTTTATTTCTTAATTGTTTTACTCTTACTCGTTTTGTACGAGCGAAAATATGAAGTGGCGTCTGTGCTTTTTGTGACAATTGCGACTTTTATCGTGAGCAGCATCTATTATCTTATCTTCCCAGTTCCTCAGAGTATTCTTCAGGTGATTATGATCACACTTTTGAGTTTTGTTACATTTTCACTTATTGAGCAAATCAGTAAAAGGAGAGTAAAGCAAGTCAGATTATGAAACACGGAGTAGCTTTTAGTGACTCGATTCGGACGGAGAAAATAAAACGACGACACTTTTCTGATGGCATGAGTGTCTCGATGAGGGGGAAAGTACTCGTCATCGCACTTTTTTTTGTCAGTCTGATTATTCTTTTTAAGATAGTATCGCTCCAGTTAGTAAGAGTCAGTATTATCGCACGCTCTCAGATTCAAATCGCATTCGTACCAAAATCGTCTACGCACCTCGCGGCGTGCTCTTTGACCGCAATAATGTGCCGCTTGTTTTTAATCAGCCAGGATTTAGGCAGACAACTGGTGATAAGACAGAAATTATCAGTCGAGATAAAGCACTGGAGCAGATGTCAAAAGGCGTCCAGAACATCGCCGTTGATTCGCTCAGGGAATATCCTTTTAAAGACGCTTTTTCGCATCTATTAGGCTATGTCGGGCAGATCACCAAAGAAGAACACGAGATGCCAGAGTATAGTGATTATCAGGTGACTGACATGATCGGTAAGTCAGGTATCGAGTATGAATACGAAAAGTTGCTGCGAGGAACAAATGGTAAGCAGCTACTTGAAGTCGATGCGACAGGAAAAGAGGTCAGAGTTCTTGGACAGACTGATCCGATTCCTGGTCAGGATCTGCACCTTACTCTTGATAGCAAACTCCAAGTCGCTGTCTACAACGCGATGAAAGATATGGCCAAGGGGGCTGTTATCGTCTCAACACCTAGAGGTGAGATCCTCGCGATGGTCTCCAAGCCGACATTTGACCCCAATCTTTTTACGCTTGGCTCATCCTACATCGCGACGAATACCGCATATACCAGTATCGCTGGGATATTAACAGGTGAGAACCAGCCGCTTCTCGATCGTGCGATCAGTGGGACCTATCCACCTGGCTCGACATTTAAAGTCGTCATGGCGGCAGGAGCACCACAAAATAAGGGGATCGCTACTAATTTCGCAGTAGGAGATACAGGCAAGGCCCAAATCGGTCCGTGTAACGCTTTCAACTGGTCTTAAC
>CAZRDR010000019.1:0-22547 GCA_964598995.1 uncultured Gammaproteobacteria bacterium | reverse complement strand
CCTCCCTCACTGACATCATGGCAGGATAAAATCGCTCCCTTTTTCATCGCTTTCGTGAGAGTATCAAATAGAACTGGCAGTTTTTCGATCTGCACATCAGGAACAGTATTCCCCTGCAGTCCGAAAAGTTTTTAATAAATTGAACCTCCCATTTTCTCAGTATCAAGCGCACCAAGGAGTACGAGTGTGGAACCAATATTTTTCAAATCAGCACTTATAGACTTAGCCGTATCCGGAATACGCCCAAATACTGACATACACAGAACTGGAGGAATTTTGATCACAGTTCCATCTTTTCCGCGATACGTTGACGACAGACTATCTTTTCCTGAAATGACAGGGATGCCAAAGACTTCCATCGATTTGACAACTGCATCAACAGACTGATCAAGTGACCAGAGTGATTCTTCATCAGGAAAAGGCCAGATATAATTGTTTATCAGTGACGCCTCACGGAAATTCCCGCCTGCTGCGACATAGTTACTCAATGCCTCAACTGTCGCCCACAGACTTCCTTTAAATGGATCGATGTTATTAAGTACTGGATTGAGTCCGTGTGACAGGACCATACCGTATGGTTTGTTAAGTAACGGTCTGACGATGGCTGCATCATTCGGAGCATTAAGCTTTACTCCGCTGTATGGTTGGAGATCATTGGTGCCCTGGACAGAATGATCATAGACACGAACAATCGGCTCTTTAGACGCAATCGTTGAATGACTGACTATCTTTTTCGCTACTTCAATCCACTCTCGTTCAGACCTCGGAAGCTGTGGTTCTAATTGACCCCTAAACCCATTACTTTTGGGCTTATGCCCTGTCATTTCCCGCTGAGCAAGGCCGTTATGGAGAAAGTCCATCGACAACTCAGCGACTCGTTCGCCTTCATAAAAAAGATTGAGATTTTGTGTGCCGTCGAAGTAGCCAAGTTCACTTATCTCAACGTCATAGGTTTTACAAATTTTCTTAAACGCACTAAGCTTAGTCTTAGGAATTGCCAATACCATCCGCTCCTGGGACTCTGAGATCCAGATCTACCACGGCTTAAGTCCTTCATATTTTAAGGCTGCTTTTTCTAAATCGACATGAGCACCAGTTTCCTCACCCATCTCACCGATCGCACTTGAGAATCCGCCCGCGCCACAATCCTGCATAGCTCTGATCAAATTAGCATCGCGTGCTTCGAGAATCGCATCGAACATGCGCTTTTCCTCGATGGCATTGCCTATTTGAACTGCACTTGAATTAACCGAGATCGTTCGCTCTGTCATCTCACCGCTTGAGAATGTCGCACCATGCACACCGTCACGACCCGTTCGACCACCGACTGCGATAATTAAGTCTCCTACTTTCGGCTGACCTTTTTGGGCATATTTTTTGGGGATAAAGCCATAGGCTCCAACGATAATACTTGGCTTAGCGCGGAAATCATTATGAAAATGAACTGACCCATTATTTGTCGGAATTCCGATGCGGTTCCCGTAATCTCGAACGCCTGCCACGACCCGCTTAAAAATATACTCAGGCGGCAGACAACCGGCAGGTAATTCAGATAGTGGCAGGTCAGGGTGCGCTAGACAGAAAATATCAGTACTAGCAATTGGCTTAGCTCCCTCGCCTGTCCCCATGATATCTCTAAAGACACCCCCACTCCCCGTCATCGCACCGCCGTAAGGCTCAATCGCACTGGGACTATTATGCGTCTCTACCTTACCGCAGATGCCGTAGCCTTCATAAAAATCCATAACGCCTGAATTATCGACAAAGGCTGAGACGATATGACGATCATGTTTGAGTGCTTCTTTACGAATACGACTAAAGAGCGGAGCTTTTTCTTTCCCGTCGATGGTGAGTTTGGCTTTGAAAGTCTTATGCGCACAGTGTTCACTCCACGTCTGCGCCAGTGTCTCAAGTTCGACATCTGTCGGATTACGTTTAAGCTTTTTGAAATATTTTTGAATTGTCTTCATCTCTTCGAGATTTAAAAATAACGCATCTTTTGAAAGTGCCATTAACTCAACGTCAGTCATCTGGATGAGTGGAATTGTTGTGACCGGATCATCATTTTCCATGATGTATTCGATAATCGGATTAAAAAGATTAAGCTGCTGTACTACTTTAATAATTTCCTGACGTGATAATTCGGTAACGAATCCATATTCTCTACTCGTCTCAACATTAGTAGGCTTTATCCCCAAATCCTCAGCTGCTTTAAAAATAGATGCAACTTCAGGATTCATGACACCTGGCTTGTAGGAGATTTCGATAATTTGTTTTGCTTGTGGCAAAATCGCTTTATTAATAGTATAGATTTGATTGATCTCTTCACTAAATAATCTCTCTGCTAACAAAACTGCCTCTTCTTTTGAAATTCCATCAACTCGGTAGACAGTGGAAGTTAATACTTTTGTTACGCCGCTAAGGTTTAATGTTTTTTTAATATCGTGCAGGATTCCATCACCTTTGAGGTCTGAATTTGTTTTGGTTGTGACACGAATTTTATGAATCATTGATGAAGTTTTACTCTCTCTACATTCTTTTTTATTCGTTTTTCAATCGGATACGTATAGGCCTTGAATTTTTGGCCAGTTATTTTTTCATAGACTGCGATGTAACGCTGTGCGAGATCGACGATAAGCTCATCAGACATCTTCGGCGGTTTACCATCCCCTCGATAGCCCTTATCTGCATACCAAAGTCTCAGGAATTCTTTATCAAAGTTTTCAGGTTCTAATCCTTTATTAAATCGTTTTTCATACGTATCAGCGATCCAAAATCTCGATGAATCAGGAGTATGAATTTCATCGATCAGCATTAACTCACCATTGTAAAGTCCAAACTCGTACTTAGTATCAACCAAGATGAGTCCATGTTTTTTACACCATTTACTTCCAAAATCAAAAAGTTCGAGTGCTACCTTTTCCATCTGTTCATAAATTTTTTTATCAACTATCTTTTTCTTGATGATCTCATCGCGAGTTAATCGTTCATCATGGACACTGCTTCCTGCTTCTGGGTGAGTCGTCGGAGTAATAATTGGCTTTTCAAGCTGTTGATTTTTACGCATGCCATCAGGGAATTTCTGTCCATAAATAATTCGCTCACCTTTCTCATAGGAATACCAGACAGAGGTCTTAGTAACACCAGAAAGATATCCTCGAACTATCATCTCAACCGGAATTGGTTTACAGCTATGAGTGATACTGACGTTAGGATCGGGAACTTTGATGAGGTGATTTGGCACGATTTTTTTTGTTTTTGAAAACCAAAAAGCTGCTAATTCATTGAGGACTGCACCTTTGTATGGGATGTGGCCCAAGATGACGTCAAAAGCTGACTGTCTATCTGTCGTAACAATAACTCGTTTATCTCCAACGATATAAAAATCACGAACCTTCCCCTGTTTTTTCTCACCAAGATTTGGGAGATCAATTGTTTTTAAAACCTTTGGCAGACTTTTTAAAATGGTTTTTTTCTGAATCATAGTTCAAGGGGTCTCACCCTTATTTACTCTTTGCTAAGTATTTTTTAAAACCAATTTTCTCCAATTCTTTGGCCTTTAGTTCAACTGATGATTGTAATTCTTTTTTATACTCTGTTAATTTTTTAAGTAATTCATCGTCATTGGTTGCTAAGATTTGGAGTGCTAAAATAGCAGCATTCTTGGCGCCATTTATGGCAACTGTTGCCACAGGAACACCAGGTGGCATTTGGACGATTGAGTATAGTGAATCAAGACCTGACATCGTCTTGGATTGTACTGGTACGCCAATAACTGGTAATGGAGTAATAGCTGCAACCATCCCTGGTAAATGGGCAGCACCACCCGCTCCAGCAATGATTACTTTAAGTCCTCTATCGGCTGCCTGTTCTGCAAATTCAAACATTCTTTGCGGGGTTCGATGAGCTGAGACGATGGTGAGAGTGTAAGGGGTGGCAAAATCATCAAGCAGCTTGGCTGCTTCACTCATAACAGGAAGGTCTGTATCACTTCCCATAATAATGCCTACTTTGGGATTGTTCACGGTACAATAGAATTATAAACTGATTTAGACAATAATCAAGAGATCAGATTGTCTCAATAGTCTAAATAGATAATAGTTTTCTGGCTTTTTTTGCTTTTTGGAGAGCTTTCTCAACTGTCTGATCAATCACCGTTATATGTCCCATTTTCCGATCGACTTTCGTATCTGATTTTCCATAGATGTGGACATGCACACCAGGAATATTTAATACTTTCTCAAGCCCCGTAACATCGACAGGTCCTATTCTTTCACCTAAAATATTTATCATGACAGCAGCAGGAACTTTAAGTTGTGTTGAGCCAAGCGGTAGACCTGTTATCGCTCTGATGTGCTGCTCGAACTGACTCGTATCATTTGCCTCAATTGTTAGATGACCTGAATTATGCACTCGTGGAGCGATTTCATTTACTAAGACCTCACCTTTTTTAGTAACGAACATTTCAACCGCGAAGACTCCTGCACCTTTGAGATGTTCCAAAACATTTCTTGCCAGCTGTTCTGCTTTTCTTGTTACCTTTTTATCAACTAAGGCTGGTGATATGACAATATTACAAATATTATTTTTATGAATCGTCTCAACAACAGGATACGTAACCACTTCCCCTTTAGTACTTCGCGCGATGACGACTGATAATTCTTTGATGAAGGGTACAAATTTTTCGACATAAAGCTCTCGTCCTTTGAGTTTTTCCAATCCGCTCTCGATACCTTTTTTATTTTTAATGAGTGCATTTCCTCGTCCATCAAATGCATCTTTTTTCGCCTTCAGAACGAGCGGATAGCCAAATTTCTGAGCAACTTTTTCAATATCTTCTTTTGTAGTTACCTCGATAAAGTCTGCAGTTGGGATCTGGTGTTTTTGCAGATAAATTTTCTGCTGAAATTTATCTTTAATAATTTCAATTGTCTTAGGCGAAGGATTTACTTTGTTACCTTTTTTCTCAAGTTCTGAAAGTGTAGCGGTATTGATATGTTCTATTTCAACAGTGAGGAAGTCTGAGAGTTCTGCTAGTTTTTTAGTCGCATCTGCATCTGAGTAACCACCTATGATCTGCTGTGCTCCGACTTGGCTTGCAGGACCATTCGGAGTCGGATCGACGACGCGGACCGTAAATCCCATCTTTTGGGCATCAAGTGCAAGCATCCTGCCTAACTGTCCCCCACCGACGATCCCGATTCGATTCTTCATTTCTTCTTGATTTCCTTAAGAGCTCTCTCTGTGAGTTTGACAGCTAAGCCTTGATATGACTGTGGCGTTAATTCTCGAAGTGTTTTCTTCAATTCTTCACTAATTGGTAATGTCCTAATCCACTCTACCCATTCTTTTTCTCCGATATGCTGTCCCCGACTAAGATTAGCAACGAGTGAATAAGGATCCGAAACGTTAGCATCTCGTAAAATTGTCTGAACGCCCTCAGTTAGAATTGTCCAATCGTTAGTCAAAGCATCAAGAATTGCTGCTTCATTTGGTCGCACCCGAGACAGACCAGTCAAGACACTCTTAATTCCAAGCAATGAATATGCAAGAACCGTACTGAGATTTCTGATAGTTGTACTATCTGTCAGATCTCGCTGTAACCTGGAGGCAGATAATTTACGCGCCATGAATTCAAGCAGACTATTTGCCAGACCTAAATTCCCTTCACTATTTTCAAAATCAATCGGATTAACTTTTTGCGGCATTGTCGATGAACCAACTTCACCTTTTTTAACTTCCTGGACGAACCAATGATCACTAATATAGCGCCACATGTCCTGATCAAATGCAATGATGATATTGTTAATACGCTCAAGGAGCTGGAAGTACTCGATCACATCATCATAGGTATTAATTTGCGTCGTATAAAGATTCGGAACTAATCCGAGACTCATAACGAACTTTTCAGAAAATGTTACCCAATCGATATCAGGATAGGTTAAGGCTAGTGCATTAAAGTTACCCACTGCGCCGTTTAACTTGCCAGTTAATTTCTGCCCATGTAACTGTCTGAGTTGTTTAGACAGTCGCGTAGCGAAAATAACGATTTCTTTTCCAAGGGTTGTTGTGACTGCTGCTTGTCCATGTGTGCGAGCGAGCATAGGCAGCGATTTGTTCTGTTCACTCAGGAGAGTCAAACTATCAAGGAGTTCTTGGAGCTTAGGAATGAGAACTTCTTGGATACCGCGATAGAGCATCAAACGATATGACAAATTATTAATATCCTCAGATGTCAAACCAAAATGAATTTTTTCAAGAATATCTTTAAGTGAGGTATCTCCTAATTTCTTTCGCAGCATTCGTTCAACTGCTTTTACATCATGTCGAGTTGTCTGTTCGATTTCTTTAACTTCTAGGACATCTCTATCTGATAGATGTTCTGCTAATTCGTTGAGCAATTTTTTCTCACTCGTACTAAATGATCTTACGACTCCTACTTCGGATAATGCGAGAAGATACTTTATTTCAACTTCAACGCGTGTTTTGATCAAACCAGATTCCGAGACAAATGGAGCGAGTTCTGAAAGGCGTTCACGATATCTACCGTCTAGAGGTGTGAGAGCAGTTAAGGCGCTTAAAGGAAGTGCTGACGTTTTACTCACTCTTATTTATATAATCTATATCGCCAAAAAAAACAATATATAAACTAGCTTTTGTATGAGCTTACTTGCAGATTATTATCTTTTTTTGATGTTTTATTTTAACAATGCCTTCTTATACTCTAAATCTCGTTAAAGAGAGGAGGTGAAAAATAAATGACAACTCACAAACTGCTCACATCTACATCGGTTGTCGCATCAGGACTATTATTACTTTCCCAGTCTGCTGCATTTGCAAGTACAAATCTTCAGATCAGTGGGAACGGTCGTGACTCGAACAACGACATTTTCGTCAGTTCAAGTCACACGACTGCAGTATCACAATCTAACACTGCAAATATAAATAATAACGTCAGTGTTAATAGTAATACTGGTAATAATACTTCCAGTGACAACAACGGTGGAGATACACAGATCCATTCTGGTTCAGTCGACACTCATGTAGCTATCGCAAATGATGCTAATCACAATGTTGCAACTATTAATAATTGTAACTGTGGTAATGATGGTATTAATGCGAATATCTCAGGAAATGGTCGCGATTCAGATAATGTCATCGCAGTTCAAGATACTCATGATACATTTGCTAACCAAACAAATAACGCTAACTTCAATAATAATGTTAGTGCGAACAGTAACACAGGTGGCAATGAGTCATCTGATAATGGTGGCAACAATGGGTACTGGAATAACAGAGGTTCAATGAATTATCAACCAAATTGGGGGATGTATTCTCAGAACTTCTGGAAAGAATATTGGAAACAATACCAGCAAAATAATAACTGGATGAATCCAAGTTTCTGGTCCAATTTCTGCAACTGGTGGCAAAATCAGTACGGTAACGGCGGTAGTAATGGAGGATCTAACAACAATGGAGGCAACACTAATGTTACCTCAGGTAACGTCTCATCAGACGTATTTCTCCATAATATGGCCAATACCAATCAGTTAAGTCTGTAAAGATTTAACTTTTCAGGCAAGAGAAAAAAGAGGGAATTAATTCCCTCTTTTTTCGTTATAAACCTTTTTTTAAAAGGAAGAAGAGCATCACGTTTTCGCGATAGTTTAACTGGAATTTATTTCCAGAGTGCGTCGAGAAGAAACCTTTGGTTTCGTCTCGAGATTGCGTTAAAATGGATATCCTTTTTTACCTTGAAAACCTTTAGCTGCTGATATCTCACCAGTTAATTGCGCTGCATGAAGCAACAGGATATTTGCTAACATATACGCTAACGTTTGTTCTCCCATTCCTTCAGTAGTAATTTTTTGATCGAGATCTTCATCCTTTAGTGTTGCTAAATAGTCATCTGTTTGCTGATAAACTTTTTTAGCATATTCTCTAAATTTTGCTAAATCTAATTTAACAGTTTTCACCCACTCATTATGCTTATCCCAATCCATCTCCGTAGGTAGTGGCTTCGACATACCAGCCGCTTCATAATCTTTAGCTAGTGGCTCTTTATGAAGGATCATACCATTGAGGATTGAATCCTCACTTGAGATGACATGAGCATAGGCAGCACTTACTGAATGTGCTTTATTTGTATCAATAAAATTAAGCACCTCATCTGTCACATCAGCCATAGTCCCTTCTAAGACTTCATGCGCTCCTTTAAATTCTTGTCGTAATAATTCAATTGCGTTCATTTCATTCACCTCCTCTAACTCATTAGAGTACCTTAATTGATTTTACATGAATAGTAACTTCTAGATCATTGGTCAGACCACTTACTTCAACTTTTTTACTTAGCGGTAGTCCATTTAATGATGCAGCTTCATCAAATTCGACTGGAATCGTTCTGTCTGGCGTAAAAAGCGCTTTTGGACAATCAGGCTTTATCGCTGATCCAGGTATACAGATCAATGTTCCTGTTATCGTAATAGGTACATTGTATTGCCCTGAAGAGACAACTGTCTCAGGTTTTACATGCAGGCTGTCTAATAGGTAGATTAAATAAGCGTTAATCAGAATATAAACAATAGAAAAGATAAAACGTACAATAAGTCTCGTTTTTAGTTTGTAATTTCTTTTGACCCAGAAATTATAACCCAACCATACTCCAATACTAAGTGAGACCAGAGCATAAATAGCAATAAAAAAATAAAGTAACATGAAGCTCTGCATTATCTGATTATAACACTCTTAATTATTTAAATATTTTTTGTAAAACTCAACAGTTCGCTGCATCGCCAGTGAAAAAGATGGTTCGGTAAGATTATGACCACCACTGGGATAAGTATAAAATTCATGCGGAATTTTGGTCTTATCTAGTAACGCCGTTAAATCACGACTGTATCCGATATTCACCACATCATCATCCTCGGCGTGATGGATCTCTATCGCTCCTTTAAAATCTGAAAAATAATTCGTAGGTGCGACTTCCTTCCAGAAAGCTCCACCTTTAGTTGGATCACCAAATTCTTTAAGAAGGCGTGAACGAAGCGAGGATTGGTTAGTAAAATTCGGTCCTTGCTGATAGCTAGGATCCTGGATGCGGTAAGTAAACAAATCTGAATAACTATACCCTGCTCCAGCCCAGATCACCGCAGCTGAAATCTCAGGCCTTACTGCTAAACTTCGCATAACAATATTTCCTGCCATACTATGTCCCCAAAGTCCTATGGCTTTTCTATCGACAAAGTTGGCATTTGCTAATGCAGCGTAAGCATTGAGAGTATCTATGACATAATCGCTTGAGAAATACGCCCCACCTGCTTTTCCTTCAGACTCTCCATGTCCCCTGAGATCTATTTTGAAGACAACAAAGCCATTACGAGCGAGATAATCGACATAATCAACATATCGCTCTGTCGTACTGTACTGCGAAGGCGGAATATAGCCGTGGATGAAGACGATTGCAGGCCATCCGATCTTTGGCATTTGGCCAGTCGGAATAGTTAACAATCCATTTATTTTTAGTCCATTTGATGTATATGACGTAAGATAGGACGTATACACCTGAGATTGCTCATACTGTTCTCTCTCCCCTAGCTTACTGGTATAGGTAAGAGAACGAAGATATGGAATAGTAAGTGTTTTATATGCTGAATTCTGAACTGGATCGACCATATCTGTCGCTGTTTTCTGAGCAGTTTGACTAACTTTTTTACCAAATGGACTAGCGAAAAAAAATACTCCACCAAGAACTAGAATACCGAAAAGGATTAGGACGAAAGAACGCATGAAGAGTATCAGTATACTTGATAATGACAACAAATAAAACTCACTAGCTAACTTTTGTGGGAGCGTGGTTTACGAAGGAAAAGTAAATAGACGACTCCAATATAGAGAGCCATGATGGTAAGACGCGGAAGACTCAACTGACGATCAAGCCCGGTAAATGTCTGGAGCAAATGTCCGAGCATACTCTCTGAGTTTGGTAAAAAACTAAGCGGCAGCTGCAGAATCTCTGAAAGACGAATATGAAATAACTGCTCAGTCAGTTCAGTTAAGCCATTTTGCACGAGTGATGCACCAAGCAGCACGATCATATACTCAGTGACTCTAAAGACTTTACTAATCGGAAATTTTAGATAGCTCAGATAACTGAGACTGCCGACTATACTTGCTGCGAGAAAGCCAATAAGTAAGCCAATTGCGTTCTGAGTAAAGACATTAAATAATGATGTTGTCGCAGTAAAGAGTGCGATCTCAAACCCTTCGCGTCCGACAAGTGTTGCGATCATCATAAAGAGTGAGAAATCGAATTCTTTGGATTCGAGTGTTTTATGTGCTTTCAGTAACTTGCCTCCCCTGTTTTTTGAGAGGACGTCATGGAGTGAAAAAACAACATATGCGATAAAACAGCCAGAAAAAATCATCAAATAGCTTTCCAGCAGTTCGGCCCGCTCATGATCAAGTATGCCTCTGGCGAAATCTGCAAAGAAATACGTAACTGTCGAAAGAAGCAGTGAAAAAATAAAACCTGCGACAGCTGCTAACAGAATATCTTTCTCGCGTTTGAGATGAAGCTTCTGTGAAATGCCTAAAAAAATACTCACGATGAGAACAGCTTCGAAGAATTCTCTAAAAGAGATAAGCGCTGTAGGAAACATAGCTACTTTAACTATAGAAGGAGCGAAAATAAATAGCAAGGAAACACGAGGAAGCGGTCACCTGTGGTGACCGCTTCTCAGATCTCTTTACCACTCTTATTGAGTTGGTGTCGGTGTGACAGATGGTTTAGCGTTTAACCATCCACCACGATGCATTTTCATGTGCATGCCCATACCAAATTCCGGCATGAGATATCTTGGATCGATGTTATGATCCTTTGCCCATGTCTGGACTTCAGTCTGCATTTGTTGGAATTTTGTCTTTCGATCATCTTTACTGAGATCTTTCATACTCTCAGGACTATATTTACTTTTTAACGTATTTAACTCTGCTAAGATAGCGTTTTCTTGTTCCTGAGTGATCTTACCATCCTTAACTAGCTGATCGAGACGAGTTTTCATGTGATCATCTCTTATCTGCTGCATATCTGCTTTGTGCTGAGAATGATAGGTAGTAATAGCTGACTTCACTTGCGTCTGATCGAGATGAAATGTATCAGCGAGGTATTTTGCCAACCCATCAAAAAAATTAACTTTTGTCTGGGTAGGTGTTGGTGTCTGAGCAAAAGCAGGCATCGTCGTCACGAGCGTGCTTACCCCAATGAACGTCGCGATCATGACTGGTCGTACTGATTTTCTCATCATACTTTCCTCACCTCCTTTACTCATGTGAGAAAAGTATAACGCCTTAAACTGAAAGAACCCTGAATACGTAAATATGAGGAACTGATGAATGACTTGTGGATTAGTCAACAAACGTGAGAGCTTTACCCCTCTTATCAGCACGTCCTGTACGGCCAATGCGATGGACATAGTCCTCGTAGGAGGTAGGAGCATCATAATTAATGACATGCGTGACGTTATCAATATCGATTCCACGAGATGCTACGTCTGTGGCAAGTAAGATCTGCAGACGATCTTTTTTAAATTCATCAAGCGCACGTTGGCGCTGTCCTTGGGACTTATTGCCATGGATTGCTGCAGCTCTAAAGCCGCGCTGAATAAGTGCTTTACTTAACTTCTCTACTCCCCATTTTGTACGGCCAAAGACGAGAACTTTATCAAAACCGTCTTGAGCGAGTAAATCATGAAGAACATCAATTTTCGGAGTACCATGTGGCACACGCACGATGTCTTGTTCGATATTTGCGGAAGTCTCTTGTTTTTTAACAGAGATACTTACAGCGTCAGTGACGAAGCTATCAAGAATGGTGCGTTCTTTGTCAGTAATCGTTGCTGAGAAGAAAAGAGATTGGCGTTTTTTAGGCAGCAGTGACACGATCATTTGAATATCACGGATAAAACCGATATCGACCATACGATCTACTTCATCAAGAACAATATTCTGGAATAAATTAAGATTTAACGTGCGGCGGTTAATCAGATCTTTTAATCTTCCTGGTGTACCGATGACGAAATGCGGATTATGATGTAATTTTTTCTCCTGACGCGCTAAGTTAGCTCCGCCAATTGCCAGAACAGACTCTAATTCCATACCACGGGTAAAGACGTTGAGTTCATCAAGTATCTGCATCGCAAGTTCACGAGTAGGTGTAATGATGAGTGCACGCTGTCCTCTATCTTGAGAAATTTTATTGATAAGTGGGATTAAAAATGCAGCGGTTTTACCTGTACCAGTATTAGCAATACCGATTACATCTCTTCCTTCAAGAAGATAAGGGATAGCTTGCTCTTGAATCGGAGTTGGGTTGATATACCCATGGTCAGCAATATTTCGCTTTAATTTATCTGTTAAGGCAAATTCACTAAACAGCATGGTCGATTTCGACACATTTGACTCTACAAGCTGTGCCTTGTTAATAAATAAGTTACTATCAAGCGGCTTAGGCTGATTTCTCTTGGGTCGAGAATTATTTCTCTGGAACCCGTTATTTTGGTGATTTCGTCTGTGGTTATACATAAGTTGGTGAATAAATATCTTCAGGCGTATCTGCTTAGATGAGGAATTTAGGGTAGATGTAGATACAAAATATAAAAGTGTAGGGTATCTTTATCAAAACGTACCAAATGTCAATAGTAAGCAGAGGCGTCTAAAGACAGTTTACCATCTGCAAAGGGTATTATACCATTTATTTATCCTATAGTCAAGTTAGTTCTGACTCTTGGATGCATCTTTACTCCCTAGAGCTCGCTCGAGGCGGTCGTTAGTTCGTTTTTGCTGATCTGCTATTCTTCGCTCTTTCCTTTCTTTCTCCGCTGCGACCCTTTCGTCTCTCAGCTTAATCCTCTTAGCTTCTTCTTTATCCTTCTGATCCTGGCATTCCTTATTTGAACAACGGAACTTATAGACAGTCTGAGGAAAAAGTGAACCTTCGGGCTGACTCGTCACTTTACTTATTTCAATGAGAGGAGAACCGCACTGAAAACATTTTGGAGCTGATGTCGTTGATGGAGTCAAGGATTGTAGTATACCACACATTTGTAAGAGAGTTTTTGCTATGCTTAGGTGATAACTAACGTATTCATCCCTTTCTTTACCACATCGCGGTACCGTGTTCAGACCATGGTCGATTTAGCTGAGCCAAAATTAGGTGAAAAAGGCATAGATCTCGGCTCAGGCGACGGCAGAATCGTCATTGCCTTTGCTACAAAAGGAGTTGAGATGCTCGGCCTCGAGCTCGACGAACAGCTTGCCCGAAAATCTCGTGAGATTATCAAAAATGAAAACCTTACTCACGCACGCATTGAGGAGAAAGATTTATGGGACGTCGATTTATCACTTTTTGACATTATTTGTATTTATCCAATGCCTGATATCATGCAAGACTTAGAAAAAAAATTAGCAAAGGAAACAAAACCTGGCGCCAGAATTCTGACTAATTACTACCCACTCCCTACTTGGAGTGTTAAATCAACAAAATACCATATCTTTCTATATCAAAGATAATCTATGTCCTTGCGTAACTCAAGCAAATAAGGTATAAATTCTGGAGTGAAATCATGGATTTCCATCATCCTTGCCCTTATCTTTCTAAGCGCGGTCGTTATTTTTAATATCAAACAACCCAAGGACTTCGCCATTCCCAAACTCCTCCCTACCGCTACCCCTAAGCTCACACCTACTCCGACTATCCCGCCCAATAGTTGTGTTCCTACACAGCTGCAAGCAACGATTACCTTCGAAGGCGCTGCTGGAAGCATATATGGAACTGCAAAACTAACTAATACTTCCAAAAATCCATGTGTCATTTTACTTAACCAGCAGCTGCAGCTTGCCTATCTGCCAACGATTAAAAATGTAACTGTTAACTATACGGGTAAGCCCACGGGAATTAGCTATACACTTGAGCCTAAAGGAAATTTATATGCACTCGTTCGTCTGCAGAATGGCCCACAATGTCAGTCGCCTATCCACCAAGTCCAGGCGAGTCTTAATTATGAAGTCATTCCTGGTCAGATGGTAACTTTCATGAATGGCCTCAAGCCTGACTTTCTCATCAATGCCTGTACTGCTGAGTCGGATCTGACGCAGGTCGATATCGCGAGCTTGTCCGCAACACCTGTTCAGTAGTTTTTAAATGCGACAAGCGGCGGTCGTCCCTCCTGGGACGCCGCCGCTACTAAGATCGACCGACGATCTCGACCTTACAAGAGGTGGCGAATCACCACTTCAAGATCCTCGATCATCATCTGATAACCGTCGTCTTGGAAATGCTCCGTGAACGCACTCTCGAACTTCTCGTTCAGAATGTTCAGGACTTTGCCCAGGACCTCTTCCCCTTCCGGTGTCAAAGTCAGAATCCGAACCCGACGGTCTTCGGACGAGCGCTGCCGATCGGCGATGTGGCCCTTCCTCTCGAGACGAGAGACGTGGCCAGTGATCACCGCCGGACTGATCAGCAACTCTCCAGCGATCGCAGACGGGTTCTTTCCTTCTTTGACCAGAAAGAGTGTAAGGAACTGTTGGGGCGTAAGCCCCTCGAACTCCTTCTCGAGCAGGTCCCTCAGCCAAGCGCTGAGCTGGCTGAGAACGAGGAGCAGTTTGAACGCCCGATTTTCCACGATGAACCTCCGTGGGGTTGAGACGGGTTTGATCAAGTCGATCTAAATTATTATAGGATAATTTGGGGGGATTTTCAAGTCTATAGGACTTTACTGCAGAGGAGGCGTTGGTCTTTTGTGGTGGATAGTAATCTTAAAATAGTTGTCTTTACACTCCTGATTACAGAATGCGAGACCAGTTTCGCGATCCAGACAATCATTACATAAGATATAGTGACGATGACATTCGTTGTAGGCACAGTTCACATATGAATCACAGGGGACGCCGCACTGATCGCACTTCCCAACAATCTCATGCTTGGGATCATGAGTATTTACTCCCCAGGTAATACGACCGTCAAAGACATATAGCTTACCCTTGAAATGCTCATTTGGGTATTTCTCCATATAGGTTTGGATACCGTCTTTCAGCTGATAGACATCTTTAAAACCATTTACTACGAGAAAACCTGAGGCTTTCTCACACCTGATGCCGCCTGTACAGACAGTAACCACTGTTTTATCCTTAAGATGCTCCAGCTTTGGGAGAACTTCTTTTAAGTCATGGAAATTATTCAGGCCACTGGGGATAAAACCTTCGAAGTAACCCGAGGCATATTCATAATCATTGCGCATATCGACGACATAGAATTCTTTACCAGTCTCATACCAGTCATGTAACTCTTCACTGGAAAGGTATTTTCCTGTGGTCTGGGTCGGATCGAGATCATCAATTCCTGTGGTAACTATTTCAGGACGGAATTTGACTGATAATTTTGGGAAAGCGTGTCCTGTACCCAAACTCTTTTTATAATTAATACTTTTAAAATACTTACTCTTCTCCATCACTTGGATGTATTTCTCAGTATTCTCCGTTAAGCCCTCAACGGTACCATTAATTCCTTCATTACCAACGATGATACGGCCTCTAAGACCTAATTCTTCACATAGTTTGCGCTGCTCATCACGAACAGTAAGTGGGTCATCGATCCGAACGTATTTATAATAAAGTAAAATTTGATATTCCTTGTTCTCCATGAAGCTAATTATAGCAAAAGAAGCAATTTTTATCTTCTCTCATAACGAGGGCGTGCGCCTTCGACTTGAACACCTTGTTCAGAAAGTGCCTCATTAATATTCCTAAAAAAATCTATTATAGTCCCGTTATTTTCGATAATTCTATCTGATTGTTCTAAACAAGCCTCGATTTGTAAACCATACTCTGCCGCCTCATCACCTAATTCTTGCCATTTCGCTTGGACGAACTCGGCAGGTGTTTTGAAAGGTAATTCAGGGTTATTTCTCTTTGCAATTCATACTGCATTTCATCAGGCATTGTCACACCAAATATTTTTGCACCTAAGTTATAGCGCAGATATTCAATTTCAGATGGATTACGTATTCCATAAACTGCTACATATGGACCAGCTCCTCGCGAGATCCATCGATGCGCACCACGAGCAAGGATATCCGACCCGAAATCGGCTCTTAGGACATGGCTAATATCAGTTAAAGTGTCATTAACAAGAGGCATGCCCAAAGCGATCGCCATGTGATGCAGAGGCTTAGCAAGCGAGATTTTATCAAATCCTTGGTGGGCTAAATAACTTACAGCCTCAGTTATTCCTACTCCTTTATCCCCAGTAAATCCGACCACTGTTCTACTCATGGTTGCGAATTATAGCAGAGTTCAGCGATCTCAGCAGTGAGATTTGTCAAAGTTATCAGATAAGTTGAAACCGAGTTATCGTTGCAGATAATGGAGATAATCCTTCTGCATCTGTTCTTTTTTCTGCTTTTCCATCTGAGTGATTCGCAGCACAGCCTCATCTGATCTTTTGCGAAATTCTCTATCCATCTCAGATACCTCAGGATTTACCTGAAGTGCCATCTGATTCATACCCATTAATTTCAAACCATTCAAACCTCGAAGTCTAGACAACGCGACATAGCCTTGTCCAGGCACAAAAGAGCGTGACAGATCGACCTCAGCAGCATCGAGTGACATCCCTTGGGATTTGTGCACCGTAATCGCCCAGGCAAGTCTGAGTGGGACTTGAGCGATAGCGGCTAACTCGACATTTTCTTCTTTTACCTCCCAGCTAACTTGGCCGACTGTTATCTCAGAGCCGTCAAATGTACGGACGATCGGTAAATCGTCCTTACTAAATCCGATCACTTCACCAAGCGTTCCATTGACATACCCTTCCTCATAATTATTTTTAACGAACATGACTTGTGCGCCCTTTTTAAGAACGAGTCGCTCTGGTGCGAGGCAGCTGCGGCGTAAGCCTTCGATCAACCCGAGTCCTCCCCGACTTGTCATGAAGTATTCATGCTTCTCTCCTTCAAGTGCCTCTAAATGCTGCTTATTGATCGCATCGACGTCTGCATTGTGAGTGAATAAACGTGTCGGACGAGCATACCCTTCTGGATCTTTGTTTAATCTTTCTGATAAATACTCAACAGTCGTCTCATTTACTTCATTTGCTCGAATGTCATTCAGCACACGTAAAAAAGCTCGGTCACTCTGACGATACTGTTCATCCAGATAACAAATCTGTAAATACATATCTCGCCAGATATCTGACTCGGTGACGAATTTAGCAGTATTCTCACCTTTCATGACAGGTGGAAGCTGAAAAAAATCCCCACACATGATGACCTGCATTCCGCCAAAAGGCTGTTCGATTTTTTTAAAAGCCCGACAAATCCTATGCACCATATCAAGCTGAAAATGATGCAGCATCGAGATCTCATCGATGATCAGAACCCTAGTCTTAAGAAAATGCTTACGCAGATACGCTCGCTTCAATAACTCACCAATTTCTTTATCGTCCAAACTATCTTTTATTCCCATCCCAGACCAGCTATGGATCGTCGTGCCGCCCATATGCGTCGCCGCGATACCGGTCGAGGCAGTGATGCCAACTGGAATATTGTTAGAGCGCAAGTATGAAATAAATTGGTTGAGAAGATATGTTTTACCACTTCCTGCTGGGCCTGTGAGATAGGCATTATGTCCGACTTTGAGGATATCAAGAGCTTCTTGTTGGGTCATAACGTATGAGGAAGTTCTACTCTAATAGAATTTACACAACAATGCAACTGAGGGTTATCTTTTTGTGACCAAATACCAAACGTAGGAGATGAATGCGAGTATAAAGCCAAGTGACATGACAAATGAGGCAGTTTCTGAGACTTCACCTTCACCTGTTGCCCCCACTACCAGACCACCGATAGTAGCGATAATGATACTCAGCATGCCGTAAATTGCATATTTCCTCCAAACGGCATCATTCGATTTGCGGGATTTGAGATAGATCGCGATACTCCATCCGAGTAATCCTAGCCCATAAAGCCCATGTGCGCCAAAGAGAACAATCGCCCACATTGGCTCCGGTTTATCAGGCTGAGGAGCCTCAGTGAAAAGATTAAGAAGCATACCCAAATAAAATGAATCACTAAAGCTTTAAGGATACCTGACATTTGTTTGTGGGAAACCTCATTAACTCCGCTTGTATTAAGACTTTTGGCCATAGATAAGATATACCTCATTCAGCTCATCTTGTAAAGAAAGCTGTGTTTGAAAATCACAAAATACTCGTCTATACTGACACAAGTTTTGCATTGGATAAAGTACTTCGCCAACTGCGAAATTTGTGACTAAATTATATGAAACTGTCCTTCTCCAAACTCATAACCCTACTCCTCATCGTCCTCTTCGTCTATTTCGTAACAGCTGCCTATCATTCATTCTCTACACCAACTGTCAGTAAACCTAGTGTTGAAGGGGTAAAAACTGAATCAGAACCGACTAATACTACGAAAGCAACGGTTGTTAAAGTCGTTGATGGCGATACACTTTCAGTTAGTATCAACGGAGAAAAGCACACAATCCGAATTATCGGCATTGATACCCCAGAGACTGTTGATCCTCGAAAGCCAATTCAGTGCTTTGGCGTGGCAGCCTCAAATCGTGCTAAAGAATTGCTCAGTAGTCAGACCATTAATCTCGAGACAGATCCAACCCAAGGCACTACTGACAAATATGGCAGATTACTACGCTTCGTCTGGCTTAATGGTCAGGATTATGGTCTTGAGACCATCCGTCAAGGATATGCCCACGAATATACCTATGACGTCCCTTACAAATATCAATCTGAATACAAAAAAGCCCAAAAAGATGCAATGACTGCAAAAAGAGGACTCTGGGCAGACAATGTCTGTAATGAAGCCACACCTACTCCTATCTCCAACTCTTCTCAACCTGCCGAACAAAGCAATTTAGAAGGCGGTACAAGAACGGATACCAAAAACTGCAGCGATTTTACCACTCATGCAGATGCACAGAACTATTTCCTAGCCAATGGCGGTAGCGCTGAGCATGACATCGACGGTCTCGATCCTGACCACGACGGTAATGCCTGTGAATCACTTCCTTAATTTACCTAGGATATATCCCGCAACAACAGCTTCGATTAAACCACTTACTGTCCATGTCATAAGCATTAAAAATGACATCTTAAAGCTGCTGTATGAGATAACCATCCCTGGGATTGTTGCGATGACAAAATACCACCAGCCAAATCGAAATGCCCTGGACAGGTCAGTTCCTCCCTCAAAATGCCTTTTTACCATATCCCATGCATAAGCTAAGACGATACCGACGAGAAAGGGGTGAATAAAGAAAAGTGACATTAAAGGATCAGTCCATGGTCGAAAAAGCCCTGACTGATATTCCTCACCAAGGGATGGAAATAGCGCTCCGGTAACGGTACTCCAGAGAAGTGATGTAACGAGTATGCCAAATCCTGTAACGATACCTGGAATAATAATTTTTTTCATGATCTCACCTCCTTTGCTTAACGATTGAGCACGAGTGGAAGCTCAACGAGATCAATCATACTTCCGTCTTTTGCTGAATAATCAAAGAGCTGAACTGTTATCTGACCACTGACTGAGCTCGGCAATGCAGTAATTTTTATGGTGAAGTCACCATACTCCCCCGTATCTTTAGCTTGTGCAGAGACTTGTCCTTCTTTAACGACAGTGTCTCGACTGACTACACGATAATTAAACTGATTTTCAAATACTCGAGCCTTTCCACTCACCTTTAAAGGAAGTCTAACGTCAGTACCTGCTTCAGGTGAGGTGATCATGATATTTTTTTCACTTATTGTTGGTGTCGGAATAACTGTGGTACTCCTCGGGGTTGGGGTAACAATAGTTTTTGTATTTTGCTGAGTTCGATATACATTAAATACAACAAACGTCAACGTCAAAAGAACCAATACTATAATTGCTGCTGTTACTATTTTCATCATCTTTCACCCCTTCAATATCTCATCTGTTTCTTCATGAAATTACTTCTTTCTTATGATCAACTAAGAATCCGCGAAATGTCTTGACCGAAAAGTACACACTCATCAAAAAAATAAATGATAACACCTCATTGAGCCAAAAATATAGTTCTCTTATTCCATATTTACTATACGCATCAATCGTATAATAACCAAAATATAAGAGTGCAGCAATTGCAATGAGCATATCCATAACCGCTAATATAAATATTTTCGGGTTAGTTAAACCTGAAAAAAGGCTCAGACCTAAGATGATTAGGAGTGCTGTCCAGATCGTTACTGGAATATAAGCAGTAAAAAACGGCAACGTAAGAAGCATCAAGAAGGCTGCGATAAGAAATAGTATCCTCACATCATCACCATAATAGTGAGGTGTTTTGGGTGCCGGAACTTTCTGTGGCTGTTCTAATTTTGAAAAATAATCATTCAAATCCATACTTGCCTCCTAATACCTTGCAATGTTGCGCAAAACATCTTTTATGTCATCTACCACTTGTTCTTCTTCATGATTTCTTAAAATTGTAATTACTTCTTCATCACTTACTTGAGAGAAATCTTGATAGTAATTACTAATTGAACCTTTGAATTCATCATCTGAACATACCTCAAGAGCAATTATTCGATCTACCTTTCGCATGATGTCGTCATAAACACTTTTAGTAATAATTGGAACTGCGACGATAATTCTGCGAGGATTAAATTTGGTAACTTCAGCTATCGCTGCTTGTAGTGTTAACCCTGTCGCGACCCCATCATCCACGATGATAGCGAGGCCTCTATCGCAAATTGGTGAGTATGCATCTCCTAAATATTCGTACCTTTGTCGCTTAATTTCGCTAAGCTGTTCCTCTACTCGCTCTTTAAACCACGCATCAGGTACGCGTGAGAGATATTCTCCGCCACCAACGACCTCTCCGCTTTCACTCACTGCCGCTACTGCGACCTCCTTATCCCACGGTGATCCTATCTTTCTTACGAAAATGAGTCCTAGTGGTGCATGTAAGTTCTCTGCGATCGGACTAGCGACTACTACCCCTCCTCGAGGGAGCGCATAGACATAATCATTCTCACTGCGATATTTTTTTAACCTTTCGGCAAGCAGCTGACCTGCTTCCAAACGATTTGTGTATTTCATATTTTTGCTAAAATCTATTTTGTTAATAAGTTCGTCCTGTGAGAATGTATCTCACAGGAAATAGCATTAAGCATACCGTGTTTGATCTGAGAAAATCTTTGCTGAGGCAAAGATAGTCAGGAGTATACCGACTGTGAGACTCGTCCACAGCGCTGTTGCTATGTGATCAAATCTGAGCACGAATGGTGCAGATACTGTTGCAAGGCCTGCTAGTGCTGCGATCCAATACTCAAAGCGATCTGTCCCTCGCCTTACCCATTCAACTGCAGAGACGATCAATGTTAACCCACCCAAAATTCCACTCGTCCAGAATGCGGCCGAATTGTCTGTAAATCCGAGCATATATGGTGCAATGACAAGTAGAAATCCTAATGCGCCTGTAATCCAATACATAATCTTTCACCTCCTCTCCACATACCAAAAAGTAAGTGCCATGATGATAAGGAGAAGAACTGACCACGCCAGAGGTTCCCAAGTAATAAAACTTGCCAAGATCAGACAGAGGACGACTGATCCAAGTAACAGATAGTCAACACTGTGCTGTATCACTCTTCCTCCTCTCTTGCTGCCTCCGCTTTGGTCTGATGGATAGTTCCATCAGGATGTACTGGTGGAGCATAGACAGTAAATAACTTTAATACTTCAGCACCTTTGTTAATGATGTTATGTTTGGTCCCAGCTGGAACAACTACCACTCCATGCTCATCTGCCCAGAACGGAACATCATTCATGACTACTTCTACCTCCTCATCTCCTTTGACGAAGAAAAGAAGCTGGTCTGAATCCTTATGGACTTCACTGCCTATCTCTTCTCCAGGAAGGAGTGACATGAGTACTAACTGTGACTTTGGTCCGGTATAGATAACTTTACGGAAATTATTATTTTCTTTTGTTAAATGCTTAATATCTCCTGTAAACATACTGCACCTCCTTACTTTAATGGCATCAAGTAAAAAATCATTAGCGAATGAAAAAATGCTCTGATATGGCTTTTTATCTGTGTTATATCAATATGTAGTGTCATAGCATCCACACTATACTCTACATATATAACTTTGTGCATTGATTTTGCTCAACTCATCTGGGTGATGTAAATCACTGCTGAACTGCCTCAGATGACTTAGAGTTGAAAAAGTATGAAAAAAATTATTATTCTTCTCATTCCACTCCTCTGTCTTCTGTTTGTTGCAAAAATTGCATTCGCCAGTGACACTACCAGAACTCCAGTAACTGTTACTCTCCCGCCGAATCAAACTATTAATCATGACTACTTCGCTGCAGGTGACACAGTAACTATCCTTGGCACAATAAATGGTGATGTCTATACCGCAGGCGGCACTGTGACAGTTCTGGGAAAGGTTAATGGTGACGTTCTCGCTGCCGGAGGCA
>CAZRDR010000018.1:0-4855 GCA_964598995.1 uncultured Gammaproteobacteria bacterium | reverse complement strand
GTAAGATAAGATCGTTCCGGAGAAGAAGCACCTGTTACGCGATCGTGTACATGCCATCGAACATCTCAAAAAATCACGCGAGTTAGGCGATCTTAAAGAAAATGGGTATTATCAAGCCTCACGTCAAAAAGTAAATGCAATTGATGCTAGACTCCGAAGAATAAAATTCCTCTTAAAATACGGAGTTATTAAAGAAGCTACTCAGTCAGAAATCGTTGAAATCGGCTCATCAGTTGTGTTATTCGACGGCAAAGCTGAGGTCACGTATCAAATAGTCGGCGGCGAGGAATCAAACCCAAGTGAGGGAAAAATATCTCACAGATCGCCACTTGGCAGAGAACTCATAGGTAAAAAAGTTGGAGAAAAAGTAAGTATTTCTGTTCCCGTTGGAACGATTATATATACCCTCAAAAAGATTTCGTAAGTTAATCTAGTTCAATTGAGTCTATAATAGTTTTAATTATCGTATCTTGATACGGCAGAGTAGTCGGGTAATAGACCAATGTTACATCACTATTTTTGAGTGGGATAAGGACATAAATAGTTGATGAGTAAAGATCTTCTACTCTAGTTCCTTTCCAATTCCTCCCCGTAATTTGTTCCATTCTAGACTTATCAAAGTTGACATAAATAGGATAACTGTTAGCATCAGTCCCTTCTATCGGGAGTATGTCGTCTTTAGGTGCAGTCCAGGCTTTTTGATCAAGTGAGGCAAGAGCTTCATACCAGGCTTTAGGTGAAGGAAAGTTAGAATTTCTCAATATCGTTGTCTGGAATGTTGATGATGGTATACGTTTTATAATTATTCCATATACTGTCGAATCTCCTACCTCGTTAGTAGTGCAATCATTTTTAGGAGGACAAAGTAACGAAATCCCTGAACTGGTTTTAAATCTTTTCCAGGTGCTAGTATCAATTGGTTCAGTTATCGTTTCGTTAAAAGTTATTTTACTTTTTGATTTGCATTGTCTCGGATACGTGTCAAGCATCTTACTCCCTGCAGCATGGATACACTCATCGTAGTTAGATGCGAAGGTATCAGAACCTTTATCAGTAAAATGAGATAGAACTAATGAAGCAAGGAAAATAAATAGTAAAACGAAGATTAAAAGTCTAAGGTTTTTCTTCTGGGCAAGTATCTTTCCTTTTTTGTGCTTAGTCTTTGATCGTGCTTCCATAACTCTACAGGGCAAAGAAGAGCAGTGCTCCGATGACGCTCAGGACTGAGAAGAATGCTCCGAGACCAATGATCGTTGCGCCAGGACCAGGACTTGCAAGTGTTGGTGTAGGCGTATCGATACCTGCAGTTGGTGTTGCTGTCAGAGTAGGAGTAAGGGCTGCAGTTGGAGTGGCAGTCGGTCCGGCAATTGTGATGACTTGAGAACAATTGTTGGTACTTTTCGCATTACCATCATCAGTTAAGACCACTGAGGCAGTAAATGGTCCGCCAGTAGTATAGGTATGTTCACCTGTTGCTGAATCTGAGGCATTGTTCGCATCAGCCGTGATGGTACTCAGACTGCCGTCACCAAAGTTGAAATCGTATTTACTGATCGTCCCATCAGGATCGGTACCAGATGCTGTAAAGGTGACATCCAGAGGCGCTGTACCAGCTGAAGGGCTAGCGGTTAAGGTAGTACAGACGGGTGGCTGATTGGCTGCACTGGTAGGTGTTAGCGTCGGCGTCGGTGTATCAGTAACCGTTGGCTCTGGTGTTACTGTCTCAGTAGGAGTTGCCTCACCTGCGATATTAATGATGGCAGGAATTCTGCTATTGAGAACATTTTCACTCGCCTGATCGGCGCTGCCAGTTCCAGGGCCAGCGACTGAAAGTACTTTAGACTCGGTCTCTGAATAGACGACTTGAGTTGGTGTTGTTGTGTTAGCTAGTGCTGTAAAGTGGACGGTACCGATCTTAGTCTTTACACTTACTGCTTTGGTCGTATCTGAACCGATGGATATCGTGACATCGATCTTTCCATCTTGATAGATAGGTCCTTCGAGAACTGTTGGGAAAGTAGCTGCATTATTTTGGAATGCCGGATTGGCGCCTGAGGCTGTCGCCAATTTGGTACTGTCATATTGGATTTCAAGTCTGACTATTGAGACGAGGTTGCTCGCTGGATCAACGTAGAGGTCAAGATCAACGGGATCGCCGACTTTCGCTTCAATTGGTGCTGAGGTGGATGAATCAGGTGCAAAAGAGAGAGTCGAGGCTGCCTGCGCGTGCTGACGAAGATCTTGCTGCTGGGACAGTAGGTAGAGTGTCAATGGGATAGCAACTAAGATGATGACGATTACGGCGATGATGAGCAGTTTTTTGGGCGAGAACATACGAAATCAAGCGTACAAACTATACGCCATCTTCATCGTATATGAATAAAAGAAGCAGTGTCAAGCTTGAGATAGCAAAGAATTGTAAGCAAAACCCTTGACAAGGTTTTGAGAATATTGTATAAATTAGCAGTGATAAACGTTGAGTGATTACTCAGCGTTATTTAGATTAATATGGCAACTAAATCGACAACCAAAACATCTATTCAACCACTCTTCGACCACGTTCTCATTAAGCCTGAGGAAGCAGAATCAAAAACAGCAAGTGGTATCATCTTGCCAGATAGTGCTAAAGAAAAGCCACAAATCGGTGTCATCATGGCTGTTGGAACAGGACATGTAAATCCAGAAGGTAAAACACTTCCAATGCATGTTAAAGTTGGTCAAAAAGTCATGTATAAAAAATGGGGCGGAAATGAAGTTAAAGTAGGTAGTGAAGAATGGATGATCGTTGAACAAAAAGATATTTTAGCAATCGTCGAATAAAACTATGGCAAAACAAGTATTATACGGTGCAGAAGCACGAGTTAAATTAAAAGCAGGAGTTGATCAGCTCGCAAACGCTGTCTCAACTACTCTTGGTCCTAAAGGGCGTAACGTCGCACTTGATAAAAAGTGGGGCGCTCCTAATGTTATCCATGATGGCGTCAGTGTCGCTAAAGAAATTGAATTAAAAGATCCATTTGAAAATATGGGTGCTCAGCTTGTTAAAGAAGCTGCTAGTAAGACTGCTGATGTCGCTGGAGACGGTACTACTACCTCCACAGTCCTCGCACAATCAATCGTTAACGAAGGTATCAAGATGATTACAGCTGGTGCAAATCCTATGGTTATGCGTAGGGGCATTGAAAAAGCTGGTAACCATGTTGTTGAAGAATTAAAGAAAATGGCGAAAGACATTAAAGACTCAGATATTGCTAATGTTGCTACTATCTCAGCAGGAGATCCAGAACTTGGAACACTCATTGCTGATGCGTTAAAGAAAGTCGGCAAAGATGGCGTCGTTACTGTTGAGGAAGGCCGCTCACTTACGACTGAAATCGAGTACAAAGAAGGTATGGAATTTGATAAAGGTTACGTCTCACCATACTTTGTGACCAATGCTGAAAAAATGGAAGCTGAGATCGAAGCTCCTTACATCCTCATTACTGATAAGAAAATCTCTGCGATGAATGACCTGTTACCATTCCTTGAGAACTTAGTTAAAGTTACAAAAAATCTCGTTATTATCGCTGATGATGTCGATGGCGAGGCACTTGCTACACTTGTTCTGAATAAGCTTAAAGGTACCTTTAATACGCTTGCTATCAAAGCTCCAGGCTTTGGTGATCGACGTAAAGAAATGCTTGCAGATATCGCAGCCCTCACTGGCGCAACTGTAATATCTGAGGATACTGGTCGCAAATTAGATAGTGTAACTGTTGAGGATTGCGGACGCGCTGATCGTGTCTGGGCTGATAAAGATAATACTCGTGTCATCGGTGGTAAAGGTGATAAAGCTGCGATCACAGCTCGTGTCAAACAAATTAAGATGGCAATTGATAAAACTACCTCTGACTTTGATCGTGAGAAGCTCCAGGAAAGACTCGCTAAATTATCAGGTGGAGTCGCTGTAATCAATGTCGGTGCAGCAACTGAAGTAGAGCTGAAAGATCGCAAAGAGCGCGTAATTGACGCAGTCGCAGCTACTAAGGCAGCACTTGAAGAAGGTATCGTTCCTGGTGGATCAGTCGCACTCTTAGATGTCGCAACTCGTATGAAAGTTACAGCTACTGACAAATCTCCTCGTGATGAGTCATTTGGATTTGAGATCGTTAAGGCGTCCCTCGAGGCTCCATTTAAAAAACTTATGGAGAACGCTGGACTTGATGCTGGACAGCTCATCGCGAAAGCACGCGAAGCAGCTGCAACTGGTCAAGGCTTTAACGTCATGAAGCTTGAGTCAGCAGAGACTGCAACACCTGTTGATATGCTCAAAGAGGGTATTATCGATCCACTGAAAGTTGTCCGCTCAGCAGTTCAAAATGCTGTATCTGTCGCAACGATGATCCTGACGACTGAAGCGCTCGTTACTGATATCCCTGAGGAAAAACCAGCTGCACCTGGAGCAGGAATGCCTGGTATGGGTGGAATGGACTACTAGTTAGAAGTTAGTTATTAGGAGATAGCAGTTAGTTAATCCGCGCAAGCGGATTTTTTTGTTAAAAATCACTCCAGTTTACATCCTGGTCATCTCCAACTCGTCCTCCTTGATTACGTACTTCATCTAGAGGCGTCTGATCATTTATTCCCCATAACCAACCTAACCCCCCATATCGATACATGTACGAAAGAGTTGTTGCAGGAAAATGTGTGAGTATATCTCCACTCAGATTTAATCTCAACCTTACAAAGTCCTGATACTTTTTTTCTTCATCATCACTAAGCGGTTGGTTCATGAATTTTTTACCTCCTATTGAAGTTTTTCTTCTAACTTCATCAGCAATATCTTCAAGTTGTTGGAGTCTAGCTAGGAATTCTT
>CAZRDR010000017.1:0-3964 GCA_964598995.1 uncultured Gammaproteobacteria bacterium | reverse complement strand
TCTTTATGTGGAAGTTAAAAGAGCTTAAGGAACTCCAGAAGAAGAACCAGGAAAAAATGCAGCAAAAACTCTTTTCATGACACCCTTTCGCGATAAAGTCATCAAGATCGTCTGCTCAGTCCCCAGAGGTAAAGTCGTTAGCTATGGCCAGGTCGCTTCCTACGCAGGTCTCCCGCGAGCAGCCAGGGAAGTCGGCTGGGTGATGAGTGAATTAGGTGAGGTGACACCGTGGTGGCGAGTTGTGAATAACCAGGGTTTTATCTCAATTCGAGGTAACTCAAGCGCTGACAAGGAGCGCCAGGCGAGTCTGTTGATCCTTGAAGGCGTACCGGTAGATGAAGAATTCAAACTATCAATTGATGACTATCGTTTTAAGCCAACCGAGGCACAGCTCAAAGAGTTTCAGCTAGAAGACGAATATATCCGCACTTTAATCGAGAAATATGGAATTTAAACTTATAGTTTGTCTTCTTGTAGCCTCATTGCTATAATTACGCCACTTAGGTAGCCTCAACATTCGTTGAGGACTTACTAAGTAAAAGCACATTAATTTCTTGTGGAATATAGTTGCCTTAGGATTTAGGTCGTGAGCAGATAGTCTCAAATACTGTTTGAAATTATTTGTTCGCGATCTTACCTGAGGCGGCAGGGAAGACACGCGATTTGTCGAATGGCATCCATGGAGGAGTTCACCGATGGCCCAAAAAACATCCGAAGGCAAGGTGAGCGAAGAGCTGATCGCTGTCTTCAAGAAACGCGCGAAGTCCTGGTACACCAAGATGACGCAGCGCAACATACCTGAGTCGCAGATGTGTGTCCTGCTTCACCGCTGGACAGATGAGGGAGGAGAGTCAGCTGCCGATTACCTCTTCCTCGATACCGAGGAGGGAGCTACGGCGGCGAAAACCATCCTCTCGGCAAACTTCACCCGGCTTGGGTGGAAGTAGACGCTGGGGAGACCGCCTCTCCCGCTCGCCTCATGAAAGGAACGCAGATGAACGAGAGTATACGTCTCTGGGAATTCCTCGGCCAAGAAGGTGAATCCGACATTCAAGTTCGCCTCGAAAACCTCAAAGAGGCGCCCGAGAAAATCAGTCGAGCTCGCAACGAAAACGGCTCATTCGAACGAGCAAGGGAGCTTGACGAGGGCGCCCGCACCAATCCTGCAGGTCCTACTCAAGCTCTTTATGACGTCGAGGACTTCCTGCGAGACGTGATCTTTCTCGCGATCGAGTACGCCTTCGGCGACGTCGTCGCGGGGTTACGAGATGAGATGCCTGCCATCGATCCGGAGGACGCCAAAGCACTCATCGAGCATATGACGTATGCCGATGACAATGCTGAGGAAGACCTCCTCGACATCATGAAGCGGTTCGCGACCGCACTCCTCCTTCCACAAGAAAACGCGCCGGACAGTACGGGCACGTGACGATTTCATTCTGATGAAAGTCAGACGGGGAGCGCCAGCGGCTCGAGCATACTGCTCGGCGCTTTTCCGTATTTAGAGGAACCATTCAAGTCTGGAGAGAACTTCATCATATGATTTACCCCGCTTGATATAGGAGTAGGCGATGAGCTTCAGCTGATAGCGAGTGGCTTTCATTTGTTCTTCGTGGTTATACTCTGACCCGTTCGCACGTTTCTTCTGTTCAAATCCGCAGATGGGGTGGGTAATATGTTCCTCGATCCAGATTGATATTTCGTGAGGAATGTGGGCAGAAGCATCCATAGCTTCTTTTAGCATATCAAGGTAGGATAACCTCCGTGTGTAAAAAGAATGTAATAATTCGTTTAAAAATAGCTTATAGTTTGTATGTTGTCTGTAGAATTGTTATAATCTCACTCTTCCGCAAGGAAGACTGGCTATCGTTCGTTTAGGAGGTTTAGTCATGGAGAAATGGGTTTCCGAGCTGCTCGAGTCTCTCGAGCGCCATCTCCCGGATACCTTCCGGGATCTCAAGGAGCGCTTCGGAGAGGACACCCATGCGCTTGTTGCCTTCCTCGGGAGGTGCAAGGGCGCCCACGATTCACACAGCGTCCTGTACCAGCTCGGCGGCGGTAAATACGAGTCTGCTCGCGAGATGATCGCACGAGGCCTCTACGTCTTAGGACGAGAGTCAGCCAGCTAGAGCACCGCTCGGTGCGAAGAGAGGGGAGGTTCCCACGAAGTCTTAAGCGACTGGGAATGGGAAAGCACTCTTGAATCGACTCTTACCGAGTGGTGCTTTCTCATTTTATTTTGATTTCATTTTTGGCAAAGAATGCCGCAAGTATGGTGGTGATCGGGACTGCCAGGACAAGTCCGAGACTGCCAGCGAGCGTTCTGACGACCTCTTCAGCTAAGACCTCACTATTAAAAATAACCCACCAGGGCTGCGTATGATTTTGCAGTGTAATAATGATAAAGATAAAAATCCCCATAGCTGCACCCGCATAGGCAAGGACGAGCGTATTAACTAAGGATGCGATGTGTTCACGGCCTATCACCATGCCTTTTTTGAAAAGTGTTTGCATAGAATAAGAAGGATTTGCCTCAGCTAACTCTGCCACAGTCGTCGACTGGGTCGTCGTGGTATCGTCCAGAACGCCGAGCGCTCCAATGATGATCCCGCCTAAGAGTAAGCCTTGGAGATTGATTAATTTGCCAGTTCCCATCAGGAGGTTGTAGGCGTCTTCTGAACCGAGTCCTGATAATTTGGCGATATTAACTGACAAAATAGCGAGTATTCCTGTAAGAACGAGGCTGACAAAGGTCGCGACTACTGCGATCGTCGTTCGGCTATTAAAGCCATGGGCTAAGTACAGTGTGACGATCATGATAACGAGCGAGCCGACGATGCTGATCGTTAAGGGATCAGCGCCATTAAGAATCTGGGGGACAATAAACATCACGATAATTAAGAGACTGATGATCAGCCCTGCGATAGAGCCGAGACCTTTCTTGCCGGTCAGGAGAAAAACAAGTCCGAAGAAAACGAGGGTGATAAAGAGAAGAGAAGGGAGGCGGTAGCGATCAGTAATAGCGTAGGTCGTCTTGCCGTTGCCGGTAATCGTCGTCAGGACGACTGTATCGCCGACATGGACTTTTTGCGACTCTGTAATAACCGTATTACCACCGTATTCAAGCTTAATTTGTTTGTTTTTTTCACTACCTTCAAGGATTTGGAGGGTAAGATTCTGATAGGGATTCTGGCGGCCATTGATGTTTTTCATGCCATCTTGGTCAACTGATACGACCTTAGCTTTTTCAAACGATTGTGAAGGTTGAGTCTGAGCTAATGCTGAGGCAGGGAATAGAAGGAAAAAGAAGAAGAAAATGGCGATAAGCTTTCGCATCTGGTCATTATAGCAAAGTAAACTTAGAGTTATTGTTGACAAATGCAACTTAGTTGCATATAATGCAATCGTGAATACCTTTAAAACGATTCTTCAGGAACACGATCTCAAGTCGACACCGACACGTCTGGCAGTTCTTTCGTATCTGAGTGAACAGACCAAGCCAGTCGATGCTGAAGCAATCTTTGTTCACATCGATAATGAACATGAACATGCTGATAAAGTTACTATTTATCGCATCTTAGATGCACTTTCTGAAAAAGGCATTGTTTCTCGGCTTGAGTTTGGGGAAGGGAAGTATCGCTACGAAGTCGCAGGCACTGATCATCATCATTTAATTTGTGAGAACTGTGGAAAGATCGAGGATATTTCAGACTGTAATATCTCAGAACTTGAAAAAGATATCCAAACGAAAAAACAGTTCTTAGTTAAACGTCACGTACTAGAGTTCTACGGACTTTGTTCATCATGTCAACGCTAACATATATCATATTTTTTACTTTTCTTGCCTCAATCATCTCACTTTTACTCGTGGGAGTTCTTCTCGTGCATAAAAGTTTTATGCGTAGATTTTCATTTGCGCTGGTGTCATTTGCCGCAGGAGCGTTGTTAGCAACTGGCTTTATGG
>CAZRDR010000016.1:0-8382 GCA_964598995.1 uncultured Gammaproteobacteria bacterium | reverse complement strand
TACTATACATTGTACGATCGTACAACGTCAAGATGAGAAAACTACATAAGAATGTGTAAATGTTATGCTAGAATGCGATCATGTGTGGAAGGTATGGGTTCTCAGAAAGTAAAAGAAAGTACTTACGTGAACGTTACTCTTTAGATTCGGATAATGAGATAAATGAGTGGATTGGTTCTTATAATATTGCACCTACACAGAATGCACCAATCATTACTAAAAATTCTCCCAACAGTGCACATCTTCGCTCATTCGGCATAAAGGTTCCTTGGATGCCGCGACCACTTATAAATGCTCAGTCGGAGTCTGTTGCAAACAAGCCAACATTTAAGACTATGTTCAGAGAGAATCGATGTATAGTTCCAGCGACGTTCTTTTTTGAATGGAAGCGAACAGAAGATGGCAAACAGCCATATGCCTTTTCTATGAAAGATGATGATATTTTCTCAATAGCTGGTATTTATAACGATGAAGGATTTGTAATATTAACATGTCCACCTAATGACTTAATGAAGGATATACACGATCGACACCCTATGATTCTTAAGAAAGAAGACGAAGAGCTTTGGTTGGAACATGATAGTGAAGAGGATCAACTTTTAAGATTATTCAAGCCATATCCTGCAGGTGAGATGAAAAGATGGAAAGTCAGTCCTTTAGTTAATAATCCGAAAAATAACACAGATCAGAATTTAGCTCCGATAAATGAATAAACTTCAGATTGATCTAGGATTTAATCCCATTAAAGTCATCGGTAGTGAACCGCAGCAAGTAGTTATGCCAGTTTTACATGTCCAAGCTGATAGAGTAAGTTTATTAGGTTCGAGCTTTTCAATTTCTAACTCTGGATACATGATGACTGCGGCACATATATTTAGTGATTTTTTCCCAAATCAACTTATACATAAAAATGATACCCCTGTAAGTGATCCTAATTTATATGTGTTGTATGTGAAAAACCTTGACCCAGATGATAATACTAAAGATTTATTTGGTGGTTTTTTACCAATTAAATATATTTGGTTGAACGATTTTACAGATATAGCGTATTTTTGGGTTCAATTACCTTTAATGACTGACACGAAGGAGCCGCTTAGCTTATATTCTTTAAAAATGACCACCTCAATGCCTAACATGGGGGAAAATATTTTAGGCTTTGGGTACTATGAGGGTAGCGGGGTTATATCTGATAACCCCTCAATTTTGAATAATAAAATTATGGAGTATGGACATCAGTCAGCTTCATCAACCGGTAAGGTAGTGGATGTGCATTTTGAGAAGAGAGATAATGTACGTTTAAAATTCCCGTGTTTTCAAGTTGATGCAAGGTTTGATGCAGGCATGTCGGGTGGCCCTTTAATGAGGGAGAATGGTATGGTATGCGGTGTCATCTGTTCAAGTACAGTAGAAGAACGAAATGACGAAGGCTATGTGAGTTACGGAGCCTCCATATGGCCTTCCCTAGGTCAAATAATTGAATTACCACAACCAGACACAGACGAAAAACTAAAAATACATGCACTGGAATTAGCGAATAGAAAGGTATTTGGATTTGATGAGACTCTTGGTCTTATCTCGATTAAAGCTAATGGAGACGGTACTACTACGGTTAGTCAGAAAGTCGTGCAATGAGCATTACCCTATATTCACTATGGCTCAGGTAGTGTTCCGATCTCTAATCCTGCTATAATCGAGCCGATAATATGACAAAAGATTTAATAACGGGAAGCCAAAAAAGAATATTTCACGTCATTCTAGATACAAATATTGTTGAAGGTGGTTTTCCGATCCACGATAGTGTAACTGACTTCATAGAATCTGCTGCTACTGAGAAAAGAGTTGAACTTAAATACTATTTACCCGAAGTTGTTTTTAGAGAGTTGAAAAAACATGTACTCGAGAAGGTCAGTGCAGCAAGGGATAATTTTAATAAGTCCACAGAAGTACTGGCTAAACTTGATATCGCGACTAAGCAAAGCATATCAGTCGAAAAAATTAAGCTAGTGGAGTTAATTAAAAAACGGTTGACTGATTCGGGCTTTGAGATCATTCCTACCCCTATCACAGATATTGATTTAGATGAGCTAATCGAAAAAGCAATCTATTACAAGCCACCTTTTCAAAAGACTGGAGAGAAAGGGTTTAAAGACTCAATTATTGCTCAAACAATGGATAGCTTTATCAACGGTGTGCCTGAGGGTGAACAAGTGGTGTTAATAACAAACGATCAAGCTTTACGTAAGTACCTAATTGAACAGTATGAAACAACCGAATCAGTGGCGGTGCATGCAAATCTACCGGAATTTGAGTCAAATCTTAAATTAAGTCTGTACTCACCAGAAGATGAGCAGAGATTTAAGGCACTAGTATACGAAGCACAAAACGAATTTATCCAGAAAGGTGACAAATCTTTATATTCGCGAGAGGGAATTGAAGAAAAAATTAAAGCTAAATATAGTCATCTCTTCACGAATCCCGATATGTCATCGTTATTTGTGGGTTTTGCCTATGTGGCAATGTTATCACCAGTACCAAACAACTACTGGGTTGCGATCTCAAATGGTAGTTTCTACGTTACTGATTCGCCGATATTCGTTGATCGTAAATTAAATGAATTTGAATGGACGAGTACTGTTGTCTATCGTCAAAAATTTGTTAACTATACAACAAATACTTTCGTTGGTTATCGTTTGGAGTTCTTATTAAAATGGTCAAGTAAGTTAAACGCTGATGGGAAGATCACAGAGTCTTCAATTAAAGAAATACAGCATGTTAATACTTTAGCTGCGGAGGAATATACTCCACCCAATCCGCAACGATCACCTTATGAATTTTCTCCTTCATGGGTAACAACGGTAACTACTTCAAGTGATCCTACAGCTTATACAGGACCTGCTAGTATTGCATTTGCTTCAGCACCAACGGTTTCAGGTCAAGGAACTATTCCGGTTACGCAAGCACTAAACTCAGTTCCTATTAATGATTCCCTAACAAAACCTTTATCTTACTCGCTTTCTCCATCTGCTTCACCATCATTAGCTCCAGAAGAGGATGAATAGCAATCACTTCATTTTAAGGGTTTTAAGAGTAAATCCAGTTCAGAACACCAATAATTAGTAGTACAACACCAATCACAAAATACCTTCTTATTTTAGCCTGAGTAAGCATAATTATATTAACCCTTGCGGACATGGATTCTGGGCAGCAACTAACATACATTTTGCTGGGAACGTAACTTTACTTTGCGCACGGGCGATATGGACGATTCCATCCTCAATAGGCTGCCTGAGTGTCTCGAGGACGTTGCGCGGGAACTCAGGGAATTCATCTAAGAATAAAACACCGCGATGAGCGAGAGTGATCTCGCCTGGGCGCGGAGTCGAGCTGCCGCCAATGAGACCTACGAGTGATGTGGTGTGATGCGGTGCGCGAAAAGGCCTCATGGTAACCAGCCCTTTATTCTGCAAGAGTCCCGCAATACTGTAAATCTTGGTTACCTCAACAGCCTCAAGAAAAGTGAGTTTGGGAAGTATTGAGGGGAGGGTACGTGCTAGCAGTGTTTTGCCAGCACCCGGCGGCCCTTTCATCAGGATGTTATGCCCTCCGGCTGCAGCGATCTCAAGAGCTCTCTTGGCTTGGTGCTGACCCTTCACGTCCTTCATATCAAAATCAAATATGTCCTGGTCAGTCTTGTCATCAGCTAGGACGTAGGGCTGAATTGCCTGCTCTTTGCGTAGGTGTTTAAAAAGCGAAAGGAGCGTCGGTAGAGGATAGATAGTGACGTCTCCTACAACGGAGGCTTCGTGAGCATTTCCTTCGGGAATGAAACAAGCACTAAAGCCCAACTCTTTGGCCATGAGACTAGAGGAGAGGACACCGGTAATCGGTCTGACTCGTCCGTCAAGTGCTAATTCGCCAGCGACGAGGACGTTGCTGACATCTGTCAGAAGTTGGCCTGAGGCGAGTAAAATACCTAAAGCTATTGGTAAATCATAGGAGGGACCTTCTTTAGGGAGATCTGCCGGTGCGAGGTTAACTGTAATTCTTCGAGCTGGGAAGTCTGCGCCTGAGTTACGGATGGCAGATCGCACGCGTTCTTTGGCTTCCTCAACGGCTTTATCAGGCAACCCAACGATCGTGAAGTTAGGCAGACCTTGTGAGGCGATGTCGACCTCTACTTCGATAGGAACTGCGTCCAGTCCGATGACCGCACTTGAGGTGACCTTCGCCAACATAGATTGATCATAGCACTGTTGAGCTTGACGTAAAGAGGCGTTTTTGAGGTCTTTTTGGTACAATACGGGGTATGAAATACACCGATGAACAGCTCAAAGTCTTTCAAGGTAAAAAGATCGCTATCTTAGGACTGGGGCTTGAGGGGTTATCAACAGCTGAGTTCTTGCGCAAATTTGAACCCCAACTGTCATTCTTCGATCAGAAGAGTGAAGATACTGTAGAGGCTAAGGTCCTTAGCCGGGCCGAGGATTTGGGGGAGGTTATTCTGGGTAAGGATGCATTTAGTAAGGTTTCAGGTTTTGACCTAATAGTACGGAGTCCGGGGATCAAAAAAAATGAACAATTCCTCATAGAAGCTCAGCAAAAAGGTGCTATTCTCACTTCACAAACGAAACTCTTTTTTGATTTATGTCCAGCTCAAATCATCGGAGTGACTGGCACGAAAGGCAAAGGCACGACCTCGACACTCATCTATGAAATGCTCAAAAAATCAGGCAGAGACGTATACCTTGGCGGCAATATCGGTCTGCCTCCACTCAATTTTCTTGAGCAGCTCACTGAGACCTCAGTTGTGGTTTTGGAATTATCGTCTTTTCAGCTTCATGACCTGACTAAGAGTCCGCATATCGCTGTGATGCTCATGGTCGTGCCAGAGCACTTAGATTACCACAATGACGTTTCAGACTATATCGACGCCAAGCGTAATATCCTGAGATTCCAGACTAAGGAGGATTTTGCTGTTATCAATCGTGATTATCCAGCCTCTCATGAGTCAGATATTTATACTGACGGGCAGGTTTTCCAAGTAACCAGGGAGCGGTCAACTGCAGAGCAGGGGACATTTATTAAAGATGGTGCGATCTGGATGACGATGCGAGGCTCAGAGTGGAAAATTATTGACATTGATAAGATTGCGCTTCCTGGTAAGCATAATGTCGAGAATGCAGCCGCAGCTGCGATGGCTGCGACTTTAGCTGGAGCTTCCAAAGCAGATATTTATGATGTGCTGACTACCTTTCAAGGTCTTCCTCATAGATTAGAACTCGTCAGAGAAGTGAATGGTGTGAAGTATTACGATGATTCATTTTCAACAACGCCTGAGACTGCCATCGCGGCGATTGAGGCCTTTACCGAGCCTGAGATCCTCATCCTCGGTGGTTCGAGTAAGAATAGTGACTTTAGCGAGTTAGGCCAGGCTATATCTAAGGCTCAGAATATCACTACGATTATAGGCATTGGCGTTGAGTGGCCAAAGATTAAAGAAGCGATTGAGGCAGCTATCTCAGATGCTGATGATGATAAGCCTAAGGCCGTTTATTTAGAAGGAGCCAAAGATATGCACACCGTTGTTCAGGCGGCCTCAAAAGTAGCCCAACCAGGTGATGTAGTCATTTTGAGTCCAGCTTGTGCGTCATTTGATATGTTTAAGAATTACAAAGAACGCGGCGATGCGTTTAAAGGTGAGGTAGCTAACTTATGACAGAAGGAGCAGCTTCCAATGAAGTACGACAAGAGCCTATTGATGTTGTCCTACGCATGCATAGTGACGAGGTTCGTGAAGCTCTCGCTAGTAAGCCATATGTAGAAAAACTACTTTGGACTTTAGAAGGTTGGCATGCACCAACTGCTCGGCATAGTGTCCGTGCAGCTGAGCTTGTGAGACGAGAAGCTGAGGAGCGAGGCTACGATCATGATCGGCTTATCCGCACAATTAGGGGGGCGCTCATTCACGATGTTGGTAAAAGGTATGTTTCCCGTGAAACATTAAGTGGAACTACCCGGAAATCAGATTTTAAACCAGCGCAAGCAACTCAGCTAGAAGATCATTCGGTGGTGGGTCGTAATTTGGTAAGACAAGCACAGCGTGCGATGGACCCTGACAGTCCACCAGATGAGGCTTTAGCAATTGTTGAATTCCATCATAGTTTTCAGCCCGATCCCTATCCAGAATTTGATGCAAGATTAGTTCCTAACGAAGGGAGAGCTCAGACAATCGAGGATATAAAACTTGTTGCGCTGGCAGAAAAAATCGATGCGTTCTTAAGTGTAGATGGTAGGGAGTATGCTAAAAATCAACAAACAGGGAAATTTGATCCGATGCCATACGCGGTTATGCGAAAGACGTTAAATGCTGACTATTATACTGAGGATGAAGTAAAGGCGGCAATAACTCATTACATGGAACTCTATCCTGATAATAGAGGTGTTGCGTGGTGAGTGCATTTAACTTTTCTATTCTTCAGAAGGATCCCTCTTCTAAAGCGCGGGCTGGCAAGCTAACCACTCCGCATGGGGATATCTTAACTCCCAATTTTAATCCGGTTGGCACGCAGGGAACAGTCAAGACACTCTCAGCTCCTGATCTCAAAGCAATTGGCGCCCAAATAGTACTGTCAAATACGTACCACCTGTATCTTCGTCCCGGCACTCAGACGGTAGAGAAGTTAGGCGGACTTGCCAAGTTTCAAAGCTGGGATGGTCCGACCATGACTGATAGTGGGGGATTTCAGGTCTTCTCACTTGGTGTTGCTCAGAAAAAAGTCGTGTTAAAAGATAGGCACGGGCGTAAGATGAGTAAATTTTCAAAGTCTGTCTTTCTCGATCCCAAGGAGCATACTGCTGGACTCTTGCCAGCTGTGACGAAGACGAGGCAAGATAAAGAACTCAATAAGCTGAAAGCAGCTAAGGTCCATGAAGAAGGCGTTTGGTTTTACTCTCACATCGATGGCTCAAAGCATTGGTTCAATGCTGACGTCTCGATTAAGGCGCAGGAAGAGTTAGGTGCTGATCTCATCGTCGCTTTCGATGATCATGAGTCGCCACTTTGGGATTACGAGACGACACAGATCTCGCTTGATCGCACGAATCGCTGGGCACTGCAGAGTCTATCGGCTCAGACGAGGGATGATCAATTGATGTACGGTGTGGTGCATGGAGGGTGGTATGAGGAGCTAAGGAAAGAATCGGCCAAGTTCACAGATAAATATTTTCCAGCCATTGCAATTGGCGGTTCATATTCGTCTAAGCAAGTGCTGTATTCAGTCCTTGATTGGTGTATCCCATACTTTCAGGATGATAAGCCACGGCATTTGTTAGGCATTGGTGAAGTCCAGGATATCTTTGAAGGCGTTGCACGCGGAATGGATTTTTTTGATTGTGTCGCGCCAACACGACGAGGTCGACATGGGAATTTGTACATTTCTCCTTCCTCTGGGGGACGGAAAGAAAATAACTTTACCCTCCAGATCACGAACGCACAGTACACACTCGATACCTCACCAATTGATGTGACGTGTGACTGCTTTACCTGTCAGAACTATACCAAAGCGTACTTGCGGCATCTCTTCGTCGCTGATGAACTCCTCGCGCAGCGACTCGGCTCGTATCACAACGTCTATTTCATCGTGAATATGGTTAAAAAGATCCGTGAGTCGATCCTTGATGGCTCATTTGAGAACCTCAAAGACGTTTGGCTTGCATAATTTCTTCAACGACTGATATAGTGATGGTATGAATGAAGGTGGAGAGGGTGGTCAATCCCAGACTGGTCTTGATAAGTTCGAGCAATATAAAAAAGACGCTGCTAATTTTGTTAATCAGCCATCAGAATCTCCTGTAGCTGCACCTTCTCGAGAGAGCCTAGGGGATAAACTCCGTCGTTTACGAGCCGGTCATCGAAGCCCGATTAGCCAGGCACATGCGATTAAGCAGGATGAAAATAGACAAGAACTGATTGAACAGCGGCGAGAGGAATTGCGTGAGGCGATTGCCTCTCAACCACCTGTTGCGCAACCAGAAATTAAGGCTCCAGTGCAAGTAACTCCTACTTCTCAGCCTGAGGTCGCAGCTCCACCGAGTGATCAGGTTCCACCTAAAATCGTCGAGTTTCCACAAGCCAAGCCAACTGGGAATAAAGATATTGCAGACTTGTTAGGTACTGTTTTTGATGACACCGTTAGAGGAGGAGAAATGAATGCTGATGGGTCATTCGTAGCTAAAAAACCTGTGGCTTCGGAGCCAGTTGCTCCATCTTCAGAGCCAACTTCTATTAGCGAGCATCCAGGCTATCAGTCAAAGCTACAAGCATTGAAGAGCGAGAAGGCTTTCCCGGACATGCCTAGAAATATCACTTCCCTATCAAATAAG
>CAZRDR010000015.1:0-13074 GCA_964598995.1 uncultured Gammaproteobacteria bacterium | reverse complement strand
GGTAGAATATCTCATGGATTAATACGTAGGTGTTGCGACTAAGATAACGGTGCCTGAGTAACTTCCTGGAGGCTGAACAGAATTAACCTCAATCTCATAACCAATACGTGTCGTCTCACTACTGACACCCGTTGCACTGCAGATTACTTCATTTCCGACAGTTGATGGACCTGCCCATTTAGGACCACTGGTGGTGAAGCGAGCGGCTGTGCCAGTACAGAGAGTTGCATCCTCAGTCGTATAGCCGAAGTAGCCAGTGTTGGTGTTTGCAGTACCACCGGCAGGTGAAGACCAGGTGGTAGGAGTTGCATTTGTACCGCTGAAGGCATCGATATTGTTGGTTGAACCAGATGTAAGCGGTGGGTTACCAGACTGGGTGTTAGCAGATGTTGAAGCTGTAACAGTATAACCACTACTCGCATTTGTCGCTACAGTTATGTCCTGAGCAGCAACTTTAGCTGTCGCAGAGGTGAGTGTGCCAAAGGGAATAGTCGAGGCAGTCGTTGCTAAGCCATTTGTAATAGTCGCACTGTTTACCGTATTTGCTCCGTTCCCAGTGACGCCAGCAATTGAGAAGGTGAGAGTAGGATCGATACTTGCCGAGACAGCAATTGATGTGGAGGTCAAGACTGCAAAAGCAACAGTGGCAGTGTCAATTGTGGTTGACCCAGTGTCTGAATAGGTAGTGATACGAGCGTAACTCGTGGTATTAGACGTCGATGGATTAGTAATTCCCGTGTAATCAACTGAGACAGTCTGGGTAGACTGGGATGATGGAGTAGTAACGACGGTTGTAAGTGTTCCGTTCCCATTGAAGGTGTTAGTTCGTCCGCTTCCTGCGATATTGTCTCCTGCAATGGCAGCTCCTGTCGTAGTCATTCCGGTCGGAACATTACAGGTGCCAGAAGCAGCATCGCAGAACTGGATAGTTAATTGTTTGATTGACGTTGTTACGCTGGTCGTGAATCTGAATGAATAGGTTACGCTGGATGCGCCTGCTTGTGAGTTGTTAATCATTAATTTGGCAGGTGAGAGCGCTCCTGCTGAAGCACGTGAGACAAGCAGGAGAGAGAGTGTTGGGTTGGTTACGACGAGAGCGAGGAGGATGACTGCAACGAGGGAATTATGCGCGATTCTAGGCAAGTTAAATCTCATAGGTAATACTACACTAGCGAAGTTCTTACATTATTGTCAAGGATTATTTATTGTCAAAAAAGAGGATGGACAATGCTTGTCTAAGGTTTTTGCGCTTGAGTATGACCAGGAAAGCTATAACTACTATCCCAATGAACAAGATGGCTTGCAGATAAGGGAGGACGATGACTGTTTTGGTAACTGTCGTTGTCGAGCCATTACCATTTGAGACAGTGAGACGGACGGTGACGACGTCGAGCGGATGGTTAAACCCTAGAGTCTCTGTCCAGCGACGAATTTTACCAGGGAAGACGACTTTATCCTCCCATACCTGTTTGGTCATATCTCCATAAAGCGAAGCAGTTGTAATTAGTGGTTTGGCTGTGACATATTGGAGGCCAATGTTTTTCACTCGCAGGAGCGTAACCAGGTGAGTCTTATCAGTGGTCAATGGTAGATCAAAAGTCAAGATCTCTGTCTGAGGTTTATTCTCAACGCCGACACTGCCTAGAAGGAGCAAACCGATACGAGGTACGATCTGAGTAGCTTCTCTATGAATTTGAGGCTCTAAAACCGGCTCAAAAAAGAGCATACCGAAGTAGCCGCCGACAGGAACGGTGGGAGGTGTTTTGATCGTGAGTGTGACTTCTTTTTCCTCATGGGCAGGAATGATCACTTCCTCTGGCGATATCGAGGACCACTGTAACAGGGGATTGGCGCGTGAATCAGCGAAGTTATAATCTCCTTCCTCGCCAGTTGTCTGAAAATCATTAAAGGAGGCTCTCAAGGGGAGTGGTGCATTAGAAATATTAGTTAGTTTGATGGGTAGCGAAATGTTTTGAGATGGTTTGATCTGGAGTGGAATGACAACCGGTGATACTTTAAGGCTAGAGATCGGCAGCTTGGCTGCAGCATGTGTTGTCTGAGGTTTGCATAAGACCAGAAGAGCAATAACGATAATTAGCTTTTTCATACTTAGTATTCAGGGACGACATTATAGAGAACGGTCGTTGAGTATCTTCCTGCTTTTTGACTGCTGGCTGTGGTGATACGGTAAGTTATAGTAAATTGCTCATTTGATATAGCAGTTGTTATCGGTCCGGCATGATCAGCGACTGGGTCCCCCGGGCTACTTGTTGTGAAGCCGGCATACTTCGTGCCGCTGGTAAAACGCGTATTGGTACCGCCTGTCAGATCGTTGTCACTTGTCGTATACCCAAAACCATTACCGCTCCAAGTACTTGGACTTGCGTTAGAGCTGCCATAGTCGTTGATTGTCGTCGAGCCGTCAACCGTATGAGTCATGGCAGCTGTCTCTCGTGCATTGACGACATAGCCGTTATACGCATTCGTCGAGGTAGTCAGTGTCGTTGATTGAGAGCTATCAGTAAATGAATTGCCGCCATTGAGGTTGTTGAAGGTGACGGTATTGCTGCTCACGCTGAAAGTCAGACTCGGATCGGCTGTCGCGACACCACTGGAGGCAGGTCCCCACTGGGATTCTTGGTAGTTCACAGAGCCTTGGCGAGCTTTGGCGCGAACGTAATAGGTCGTGTTACGAGTCAGTCCCGTGACATAAAAGCCGCTGGCGCCGCCCCAGGAGCTATAGCTTTGAAAATCAGTGGTGGCGAGGGTAGAACCTATGGTCTGGTCACTTTTGATGTAGCGAATATCTGAGACGAAGTTGTCATTTGAGATCGCTAGCGCGTAGGTCACATCGCTAGGGTTAGTGCCTTGGTTAACGGTTATCTTGAGACGGTCATAGGTACTGCCTGCGTTCGTGACCGAAGGTGCGGGAGGAACCGCAGCGTTGATCATATAGGTTAGTCCTGAGCCAAGATTGAATGTTTGAGAAGAAAGGCTGGCAGCGCTCGTCTCACCAAGGGAGGAAAAGAGCTTGAAATTACTTGATGTGGTCTCTCCGCCGCCAGGGCCGAACGAATAGCTTTTTAATTCGTAGCTGCTGCTGGCGGGTCCAGCTATAGCAAGGCTTGGCAGGCTGCTTAGACATACTGAAAGAACAATAAAGAGGGGCAGGGCACGTTTCATACTAGGTTCTTTTTAGTGTAAAGCGAAACGTTTCCTGCTGCAAGTTTTTTGTCCCTTGACAGAGAAGTGACAAATATGGGCATATTAAAGAATATCTCTTTTCACGAAATCAAGGCTGTAGGATAACAGACCGATATATGCAAGATTATACAAGAATATACAAAGACTAACAAAGCCCGTGAAAAATTGACCGCCTCGTCTAGAATTCTCTTAAATATAAATTACGAAGTAATTTATATTTATGTCCAAATACCTGCCTGTATCAATCACAAAACTTGTTCTTATTTTCACGGTTGTGTTTAGTGCCATTATTCTGGCTTCTTTCACACTGCCTCATGTTTTCGCTGCCACAGGCATTAACTCCCAGATCAATTTCCAGGGTAAATTAGTCGATAGCAGTGGACTGAATGTCTCAAATGGCTCAAAGACAGTCGTCTTCACGATCTATGATCGTTCAAGCTCGGGAACGGCACTTTGGACAGAGACGCAGTCAGTCACAACGACTGATGGTATCTTCAACGTTCAGTTGGGCTCAGTAACACCTATTCCAAGTACTTTTAACTTCAACTGGGATGGACTGTATCTAGGCATTAAAGTTGGGAGTGATAGCGAGATGACACCACGTATCAGACTGACGGCCGTGCCATATGCTTTCAACGCACAGAAAGTAGCTGGTTTGACTGTTACAGATCAAAATGGAAATGCCTCAACCTCGGGCACCCTTAAAATTACCAATGCAACGACCGTCTCCTTTGGTGGTAACTTTACAACGACAGCAGGTAATGACCTGACATTTACTACGTCTGCTGCAACCACGCTGACACTGCCGACCTCAGGCACACTCGCCACACTCGGAGGCAACGAGACACTCACGAATAAGATCATCGGCACAGGAGGTTTAACCTTCACAGGTGCCACAACAGACATCACGACAGGGACGAATGAAGACTTTATCATTTCCCCCAATGGCACAGGGAGAATTGGTCTGGGTACGACGACTCCGATTGGCCTACTTACACTCGAAGGTAAGGTAACAGGAAAGGCGCTTATGAGTATTAACCAGCTTGTAAATGGCAATCAGGATCTCTTTACAGCCTCTCAAGCTGGGACGACAAAGTTCACGATCGCCAATACTGGTAATATCACGGCGACAGGAACACTTACTGGTCTAACAGGGTTAAGTCTTAGTAGTGGAGCGATCACCTTAGGAGGCGTAACAGGATCTGGTCAGTGTCTGACTGGCGGCGCGACTGCTTCCTGGGGTTCTTGTGGAAGCGGGACGTCACAGTGGACCACAACTGGCAGTGATATTTATTATGCAACTGGGAATGTCGGTATCGGTACAACTACAGCACCGACTCAACCTCTTGATGTGAACTATAGTGTAGCGTCACAACTGGGAATTAATATTAATAACCGTAATACAGCAGGTGCAGCTGTGATCTATGCAGGCGAGGATAGCGGCTTTTCCAAATATGGAGCATTTATGCATGTCAATTCAGGGAATGGAGGGGCTAACTTAAATGATACTCCTCTTTCAACCGCAGTGTATTCTGGCTCAGGGGATACCAATGGACTTCGCTTATTTACTACTAATTCTTCAGCTCCACTTATTCTAGGTACGGGTGGCACAGGTTCATCCAATGAACGACTACGAATTGGGAGCGATGGGAATATTGGTATTGGTACAACAGCGCCTACAGGACGCTTCAACATCGCAGCTGCCACGACTACGCTACCACAGATCCGTTTGAATTCATCGTCAGGAACGAATGTCTCATCTCCTGCAAGTGGGGATCTATGGTGGAATGGAACAAACCTTTACTTTAATAACGGATCGTTAAATAAAGATCTGCTTGCAGCTGGGTCGTCTCAATGGACAACAGCGAGTAGTAATATTTACTATACGACAGGAAATGTCGGTATCGGCACGACAGCTCCTGTGGAAGCTTTGAGTGTGAATGGTCATATCTTAATTGATGCTAAGCCTGATTCTTCCACTGCTACACAAACTACGTGGACACAAGTCTCGGGCACTGTAGGTACGATTGGCGGAAATACAACAACAAATATTGCATCAGTCTCGGCAAGTGCAATTTACAATGGCAGTCTCTATGTGGGTACTTATAAAGATGCAGCTGGATCTGCAGAAATTTATCGGTATAACGGGTCAGGCACGTCGTGGACACTCGTTTCTACAAGTACGCCTGGTCAGATCGCTACAGGTGGAACGACTGGTATCGCATCAGTATCTGCCATGACAGTTATGGATGGGTACCTTTATGTCGGTACTTCTAAAGTCAACGGTGCTGAGGTCTATCGCTATGATGGAACGAACTGGGTCCGTGTCTCCTCAACAACAGCTGGAACGATTAAAACAGGCGGTACAGCGAAGATCGACGGTATTGCCAGTCTGGCAGTCTATCAAGGCAGAATCTATGCCGGTACGCGTGAGGCGGCTGCGGCACAACTTTATCGATATGACGGAGGAGTGGGTGGGTGGTCACTCCTTAATGCGACAGCTGGTACCTTCGTGGCGACGAATACCGTGACAGTAAATGCAGTCTCATCAATGGCTGTTTATAACGGTGTATTGTATCTAGGTATTGAAAAACCAGGCGATGCCGATGTGCTGCGTTACTTGGGAGGAGGTAACGGAGGAACAGCAGGTACATTCTTAGCAGTCAATGCGGCCGGTACGACTGGATCATACAACTTAGATGGAACTGCTGTTACAGGCTTTAATCAATCTATGGTTACTGTCTATAACGGGGCTCTTATTGTTGGATTGAGTAAGCCGAACGCCGCTGAGGTCTACGCGATGGATGGTGTCGTTCCGGGAGAGACTCCTGTTAATACCTTTACTCGTCTTAATACTGCCGCAGGTCAAATGACTAACGGCGGAACTGCAAATATTGACGGAATTTCTGCCATGACTGTCTACAACGGAATGCTTTTCGTGGGTACGAATGAGCCAAATGGCGCTGAAATCTACCGCTACACCGGTGGAGATCAGAAGTTCTTTAAGGTCTCCCAAGCCGCAGGAACGATCGCTTCAGGCGGTACGAGTGGTATTGACGCCGTAACTGTACTTCAGCCAACAAATGGTGATATGTACGCTGGCACCATGGAGCCACCTAAGGCTGAGATGTATAAATATACTGCCGATATCGACCGTTCGTATGCAGTTAAGTTCCATGCTGTACCTTCAATCGGCGGCGAACAAAACGGTATCATGAGTGAAGGCTCGATCTTCTTCGTTGCCTCTGCTTCAGCGAACTTAGGTTCAGCCGCTGGCAACACGGGAGCTTTTGTCTTCTCACATGGTATCCAGACGCGCAACGGTTCATACGACGTAGCTGAGGACTATCCAACTCGTGATGATACGCTTGAGGCAGGGGACCTCGTCAGTATTGATATTAATGAGCGTACCTATGTGACTAAATCAACAGGTAAGAATGATGCAACGGTGATCGGTGTATACTCTGAAAAACCAGCTTTACGCCTCACACAAAATGACAGTACGATCGATGGCGTTCGTGCTATACCTGTCGCTCTAGCTGGGCGAGTACCAGTTAAAGTTACGACGGAGAATGGTGAGATTAAGCCCGGGGATTACTTAACGTCATCATCCATTCCTGGCGTGGCCATGAAAGCCACCAAATCTGGTGCGATCATCGGTCAGGCGATGAGCAGTTATTCAGAACAAGGTATTGGTAAAGTCACAGTTTATATCAAATCAGCTTCCTACTATGGTAGTATCGCTGATAATTTCACTGCCATCGGAACGACTGATAGTAATTTCGGTAACAACATCCTGGCTCAACTCGCTAAGCAGACAGTAAGTACTGACTCACAAGTCGTTACCGATACACTCGTTGCCGGTCTCCAGATCGTGACTCCTCAGCTTACGGCACATGAAGTCTCAGTCGATACGATTGCTATCGCCAGTGGTTCAGCACTTACTGTCCGTCTTGGCACTGACGGTAGGGTAATCTTTGGTGATTCTGATGCAACAGGCATCACGTTTGATAATCACGGTAATGCTACCTTCGCTGGAACAATCACTGCTAAATCAATTAAAGCTGATCAGATCGAAGGGTTAGAACTCCTTATCGGCAAGATCACGACTATCCAAAATTCAATTGCTACTCAATCAGCATCAGAACCTTCGTTAGTAGCACAAAATACATCACATCCAGCCGTTTTGGCAGCTGAGATTACACCTGAGCTGACACTCTCACCGGATGCTCTGCTGAATTCGCTTGGTGTAACAGGTGTAGCAACATTCTCCGGTGACTTGAGAGTTAAAGGATCAGGCTTAGTCGAAGGTATGCTGCACGTTGTAAACAGCTTCACCGCCAATGACATTATCATTAATGGGTTAGCTACGTTCTTTGACGCGGTCGTCTTTAAGAAAGATGTGACATTTGAAGGTCATCAGACAGTAGGCAATGATACGGCAGGCTTCGCAACCATTAAGAAAGGTGACAAATCAGTTGATATTATCTTCACAAAAGACTACGACTCACTTCCAGCTGTCAATGCGAGTATTATCGCTGATAAAGTTGAAGATCCTCATGAACAATCACAGCAGGATAAAGATCTTTTGAGTCAGGGCATCCAGTATGCTATCGTTCATCGTACCAAGACTGGCTTTACGATCATGCTCAAAGATGTAGCTCTAACAGATATCCACTTCTCATGGAGTGCGGTAGCCGTTAAAGAAACAAGTACTGTTTTTGATAGTGCTCTGCAAAAATTAACTCCAACCCCGACAGGTGATCCTCCCCAGTAATTCTTTCTTGACTTACCCTAGTTGATATCGCACTATTATTCCATGGAAAGAAATCGCTTCGTGCAAGCTGCGTTAGCTGTTAGTCTCATTTTTAATATCACCCTTGCGGCTATATATCTCTCAAACCGTACTAATTTGCTCCAGGCCAAGACTTTTGACGCGCAGGTTAAGAAATACCCCTTTCTCTCCAAGAGAATATTGAATGAATTCCCGCAGGATTTGCTGATTAACTTTTACGATTTGAGGATAACACTACAGAAAATGCTTAAACCTTATGGTGACAGTTTCGGTCTCTACTTTGAATACCTCCCAACGGGTACGTCTATAAGTATTAATGGCAATAATGAATTCCATGCAGCCTCATTATTTAAACTTCCCGTGATCATGGCCTATTATCATATGCTTGAGCGAACTCATCGCAGGGAAGACCCCACAATTACTCTAACAAAAGACATGTTGGATGATCGCTTCGGGAACCTCTATCGAAAGGGAGCAGGGTATAAGTTAAAGGCTTCTGAGGCAGTAAGACTTGCTATCGTTGAGTCAGATAATACAGCCGTCAAATCGCTCGTGCCTATGATATCCAAAGAAGATTTTGATGCTGTGTATGAGGGGTTAGATATAAATCTTGATATCGATCATCAAGGAGCGTTGCTTTCAGCTAAAAGTTATTCATCTATCTTAAAGGCGCTTTATCTTGCTGCAGTACTCAATAAGGACGATTCAGAACACATATTAGATCTCTTAACTAAGACTAAATTTCCTGACAAACTCGTAGCTGGAGTTAACCCTTCAGTACCTGTAGCTCATAAGATAGGGGATTTTGCCACCGACAAGCAGGATGAAGGGTATCGTGACTGTGGTATTGTCTATGTTCCTCGTAGGCCATATATGCTTTGTATGTACTCAGTCAGTGATGAGTCGACAGCACAGGTAAGGATGCAACAGGCTTCCAAAGTAATCTACGACTTCGTGATCTCCCAATAAATGAACTATTGCTTTATAGCCTTTGTAGCAATTGGTTAGTTGTCATTTTATCTTTGGCGATGGTACTGACGGTAGAGGAGGAAAACTCTGAGGTTAGCAATAGCTATGAACGCAAACAACATTGAAAGAGGTGAAGGGTATGCGATCACATCGATAAGTACGAGAACAAGTAATAAGAATAAGATGACGACAATGCTGACAGCTAGCAGAAGATCTAACGTATGAGTTACCTCAGCAAGTATGCCAAACCCGCGAACCTTTGGTGAGAGAGCTATTATAAAGTTATCTAGCGCATCAAAAACTCTGGTTGTCGAATTAGCATGGTAGCCAACCTTCAATACCTCAATCCGATAACGCTTGGTAGGAATTCCTTTTACGTGATACTGACCTTGGCCATTAGTCAGCGTATGGTCTTTTAAGATCCCCGTTGACTGGTCAAAAAGATAGACAAGAGCACCTTTAAGAGGTTGGTCAGTTGCACTATCAATAATCTTACCGGTAATGGTCTCGGTACTTGGAGCATTCCCATAAGCGTGATAGAAGAGGATAACGAGGAAATGAGGCAGACGCATGATAGGGAGCTGCAGACGAGACTTTAGCGCTAAGATGAAAAGGAGTATGAAGATGAGAATACTCAAACTATACGCCAGCTCAAGCACGCGGTGAGAAGATGCGAGGGTCTGGAAGTAAGCATACGTTTTTGTATAAAAGACATCGACGAGGCCACTCATAAGATAACGGCTGACATTAATAATATTGAGCCCTGTTGACGTAAGTTCTACCGTCGGGTAGCCAGTTCCTCCGTTAATAGTGAATTCGATAGTTTTAGGAAGGTATTTCAAGTGATAGATTTCAGCTTTGTATTTGCCGGAAGGAAGTACGAGCGGCAGAGTACCGTCTGTATCGGAGAAAATTGGATTAGGGATAGAACTACTTTCTGGATGAATTAATTTATACTGTTTGGTCCTTACATCCCAGGTATAGAGAACGACGCGCGCATCTTCAATATGAGCTTTAGTTATTGCATCTCTAAGGGTAAAGCGAGAGCTGACTTTAACATTAGCTACTTTACGCTCGCTGATACTGCCTGTCTTAGCATAAATTTTAACAATGAGGTCGTAATTTCCTATCTGTTTTGGTGTTACCAATTTCCCGGCAAAAATCCCGGGGCTCACCTCCACAAGATCCACACTGGTATCCTCAACGGCCTCAGCCTTTTTGAAAAAAGGGAAGCTAATCCCAAGTACCGTATTCCGTAGGATAGCCTTGACTCGAGATAAACCACCAGAATTTGGAATCGCGATCTTAAATTCATAGAGTGAGGATGTAGGTATTGTTAAATTAGTTGCTTCATTTGTATTAGTTGACTGAGCTGGATTTGTCAGGATAATATTATTACTCGTTACGATCAGACTTGAGACGATCGGAGTTGGTATATCACCTGTCTGGGCTGTTGTAACGGTAAAGATATCAGAAGTCAACAAGCCTCCATTTCTACGGATTGCTACAGCCTGGAAATAATAGGTCGTCCCAGGTTCAAGATTTTCAAGTTGTACTGTGTGATTAGTAGTTATACTCGTATCTACTACTGTATTTGTTAAGTTATAAAAATCAGTACCGTATTTAATTTGCGCACCGCGTGGAAGATTAAACTCCATACCGATCGAGACTGAGTCACTACTAATTTCATGAACATCGACACTGGTAATTTTAAGCGCTTGAGTTGGCGATTGTGGTGCTAAGGTAGGCAGTGGACTAATTGGGATATCAGTCGGAGCTGGCGTAGGAGTTGCTGTCGGTCCGGGTGTAGGAGTTGCGGTGGGCTCTGGTTTGGAGACTAGAAAATTATTAGTTAAACTACTATCTTCAGTCGTAAATCCTGGACCGACGAGATGACCTGTGACAGTAAACGAAATCGGAAGTGATGAGGTAAGTGTCGAGCTGCTTCTTAAAGTGAAAGATACTTTTTGGTTAGCTGTTTGAGGCAGAGAGATAGTCCAAGTTATTTTTTGATTTACCAGATCAATAACAGGAGCGGCACCATTGTAGCCATTTGTGGCGCTGCCTGAGACATAGGACAGGACATCGACACTCGGGCTAGCATTACCTTGAATCGTTCCACGAGACCACGATGCCTCTAAGGTGACATCAGTAGTTGTCGAGAGTGTCGAACCATAAGTAAGTGTATAGGTGATATCTTTACCTTGACCGACCTTTGTCTCAGTAAGGTCAGATGCTAAGTTGGCTGAAAAGCTCGTGGCATTGGCAGGGACTACTGCAGTCACTGTGAGTGATGCAGCCAGGACACTAAGAGGTGTGGCAAGGCTGAATAAAAAGAGAAGACCAGCTATGATGAGCGTTCGGGCAGAATGCTGCATAGCTTAATCGTAGCAAAAACAGACTTGACGGCATAGCCGCTCTTTTTTTATAGTAGTGATAATGCCTAAAGAAAAAACCTCCGATTCAGCCCCAAAAGTCGAGAAAAAATCGCGCAGTAAGAGTCTTCTGGTCATCGGTCTGATGGCAGTGGTAGTGATTGCGCTCCTTGGTGCCTGTATCTATTTTTATCTCCAGTACCAGAAGTCGCAGCAATTGCTCACGAATCCCTCATCAGCCACCTCAAATGAAGTAAACTCACTCGTCCAGAAGGTAAGTAAGCACTATGATCTTCCCCAAGGTGACCAGGTGACTGTAGCGACTGTCTCGGATATCACCAAACTCCAGGGTCAGACATTTTTTGCTAAAGCGCAGAACGGTGATAAGGTACTGATCTATCCTAAGTCAGGCATCGCGATTCTCTATCGCCCGACCACAGATAAGATCATCAATGTCGGACCTGTTAATACGCAGTCAGATACGTCTCAATCAATAACATCAGCATCCCAGGCAGCTACCACTTCAGTTAAGATAGCGCTTTATAACGGCACGCAGACGAATGGCCTGACTAAAAAGGTAGAGGAGTCTCTCGCAACACTCAACTCTCTTAAGACGACAGTCACGGCTAAGGCAAATGCAGCTAATAATTACGCTGATTCAGTCGTCGTCGATCTGACAGGCAAGAACGCCCAGACAGCTAAGCAATTAGCAACATTCGCTAAAGGCAAAGTAACCTCACTTCCAAGTGGCGAGGTAAAGCCTGAAGGAGCAGATATCCTGATCATCCTCGGCCAGTCATATGTTGGTACTCCGACACCGACGCTAACACCTACTCCGACGAAATAACTTGCTACTTTTCCGGTAATCCTTGATACTAGATATATGGCTGATTTTGACTTCCTAAAAAACGCAGTTTCTAAGAAATGGGTAATCTCAGCGCCTCGGCGTGCTAAGCGTCCGGATGTCGCTAACGGCACCGAGCATGTCTGTCCTTTCTGTCCAGCCAGTAGTAATGAAGAGACAGAATACTTTCGCATAGGTGGTGAGAAGGGGGATACGAACTGGGAAATCCGCGTGATTCCCAATAAATTTCCTTTCGCACCGCATCACGAGCTCGTCATCAATACACGTGAACACGATACATCGTTTGTTGATTTCTCATATGAACAGATCCAGCGGCTTTTTGAAGTCTATCGTCACCGTTATAACGAGCTGTCCTACCAAGGTCAGGTCTATATCTTTCATAACCACGGTACCCCAGCCGGTGAAAGTATCCCGCATTCCCACACTCAGATAGTCGTCGTGCCTCAGAAAGTACTTTTAGAGATACCTCGGCGCGAGACGATCGTAGGCGATGAAAAAGACGGCATCACGACGAGTCACTTCCAAATCGTCTGTCCTAAGACTTCAGTCTGGTCTGATGAGGTCTGGATCACACCACTCAGGCGCCACGTGACCTTCGGCGAGGCGACCGATGACGAGTTAGATGATTTGGCAGATGCATTTCTTAGAGTTACCAGGCTTTTTAATCTCCGTTACAATCGCGACTTTCCTTTTAATTTTTATATTCATCCAGATGGTGACTGGTATTTACGGATTATCCCGCGGGTACGAACTCTGGGAGGCTTTGAGGTAGGGACGAATGTCTTTGTGAACACGCAAGATCCGAAAGAGACGATGGCTTTCCTTAAAGAACACTTCCAGACGCCTGATGCAGAGAAGATCTTAAG
>CAZRDR010000014.1:0-2848 GCA_964598995.1 uncultured Gammaproteobacteria bacterium | reverse complement strand
AGAGATGAAATATATATTTACTGAAGATAAAGATAAGCAGCTCTGCCTCTCAAAAGATGTAGAGGAACTTTATAATGTGGTTAAGGATCCTGAAGAAAAAAATAATCTCATAAAAATACAGAGAGATACTGTTTACAGACTACGTAAGAAGCTTTTACAGCATATTCATCAGTCAATAATCACACTCGATCGGCCACAAGGAGACTCGAAAACTCCTACACCAAGTAAAATTGGAGATGAAAGCCAAAAAATCTTAGAAGATCTTAGAAGGATGGGTTATTGATGAGAGGCCTCAAACGGCGAATATAAAGGTGAAAGCAATCGGTAGAGGCTGAATGCGGAACTGTTAACAGGAGCCGCAATTTTTATTGGCAGATGAATATCATTAGCAGTATATCTTCTCGATTTAAATAAGAAGTTATTGGGGAATGGGCCTGTCTGCTGTGTTGTGTAAGGACTAATCATATCCCAGACTACTTTTTTATCGCTGGTTACTTCAAATACATGTCCTTTTGGTCCATCAGTAATAAGCGTATTCCCATTCGGGAGGCGTTGTGCTCCGCCGACAATCGGTGCAAAGAAGCGTACTTTATCGATAACTCCTTTACCGCCATCGAACTGCCAGACTATTTGATTAGTTTTTGGATTGATCTCAACTACGCGACTTCCGTATGATGGAAAAGGATTCGGTTCTCGTGAAAACCCATTATCAAAGACTTGAATATTTCCATTTTTAAGTACGGTCGGATCATGCTGAGTATTAAGCATACCTTTTGGAGAGCGCCAGAGTATCGTCCCGTCACTTTTTCTTACGATAAAGACAGTACTCAAAGACCTCATGCTGATAACAAGTGCCTCAGTCCCATCGATCGGGTTATGAGGCATATAGGCCATACCATTCATATATGTCCAGGCAAATTGTGGCATCAGAGAGCCAAGCGAATCAGTCGTGGGATTGAGGTGATCTGCTGCATGCCATGACCAGACAATTTCTCCTTGTCTGTCTATCTCTGCAATTTCGTCTGAAAAGACCGTACCATTAAGTGTCGTATCTGGTGTTCCACCGTTGATTTGACTCGCGAGGTATGACGGCAATTTCTCCCATAACGCTACTATCAAGTGGCCATTGGGTAAAATAATAAAGTCATGATGCATTGCCTCATTACTGTACTGCCAGACAACTTTTGAGTTCCAATCAAGCTCTTGAATAGTTCCCGTGTTTCCACCTGGAGGAAATGGTTTAGAATACTTTGGTGCTTCCATGGTGACGAGTAAGTTACCATTTGAACGTAGTTGAGAATAAAGTGGTTGTTTTGATACCGTCCAGGTATGGACTGGTTTACCAAGGAGGTCTAAAAGATAAATTGAGCCTTTGAAGTTGGGATTGGCATTGGCGATGCGATTATACGGGGCGATCAGTGTATAGCCTTGGGAAATGCTCACAAGATTGAGGACTGGAGATGTGCCAAAACTACTAATGTTACTCGTGAACGGTTTTATCAAGACAAAGAAGACAATAATATAAAGTAAGACAAGCGCTAAGCTAAGAAGGGAAAATGCAGTAAGCCTATTATTTTTCATCATCATCCATGACTATCGTAGATTGAAGAGGTGAGATTGTAAATAGTTGAGCTCACTAACGGTTGCAAGAGTACAAAATTTTAGCTATAATACCTTTATCACACACATCTAGGTGATGTCCTTGATGCCCCGAGGCCTAGATGGAGGATTAAAGGACACAATATGCGAAACGTTACACTTGAAGAATTATTAGAGGCTGGTGCACATTTCGGGCACCAAGTTACTCGCCAGAACCCAAAAGCTCGTGATTATATTTTTGAATCACGTGATAACATCCACATCATCGACCTTGCTAAGACTAAAGAAGGCTTAGACGAGGCTGCTGCATTCGTTAAACAACTCTCAGAAAAGGGCGGCACGATGATCATCCTTGGTGCTAAGCGTCAAGCAGAGACTGTCGTTCGCGACCAAGCAAAAAGAGCAAAAGAGGCTAATACTGACGGTCTTTATTTCGTTACGAACCGCTGGATTGGCGGAATCCTCACGAATTTCCCAGAAGTAAGTAAAAATTTCAAACGTCTTAAGGATTTAAGTAAATTTATTTCAGATCCTCAGGAAAAAGCTCGCTTTACTAAGAAAGAAATTGCTCTTATGGAAAAAGAGCGCAATAAGCTTGAGAGTTTTTACTGGGGAGTTCAGGACATGACTAAGATCCCAGATGCTGTCTTTATCATCGACACTCATCTTGAGGATTTAGCAGTTCGTGAAGCAATCGCAACTAAAGTCACGACAGTTGGTATCACTGATACGAATGCAGATCCAACGATCATTGATTATCCAATTCCAGCAAATGACGATGCTGTTGGCTCCGTTGAGCTGATCGTTGGTCATATCGTAGATAGCTGGATCGAAGGCCGCAATGGTAAAGCAACAACAACTGAGAAAAAAGCTCCAGCTAAAGAGTCAAAAACAGACAAAACAGCTGAAAAAGTAATAGATGCGTCCCTTGATGCTGATGATAAAGCAGAAAAAGAGACTGACTTACAAAAAGATGTTACTATCGAGACTCCTTCTAAAGCGGTAACTGAGAAAAAAGCAGCTAAAAAAAGCAAATAGCACATGGCTGATAGCTTATGGGATTCCCATAGAGCGGAGCGAGCAATAGGCTATAAGCAATAAGCTAACTATGGCACAAGCAGATATTACCTTACTCAAAAAACTTCGAACTGAAACTTCAGCAAGTATTGCTGATTGCCGTGTCGCACTTGAAGAATCAGACAATAACTACGCTAAAGCAGTCGAGTGGATTAAGAAGCGCGGACTTGAG
>CAZRDR010000013.1:0-5652 GCA_964598995.1 uncultured Gammaproteobacteria bacterium | reverse complement strand
CATTAATGACCAGCGGCTGGAGTTCCACGACCTGATTTAGTATCAGCGTGTTTGTTAGGAAGAAAAGCCGCTGCAAAAAGACCTAAGAATGCGAATAGTGCTGCATAAAGCATAGATTCACGAGCTGACTCTACTGTCGCTTTTTTACTAACTGCAGTTATTTGATCAACGATCACTTTCGGCACATTTTTATTTACTTGTGCACCGCCACCGAACTCAACATTTGAGGTCTGACCACTGACGGCTTTAATGATTTCAGGCTTAGCGGCTGAGGGGATAAATAAATCCTCATCAATTCCATTTACTAGATTCGTTGACAGACTTGCGATAAGAACTGATCCAACGATAGCTGAACCGAGCGTTGAACCAACCTGACGCAACGTATTATTAACTCCAGATGCCTCACCCGCTTGATACACTGGCACTGCAGACAGAGTTAAGTTACTTATTTGTGCCATAACTAACCCCATCCCTGCTCCATACATAGCAAGGCCTAATACCAAATCAGACGTCGTCGCCCAGACTGAGATACTGTTACGGATCACGAACATGGCTATGATATCGAGTACGAGTCCGGCAAGTACGAGATACTTTGGTGAGACTTTATGACTCAAAAAACCTGATACAGGTGCCATGATAAGAAGTGCAATTGAAAGGGGCAACATCGAGACTCCTGTTTGGAATGCATCAAGTTTTAGCACTGATTGCAAAAATACAGGTAAAGCAAATATCAGACCAACCTGTCCTAGCGAGACGATAGCTGTTGTTAACGCTCCAGCTGTAAATACTTTATTTTTGAAAAGGTCTAACGACACCAGGGGAGTCTTACCATTTTTTTCCATACGATTTTCCCACCAGAAGAATAATCCCAAGAAGATAAATCCAAGAATGATTGAAAATGGAACGAATGATACACCACCTTTTGTGAAGGTATACCCGAAGAGTGTAAATGCATCTTTGGCTTTTAACCAGCCATAGGTTGATGACTCGATAACACCAAATACTATTCCTAATAGTCCAAGAGCTGAGAGGATCACTCCACCAAAATCAAGGGTTGGCTTTTCTTTTTCATCGTGTGACTCTTTAACGATAATTGAACCGATGAGAAGAAGTGCTGCCACGAAGACATTAATCCTAAATCCCCATCTCCAACTATAATTATTTGTTAAATAACCGCCTAAGATAGGGCCTATGGCACTTGATGCACCGGCGATTCCTCCCCACACTCCGAACGCAATTCCACGCTCTTTACCATGGAAATTCGCAACGAGTAAGGATGCCGTCGCAGGCATCATGAGCGCTGCGCCAATGCCTTCAATGATTGATTCACCTATGAGCAGTGTTCCAACTGAATTACTAATCGATGCGATGAACGAACCAATCGCAAAGATAATTGCCCCAGCCATGAACATTTTTTTACGTCCAAAGAGATCGCCGATGCGGCCTCCGGTGATAGTGAATGCTGCCAGCATTAATGAATATGCTGTAATAACCCACTGGATGCTCTGGATATCAGTATGGAACTCATGAATGATTGTCGAGAGTGAGACATTAAGCAGTGTTGTATCGATGATGATAATTGCGAGAGCAAGCCCGAGTACGACTAGACTTCCCCATTTCTTAAGATTTTCCATTATTTATTTCCTCCTTTTTCAAAGGCTATAGATATAGTATCCATAATCCGAACTAGCTCTTCAAGATCTCTTTTAGGAACATGCGTGAGGATAGGCGAAAATCGCTCTGCTCTTCTTTTTTTTAAATCTTGCAGCTGTTTTTTGCCACTATCCGTTAGTTCAAGATGAACTATCCTTCTGTCATATTCATCAGGAACTCGTTTAATCCAACTTGAGGTAATGAGACGATCGATGAGTTGAGCCGTTGAAGAGCTTGAAAGACAAAGAAAACCAGCAACTTGACTTGGGGTAGATAGCGGATTTTCTGCGATAAAGTCCAGTGAATGGATCTGTAACATCGTGGCCATACGTTCTTCAACAGATGTATTTGATTGCTGCTCAATCTGCCTTTTCATTTTAGAAAGTGATGTAAGAAATGCTTCGAGAAGTTCACGCTTATCCATAGTTTATATCCTAAATATCTTATGTCATAAGCTAAATAATGTCAATACTTGATGGTCTAAGTCATTGACATTTGTCGTAAAGAATAATCAAACTAATAAAAGAGCATGTCTCAGGAGTTCGAATATCGATTTGAACCTGAAGTTGCCGATTTATCAGAACCGGCAGTCTCAATACCCTCTGAACCATCCTACCTTCCACCCCCAGACACACTTCCTCATAAAGCCCTTCGTGGAACAATTGTTGAACAACGCGTCGAAGCAATTCTTCTTGATTTACCCTACGTTCGTGATGTTCAACGAACTGAACATGGAGGGATCGAAGATACCCGCGATAAGATCGATATTAAGGTTAAGCTTGATCGGAGGCGCGCACCGGGTAGACTATCTCATGTTAACGTCCAGGTTAAGTCTTCTCAGACAGGTGTTTCCATATTTGAAGGAAAACTCGCGAGTAAATTACGTAGAGAAGGCGATCGAAGAAAACCACGCGAATGGCTGTATGATCAACACTTAGCAGTAGTAGCAGCTGGAGATGAGTTCGTCGAAGGAAATGATATACCGACTATGATCCCTCGATCGAAGGTAGTTTGTGATCTCGAAAAACAAATGTATGCAATGAGGCAAAGAGATACTCAGTTCACCTTCAGAGCTGCAGATTAATTTCTGCTAGTATAAATAGATGCAATTCTTCGTTTATATCCTTGAGTGCTCAGATAAGACATTTTATATAGGCAAAACAGTGGATATTAAAAAACGATTACGCCAGCATAACGGTGAGATTAAAGGTGGAGCGAAATACACGAGCGGCAGACGACCGGTGAAACTTAAATATATTGAGGAACATAAGACAGTAACTGATGCATTACAACGAGAAGCAAAACTTAAAAAACTATCACGACATGAAAAAATCCAACTAATAAGAGCATCTAGCATTCACTTGATATAATACATATAGTGAAACATGTTCTGATTTTTATTTGTTGTATAGTCGTTGGTTTTGTTGGAACTTATTTATTAATCGCACAAAAAACAACAAAAGATATAGTCAAACCAACTTCCCAAAAGTCAGTGAGTAATTCCTCTCGTTTTTCTTTAGAAAAGGCTCCATCATTAAGTCTTCATGGAGATATCACTTCACTATCAGGAACTGTTAAATGGCAGTCACGTACAGCTACCGAAAGCTCAGTAATTTCCTCACCTCAACTCATTCAACAAGGTGAAATTATTGAGACAGATGAGGATGGTAAGGTCAGTGTAGCTTTTCCTGATATGCTTATTTCACTATCACCATCTACAAGTCTTGAGATCGTACAGTCTCTTCCATCAGATGTAATCCTAGAACAAAAAGAGGGCGAAATCGCATACTCAAACTCAAGTTCATCTCCCCTTGAGATTCGCGTCTCGCCACTTCTGGTCCAATCGAATAAAAATAATTTTATTATTACCAAAGACATCAATACAGGTACTATTACGGTAAAAGTCTTAAGTGGTACAGTGAAAGCAGCTTTCAATGACGATGAGAATGTTACAACAGTTGAGACGATTCCTGAAAAGAAGACATTTATTTTTGATACTGAGACGAGAACTTCCCGTATTAAATAATTATTTAATATAATCCCTCAGAGGAGTCAGTACATCACGCGACTCATAACCCAGAGCCCATATACCTATTCCGCCGAGTCCTTGTTCTGTAGCAAAATCAATCTTAGCTTGAGTTGATCTTTGATCTGGGAAAGAGATTTGATGGTACGTATTGGTCTCTGTATCAAGATAACTTACATATGACTCTTGTGAAGACTCGTCGAACTGTGCACTACAGCTACTACATGAACTAAGTAACCTTTCTACTCGCTGCGTACTGGCAGTTATGCCGGAGCCAGGGATACTCCCAACGCCTGGACTATTCCCGAGTGTCTCCCATTCATAACCATAGACAGGCGCTCCCAAAATGAGTTTTTTAGCTGGAATACTCGCTTTTGCTTTCTCAATTGCAGTCTGGACATCATACTCAGCACTGATACCTGCGCCACCTAGTGGTGCGACTGCACCAGTCACCCGCGACCCGGCATAATGAAAGTCATAAGTCATAACTAAGACATGATCTACCATGTTACCTATCTCTTTCGGATCGATAAGATCCTGCTTGATCAGATCCATCCCTGTAATGTCAATTGTTATCGTGTAGCCAGCTTTTTTAAGCCTTTCGGTCAGTTCTTTCGTAAATTGCGTAAAGTTATTTCTTGCTTCAGGACTTGCTTCCTTCGTACTTTCTAAATCAAGATTAAGTTCTTGGAATCCGTGTTGTCGCATCACCAGGATAACATCACTCGCTAAATTAGCAGCATGAATTTTCGGTTCTGAGATGATCTGGTTAATCTCATCGACATCTCCATTAAATACGGTTAACGAAAGATCTAACCCTTTTTTCTGAGCAGTAGTTAATCGTTGATTGAACTTACCAGAGTCAAGAGCATACCAGCCAGGTTCTGCCTCAACAGGAGATGCAAGTTTCTTAATCCTTCCATCAGTGTCAACAGTTAATGAAAAATAAGCTAATTGAGTAATAAAGGATGAGTAATCACTCTGTGCTTTCCCGAGAAGCCAGTATGGCATAAACCCAATAACTTCTCTCGTCCGTACTTTCGGCGGATTTTGACTAAAAAGCGTTGTTTTATTAGAAGTGAATGAAATAAATGATGGTTTGACGATGACGAGATAAGCAAGCAGAACACCAGATAAGAGTCCAATAATTCCAATACTAATTTTCTTTGTCACAGAACTATTTTACCATCTAAGATCAAGGTGAGCTAAAAAAGTTTATACGCAATAGTTGTGTCAGAAAATGTTGCAACTTGCCATTTTCTAGCTTTTTGTAAAGCACGCATATATTTTCCGCCTTTTTCATCTCTGAGGAACATATTTGCAGTGACCAGAACTCCACCTTTTTTTAGCAGTTTTTCAAACTGGATTAAAAATTTCATCGATGGAACATAACCATCAAAAAAGATAAGGTCATATTGTTTAGTCAATTGAGGTAAGACATCCTCAGCTTTTTCAGTGTAGGGAGTAATCTGTGGAGTTATCTGCAGCTCATCCCAATTTTTTTTTGCCATTTCCATATGGGATGAATCTTTATCGATAGTATCTATGTGAACTGTTGGGTTATTACTTGCCATTACTGCAGCTGTATAACCTAGACCAGTACCTAGCTCTAAAACATTGTGAGCATTAAGCACCTTTAATAGAATATTTAAAACATCGGCATGCTCATACGGGTATGAACCGCATGAATGCTCTGCTCTGTGGGTAAGGCTTTGCTCAAAGATCGCCTGGAGTGTCTTAGTCATGCATGGAATTATACCAGCTCACTTACTTTTTAGCAGGTTTCCACTTAACCTGAACGATTACTGCAGCCATTAAGAAAACAATTCCAACTAAACGATGGATTTCATGCTGATAAAGTCCTAACGATTCGTGATTGAGTGGAAGTGGTGAAGCATGATCAAAAAACCAATAAATACTGAGAAGTAATAAAACAACAACTACTAATGTTTTCATCTCGAGTTACCTCCTTT
>CAZRDR010000012.1:0-13468 GCA_964598995.1 uncultured Gammaproteobacteria bacterium | reverse complement strand
CTACAACAGCTAAGTGTATTAATCGGTCGAGATCGGAGAAATGAGTCAGTAACTGAAAGGGTGGAGTTTCTGGGGCGTATCTTTTACCTGCAGCGCAGACGAGCTGTCCAGGTTCTAAGATACTGGACAAAAATACTGGATCTCTAAATTGTTCACGGAATTCTTCTGCATAGGTGTTACCTGTGAAATTGTAAGCATTACTCGATAAAAATGCATCGGGAGGTAGTTTGAATCCTCGAGTTTTTTCTAGATAGAGCTGGGTAGCTAACTGACAGTTGGCACGAGGAATTTCACCCTCAAGTAAATGGTGCTCTACAGGTCCTGTTTCACGATGATACGGTATACCTACCAGTGCTTCAAGTGCCATAGAAATGAAGAGTTTATTATAAAGGGAAAGGAGAATTTCTCTAGTAGATTTTGAATTTAGCTTCAAATCATGTACAATTTAGCTTCATTATGAAGAATATTTGGCAAGAATTACCTCGCCCGATGATGGTTTTAGCTCCGATGGAAGATGTCACTGATACGGTTTTTCGTCGTATTGTGATGTCATGTGGTGCACCTGATCTGTACTTTACTGAGTTTACTAGTGTTGATGGGCTCAACTCTATTGGCTATGAATATGTGGCAAAACGACTCGAGTTTACTCAGACTGAGTATCCGTTAATCGCTCAGATCTGGGGTGCTAAGCCAGAGAACTATTATAAAGCTGCTAAAGAACTCGTTGAGATGGGATTTGATGGGATAGATATTAACATGGGGTGCCCGGTGAAAGACGTCATAAAGCTCGGAGTCTGTTCTGCACTTATTAAAAATCCTAAGCTCGCAGCTGAGATTATCCAGGCTACGAAAGAGGGTGCAGCTGGGAAGATTCCAGTTAGTGTTAAAACCCGAATTGGTTTCAATACAATTCAGACTGAAGAATGGTTAGGTTTTCTCCTTGATCAGGATATCGCAGCGCTGACAGTCCATGGTCGAACGGTTAAAGAGCAGTCAAAAGTCCCAGCACACTGGGACGAAATTGCTAAAGCAGTAAGACTTCGTAATGCCAAGAACATTAAGACGGTTATTATCGGTAATGGTGATGTGCAGTCCCTTGAAGAAGCCCATGCGAGAGTTGAGGAGACGGGAGTCGACGGCATTATGGTTGGAAGAGGGATTTTTCATGATCCATGGTTATTTAATAAAGAGCATCATGGTGACGAAGTCACCTTTGAAGAAAAAATTACAAAACTCATCGAGCATATCGAGTTGTATCAGGAGACTTGGGTGACTAAGAAGCCGTATGCAATTCTCAAGAAATTCTTTAAGTGCTATATCAATGGTACGCCGGGAGCAAGTGAGCTACGAGCGGAATTGATCGTTTTGGATTCACCCGAAGAGGTAGTAAAGAGGCTGCGAGCGTTACTTAGCGAACAAAAAGTGTAGGGACAAAGCTAAGTGCATAATAAGCGCCAAAGATCAGCGCCATCACAGCTCCTAATCCTCCCATGACGACCAGTGAACCGTCATCTGCGGCTGAACAACTATTTAATTTTTTAATAATTTTCACCATTGACCTCAAATATAGATCTCTTCAGTAAGAGAAAGGTAAGTACAAGTGTAAGAAAGTTGTAATACGGTATAGTATTTGTAAGTTAAGTAAAGAGTCTTGATTTTGTCAGCTTAATTGGTCTATTCTAAGAAAGTCTGAAAAATATAGTTATTCATCTCACAACTGATGAGATACAACTTCTCCGAGAACTCATGAGAGAGCATAGTGATAATTGGCAAATTGCCAAACGTCTCGAGGCAATCAGGCTCCTTCACTCATGTCTTACCGTCGTTACTGTCTCCAAACAACTCTGTGTTAACCAGGAAATTGTCTATAAATACATCAAAACATATAAAGAAGACGGTATTACTGGATTAGTGACACTCGATAAGCCAGGCAAAGAATCAAAGCTTAGCGAAGAACAATGGCTTAAGATTGAAAAATTCATTGAGGACAGTAGGAGAGAAAAACTTAAGTGTACGACGAATGACCAAGTTGCTTTCGTTAAAAAACACTTTGGCATTGAAATCGGTGCTAAGTGGCTATATAAAAGGCTTCTTATTCGTAAGCAGCGACGTATGGATGGCCTAACGCCTGTTCTTTTATTTCTCACTGCTGTTGGTAATGAACTCACCTTTAATAGAGTTTACCGAAGAAGCCTATTTTTACTTATCCAAAGCATCAGCACGACCCCTGTATTCCATCACATTTAATTTCTCTTACCTCATGTATAATACGGGAAAGGAGGTGAGAGTATGATTCCTAATATTGATCAGACACAATTGACCAAAGCAGTTATTATTATCGTAGCTTTTGGTATCTTTATCTTAGCGTTAACCTACGTTATTCCGCTTTTAGGCATCCTGGGAGCGATCGTCATCATCGGAGCGGGGATTTACGCAATCTACCTTTTCTTAACTGGTAAATTGAAGCTTTAACGAGGCTTTAAATAATTTCTAATTCTTTTGCAGCAAGGCGCGAACTCCTTACGAGTGTGTCGATATCTTCATGGGTGTGAGACGCATTGAGCTGAATACGTATCTCATCTTTTCCTTTTGGTACGACAGGATAGGTAATATTCGTCGTCAATATCCCACCCTCGAATAATTTATTTCTGAGTTCTTTTGCCTTTAAGGTATCGCCGACGAGTAGTGGCTGAATAGGATGCTCAGACTCGGCGGCGAACTGCAGTCCTGCCTCAGTCATCTGAGTTTTAAGATACTTTTTATCTTCCTCAAGCTTTGCGAGGAGCTTTTGCCCATCAGGTGATGAGACATAATTAATCGAGGCGAGAGCTGCTCCAGCGACAGATGGGGAGATAGAGTTACTGTAGATATAGGTCGCAGCAGATTCTCTAAAATAATCGATCATGACTTGTGAACCTACGACATAGCCGCCGTCACTGCCAAAGCCTTTACCAAATGTTCCAACGAGGAGATCTACTTGAACTCCACTTACTTCCTCAGTGCCTCGACCAGTTGCACCAAATGCCGCGACTCCATGACTATCATCGACGACGACTAAGACGCCTTGTTCATAAACGTCATCGAATTCGTCTGTTACAGCTTTGAGTGCTTTGAGATCTGCTGCCTCACCAATCATACTAAAGACGCCATCAGTTACGACAACTGCACGCTTGAACTTCGTTTTATTTTCATCAAGAACCCGACGAAGATCTTCAAAGTCTAAATGCTTATAAATAAATTTCTGTTCTTTATCGATACTGGCAGCTCTAATTCCGTCGATGATACTGCGATGATTTAATGTATCTGAAATGACACAGACCTCGCGTGAGAGAAGAGAATCTTTACTCTGACCGTTGAGGAGACACGACATGACAGCAATATTAGTCGCGAAAGCACTTGAAAAGACCATCCCAGCTTCTCGATTATGGAATTTAGCGATAGCAGCCTCGAGGTCCTTATAGACTTGCAGTGTGCCAGAGATAAAGCGGACTGCACCAGGACCTGAGCCATATTTAGTAGATGCTTCCTCTTCAGCTTTGATGAGAACAGGATTAAAGCGAAGACCGAGATAGTCGTTAGAGTTAAAAACAATATAGTTTTTATTGTTAATAATGGCTTTCGGTGAGGTTTCTTTAGTAAAGCCGGTGATAACTGCCTCATTGCGTTTAGCGCTGCCTGCAGTATCAATACGGTCAATTTCAGATTTTAAAATGTCAACGAATTTACTATTCATTATATTTATTTAATTTTTTCTTAAGCTCGGTGAGCATGACCTCAGTCATTTTACTTAAATCATATTCATGCTGCCAGCCCCAGTCAGTGCGAGCCTGTGAGTCATCGATACTATCAGGCCAGCTATCAGCAATTTTCTGACGATGATCTGGCTTGTAGGTAACTTCTACTAGGAGATGCTTATTTATTTCTGTCGCAAGTTCTTCAGCTGAGAAGGAAATTGCAGCGAGATTGTATGAGGTGTGGACAGTGAGTTTGGTTGGATCAGCTTCCATGAGCTGAATAGTAGCGTTCACAGCATCATCCATGTACATCATTGGAAGAACTGTCTCTTTACTTACAAAGCATTCGTATTTTCCTGTCTTAAGTGCTTCATAAAAGATCGCTACCGCATAATCAGTTGTTCCCCCGCCTGGCTCTTGTTTCCAGCTGATAATGCCTGGATAGCGGACACTACGGATATCAACGCCATATTTATTGTGGTAATACTGAGCGAGGAGTTCTCCTGAGACCTTAGTAACACCGTACATCGTTGTAGGTTCAAGGACGGTACGCTGTGGCGTGTTAACACGAGGAGTTGTCGTACCGAAAGCAGCGATGGAGGAAGGCCAGAAGACATTATATTTTTTCTCAACAGCCAGATCGAGGACATCTTTGAGCGACTCCATATTAAGATGCCAGGTGAATGACGGATCGACCTCACCTTTAGCTGAGAGGAGTGAGACGAGGTGATAAACCGTGCCTATGTCGTATTTATCAACAAGTGCTTTGAGGTTATCTTTATTAGGGAGTTCGGCTTTCTCGACTATGCCATCAAAATCAGTAGGGATATTGTGGTGGCCAACGGTTACGACATTATCTTTGCCGTATTTTTTCTGAAGAGCGGGTACGAGCTCTGTGCCGATTTGTCCGAATGCACCAGTTACAAGAATTTTCTTCATAAGTTAGGGGGAATTGCAGTGTTACTTTACCCTATATTGGCTTGAGTGTCAATTAACTGACCCTCCAGCTCATGCCGCAGCGTTGACATTGAAAAGCTGGCTTGAGAAAAAGGAGAGCAAGAAGAGAAATAGGGAATAAGAATAAAAAGAGGATGAAATCAACAAAGACGCTATTAGTGATAAGTGAACGTCTGCGAGATATAGAAGCGCTGCCACAGTGAGGACAAATCATAGTTATAAATTTTCTATAGTATTGTTAGCTTCGTTTACCCTGACCAAATGCCCCAGCATTTACAATTCTAGTTAAGGCTTGTCGTTTTGCTTCTGCCCATCCTATTTTTGAATCTTCTAAGAGTTTATTCAGGATATCTACACCTGTTTCACCGGCAAGAACTTTGTGTTTCCATGAATTATAATGGAATGTGTCACTATCTATTCCTGCATATGTACTTTGAATAGCTAGATTACCTGGAGATCTTCCACTAGAAGCTAGTGTTAAATCCATTAAAAAAGAGAAAGATTCATCTTTACGAATTCGCTCTTCAGGTTTGTTAACTGCTGAGAGATCTAATGGAAGCGTTGTTAATGATACACCCTTGACCCTGCCATTAAATCTTTTTTCTTTAAAATATTTTTGAATAAACTGTTCAGGAGTAGTCAACTGTTGTCCTCTCCATTGAAGAATGTCACCATCCGGTCTTGAAAAGATGATTTTGCTTCTCGCTGCGTTAATAATTTCTGATGCATCTGCGAGAGTAGGAATGCCTGTTATTGTAGTACCTGGCTCTAATTCAGTTAAAGCTTGATTAGTCTCACGGAAATCTCCATAACTGATTGTTGGCAGAGCTGTATCTTGCTCATTTACCTCGTGATTTGTACTAATATTAACTGTGGCCTCATCAGGAATTGGTACTGGTGAAGATTCACTCATACTGTCAGATTAACACAGTCATAACTGATTGAACAAGTTTTCTGGAAAGTTGCGAAAATTTGAGAGAATTAATAAAGTTGTGAAGTTGTGAGCCGGACAGGATTCGAACCTGTGACCAAGAGCTTAAAAGGCTCCTGCTCTACCGCTGAGCTACCGGCCCCATTTAGGACAAACCTCGCGGTTTACGTATTCGTAATTATATCAAGCCAGGCTTACTCTTGACAAGCTAAGCACGCATGCATAGACTTAGGTAAATGTTGAGTAATCCTCGTTACAGTTTTGCCTATCCTATTCATCTAATCTAATTAATGAAAGGAGGTGATAAATATGCGTGGAAATGTTGGAGACTCACTTATCGGATCTGTCAGAGAAAGCTTCTATGCTGCGGCTGCATTCCTTCCTAATTTCTTAGCAGGAATTATTATCCTTCTTATTGGTATTATCGTTGGGTCTATCGTAAAGCGTCTCGTTGTCAGTCTTTTCGATACTCTCAGACTCGAGTCATATCTGCATAGATATGGAATACCTGAAGGGAAAAAAGAATACAGTTGGGCTAATATTTTCTCAGAAGTAGCTCGTTGGTTCGTAATCGTAATGTTCCTTATCCCAACGGCTGATGTCTGGAATCTGCCTCAGATAACGACAGTTCTTAATGCGTTCTTGCTGTACTTACCAAATGTTTTCGTCGCTGCGATCATCGGCATCGTCGGATTTGCATTTGCTAACTTAGCAAGTGACATAGTTATGGGATCAGCCCGAGGAATTTCACCTGAGGTGGCTAACCTCATGGCGTCGATTACTCGCTGGGCGATCACGATCTTTGTCGTGTTGGCTGTACTTACACAGCTAGGTGTTGCGGCTGACTTAATTCGTATTCTCTTTACGGGTTTTGTTGCTATGGTAGCACTCGCTGGAGGAATTGCATTTGGTTTAGGTGGTCAAGACACTGCTCGAGCAATCCTCGAGTCGCTTCGTCGGAAGCTGAAATAAGTTGTCTAAAGACTATCTTTAAGGTATAATTAATCAGACCACTCATAAGGTGGTCTGATTTTTATAGGCTTACCGCTAACTATAAAAATATGGCGCCATCGTCTAGCGGCCTAGGACCCGACGTTTTCAGCGTCGTGATCAGGGGTTCGAATCCCCTTGGCGTCACCAAAGTCTTTGTTATCCTCCCAATTGCATTGCTACTTGTTATCACCTATAATGGTTGATTGCTAGCTTCAGAGCTATTCCTCTTACATTATGGAGAAAATTGTCGTTAAAGGTGCCCGCGAGCACAACCTCAAAAATGTCGATCTCGAAATCCCTAAGAACCAACTCGTCGTTCTGACTGGGCTATCTGGTAGTGGTAAATCCTCACTTGCATTCGACACTGTTTATGCCGAAGGGCAGCGCCGCTATGTCGAAAGTTTATCTAGTTACGCACGTCAGTTCTTAGGTACGATGAAAAAGCCTGATGTCGACCTCATCGAAGGCTTGTCTCCAGCGATCTCGATCGATCAGAAATCGACCAGTCACAACCCTCGCTCAACAGTCGGAACAGTAACTGAAATTTACGATTATCTTCGCCTCTTATTTGCGCGCGTCGGTCATCCTCACTGTCCAAATTGTGGGCGTGAGATAGCACAGCAGTCTAAAGAACAGATTACTGAGAATGTCCTTAATATGCGTGTCAGTGAAGCAGAGCCTGGTAAAAAATTCGTCAGAGTTTTGATCATGGCTCCGCTCGTTAAAGACAAAAAAGGTGAGTATAGTGATCTATTCGTTTCTCTAAAGAAAAGAGGGTATCGAAAGGTACGCATCGATGGGCGAGTGATGTCGCTTGATAGTAAGATTGTCCTGATCAAGACCAATCGCCACACCATCGACCTCGTCGTTGACTCACTTGCTATCACTGAGGAGACAGATCGAGTCCGTCTCTCAACTGATGTTGAGCAGGCGTTACAATTCGGAAATGGTGAGATGACAGTCGGTGTGATCAAAGACGCGTCATTTGAAATCCCTGAATTCCCAGAAGAGGTGGATGACCATCTCTACTCTGAGAAATTTGCGTGTCCTGTATGTAATATCTCACTTCCTGAGGTTGAGCCGCGTATTTTTTCATTCAATACCCCTCATGGTGCGTGTCCTGAGTGTTCTGGTATCGGGACAGTACTGATCGTTGATAAAGACCTTATCTTTAACAAGAATTTAACGATCAATGAAGGTGGAGTTCTGCCGTTTTTTAACCTCGGCTCCAACGACACCTGGTTCTCACGAACCTTTAAGACATTTTGTACCGAAAATAGTGTACCTCTAGATAAAAAAATAGGTGAGTTGGATGAGATGCAGTTGGATCTTCTACTTTATGGTACAGGGGATCGGGAGTATCGAGTACGGGGCGAGAATCGCTGGGGGAGCAGTACCGTCATTAGTGAACCGTTCCGAGGTATCGCGTTTGAGTTGAAAAGACGATATGGCGAGTCAGAGTCTGCCTATGTAAAAGGTCAGATCGAGAAGTTCATGCGCTATGACAAATGTCCACTCTGTAAAGGTGCAAGGCTTAAGCCCGAAGCACTCTCAGTAACGATTAATGAAAAGTCAATTGTCGATGTCTCTGATATGCCGATCGGCGAAGCACTTACTTTCGTTGATAGCCTGCCTTCGCAGCTGTCACAGCGTGAGATGGAGATTGGTAAGCTTATCTTCCGTGAAATTAAGACGCGTATCGGCTTTTTAGTTGATGTGGGACTCGAATACCTCACGCTTTCACGAACAGCAGCTACCTTAGCGGGAGGAGAGGCACAGCGTATTAGACTAGCGTCTCAAATAGGAAGTGGCCTGACAGGCGTTCTCTACGTTCTCGATGAACCATCCATTGGACTCCATCAGCGCGATAACGAGCGATTAATCGAGACTCTCAAAAAACTTAAGAATCTGGGTAATACCGTCCTCGTCGTTGAACACGATGAAGACACGATGGCAGCTTCAGATTATATTTTCGACTTTGGTCCAGGAGCTGGACAGTTCGGCGGTAATATCGTCGCCAAAGGAACGTTCGAGGAACTCCAGAAAGATCCTAACTCATTAACAGGTCAATACCTCTCCAAGAAAAAAGTCATCAAGATTAAGAAATCGACAGACCCATCTCTTGTTAAAAAGGAGCCACAATCGATCAAGCTCATCGGTGCATCAGAGCATAACCTTAAAAATGTTAATGTGACGTTCCCATTGCACAAACTCATCGTTGTGACAGGTGTATCAGGTAGTGGTAAGTCAACTCTTATCAACGACATCCTCTACCACGCACTGATGCAGAAAGATAACCCTTTCCACCGCCAAAAGCCTGGTGCATTTAGAGAGATTCAAGGATTTGAGCACATTAAAAATATTTTCCAGATTGATCAGTCACCGATCGGCCGTACATCCCGTAGTAATCCAGCTACCTATACCGGCGCATTTAACTATATCCGCGATATCTTCGCGCAGACCAAAGAAGCTAAGGTAAGAGGCTATGGTCCTGGCAGGTTCTCATTTAATGTTAAAGGCGGACGTTGTGAAGCCTGCGAAGGAGAAGGACAGATCAAAATTGAAATGCAGTTCCTGCCGGATGTATACATTACATGCGAGGTTTGCCAAGGTAAGCAGTATAACAACGAAGCACTTGAAATTTTATTCCAAGGTAAGAATATCGCTGATGTTCTTGATATGAGCGTCAAAGAAGCTGCCGAGTTCTTCTCATTTATCCCAGGACTCGCACATAAGTTAGAGACTCTGGCAGACGTTGGATTGTCCTACGTCACACTTGGCCAGCCAGCACCTACACTATCTGGTGGAGAAGCGCAGCGTGTTAAGCTCGCATCAGAGCTATCAAAGCGTGGTAAAGATGCATTGTATTTACTAGACGAGCCATCTACCGGACTTCACTTTGCAGATCTTGAGAAACTTCTTTTAGTTCTTCGACGTCTTGTAGATCAAGGCAACTCGGTCATCGTCATAGAGCACAATCTCGATGTTATTAAAAATGCTGATTATATTATCGATTTAGGGCCAGAGGGCGGAGAAAAAGGTGGAGAGATCGTCGCAGTAGGGACTCCTGAGGAAATTGCCAATAACCCTCGTTCTCATACCGGCCGCTTCCTCAAAAAGATGCTCTAACTTTGGTACAATAACTCTACCATGCGTCTTAAGCTCGCGTTATTAGCGCTTATCTTTAGTATTTTCCCATTCATTTCATCCAGAGTCTTCGCGTCAGATTACTTCACCAGGGATTATAAAGTGGTCTATAACGTCGGTGAGGATGGCAAGACCAACGTTAACGTCACTATCAGCCTCACGAATAAAACAAGTGATTACTACGCCTCATCAGATACACTAGCTGTTGGGTTTAGTGATCTGCAAAACCTGAAGGTCACTGATCCTGATGGTTCTATTAATCCCATCGTCACCAAGACTGAACAAGGCAATACGATCCAATCGACATTTAAACGCAAAGCTGTTGGATCGGGAAAGGCAATAACGTACTCAGTCGTTTTCGACACGACTGATGTGGCGCGTAAAGTCGGGAAGATCTGGGAGATTAATATCCCAGGACTCTCAGATCCCAATAGTATTGATACTTTCTCAGCGGAAGTGAAAACGCCTCAGAGCTTTGGCAAGCCAACCTTTGTTAAGCCTCATCTTAAATCAGACAAACTCATCTTTACCAAGAACGATCTCAATACATCGGCTATCTCAATAGAGTATGGAACCGAGCAAATTTACACCTTTAACCTCGCGTATCACATCCAAAATAAGAATTTATATCCGATTCGTACAGAAATTGCTTTACCTCCGACGACGAACTATCAGACAGTCTCAATCGATGATATCTCGCCTCGTCCAGTTGATGTAAAAATGGACAAAGACGGTAACTGGCTGGCTCAGTTCCAGCTTGCTCCGTCAGCAGATGTCGTGGTGACGGTGAAAGGAAAGGCGAAGTTGAGTGATCGACCAACTCCTTCGACGCTCACACCGCAGCAAATAGCTGATTACACCAAGGATGTGAAGTATTGGGAGGTAAACAACTCACAAATTCGCAGTCTTGCCAAACAACTTAAGACTCCTAAAGCAATTTATGACTACGTCGTTAAAAATCTCCATTATGACTTTAACCGGGTCACCTCGGATCAGCCGCGTCTTGGTGCATATGGCGCACTCCAGCAGCCCAACTCTGCTGTCTGTCTCGAGTTCACAGACCTTTTCATTGCCTTAGCGCGTGCTGCTGGAATTCCAGCTCGAGAAGTTAACGGTTACGCGCATACGGAGAATAGTAAGCAGCGACCTCTGTCACTCGTGCAGGATATTCTCCATGCGTGGCCAGAGTATTATGACTCCCAGCAGCAGACATGGATCATGGTTGATCCAACTTGGGGGAATACGACAGGCGGAACTGATTATTTCGCTGTTTTTGATTATGATCACCTCGTCTTTGTTCAGAAAGGCTACGATAGTGAGTATCCTATCCCTGCAGGAGGGTATAAATTTGCTGGAGATGAGAAGAAAAAAGATGTCCATGTCGATTTCACACAGACATTTATCGCTGATACACCGACTATTCAGGTTACCTCAAATTTCCCTACACGAGTCCTCTCAGAACTGCCGATCACAGGTACTATCAAAGTAACTAATACGTCTCATACTCTTTTCCCTGAGACGAAAGGTGTTCTTAAGGCAACTGAGTTATATCCAACTCGTCAAGAAATCCCAATTGATCCTGTTCCACCTTTTGGGAGTAGAGAAATAACTGTCGGCTTCCATAAAACACCGCTGTTAGCCAATAAATCGTTCGATTTTACATTCAATTTGCAAGATACTATAATACGTAAAAGCGTTAAGGTAACCCCAATTATTTTTTCCCGTTACGCAGTTCTTGGAGGTATTTTAGTTGTTATACTCACGTCGATCTTACTTATCATTGCCAGAAAAACCGGGCGTTTATCTTTATTTAGACGAAGATAAAAATATCATCTATGTCGGAAAGGCCAAAAATCTCAAGGCCCGTGTCTCGTCGTATTTTACTTCCTCATCACAGCTTGGACCCAAGACACAAGCACTCGTAGAGCAGATCGATAAAATAAAAGTGATCATTGTTGAATCAGAGATCGAATCACTCCTTCTTGAAGCGTTTTATATTAAAAAGTATCGTCCGCGTTATAACATCAGACTGACTGATGATAAATCATACCCGTTAATAAAAATCACTATTAAAGATGATTATCCTGTGGTACTTTTTGCACGTAAAATGGATGATCCAAAATCACTTTATTTCGGGCCATACCCAAACAGTGGCTCAGTCAAACTCGTTTTGAGAACACTACGTAAAGCCTTTCCTTATCAATCAGTCGTCAATCATCCCAAGCACACCTGTCTTTATAACCACTTAGGTCTTTGTCCATGTCCGCCAGTTAATGAATCAGTTGAATTTAAAAAAGATTATCGAAAGAATATCCATAATATCGTGAGAGTTCTTGAGGGAGAGTCACAAAGCGTTATGCGTGAGCTTCTCAAAGATATGGAGAAAAAAAGTAAAGAAGAGCGATATGAGGAGGCAGCCGAAATCAAACGTAAAATTAAGGCTCTAGCAATTATCACCGAGCCTACGCATCAGCCATTCGAATATGATGTGAATCCTAACTTACGAACAGATTTGCGAAGACAAGAACTGGATGGCTTATTACAAGCACTCCAAGCAAGTGGCTTGGAGGTTAGCGATCTGTCTCGAATCGAATGCTATGACATCTCAAATATTCAAGGGACGAACGCGACAGGTTCGATGGTCGTTCTGACTGAAGGTGAGATAGATAAGTCCCAGTATCGCAAATTTAAAATTCATAAAGATGGTAAACCAAATGACTTTGCCATGATGCGCGAGATGCTGGAGCGGAGGCTCAAACATCATGATTGGCCTCGACCGAGTCTCTTAGTAATTGATGGCGGGAAAGGCCAGCTTTCCTCAGTTCTAGATGCGATGAAGACAGTAAATGTCTTTTACCCTGTGGCTGGACTTGCTAAGCGTGAAGAGACGATCGTGATCCCAACTGAGCAACAGTTTTTTGACGAAGCACGTGTTTCAAGTGACGCTCTCAATTTGAGCCGACATCTATACGGCAAAAATGAGGACAATTTTAGAGAAATTTCACTAGCTAAAGAGTCGCCTTCACTTCATCTCGTACAGAGAATAAGGAATGAAGCTCATCGGTTCGCGATAACCTATCATCGCAAACTCCGCAGTAAAGCAGCAGTCGCCTAAAATTAGCTATTGCCTCGAGACAGTGTAGGAATATGGGAAGTAGAGAAATGACGCGGGTGTATCGATGAGTGCGTCATCGAGTAAATATTTCTGAAATTCTTCATAGATTTTCTTTCTCTCATTTATATCAGCGGTACGTCGACCATCCTCAAGGAGCTTGTCGATGCGTTTACTATCATAATGGGTGATGTTGTGCTCAGGATCAGCTTTGGAGTGCCAGAGTTCGTACTGATCAGGGTCTTTCGGTACAAAGAAATCGCCAAGATAGATTTGAAAAGCTTCAGGTTTAGCATCGACATCCTCAATTTTTACTTTTACGCCAACTGATTGCCATAGTTTTGCGATTTGCTCTGCTAATTGGTGGTAGCGGGTTAGGGTTTTGAGCGTTAGCGTCTGCTTGGCTGACTCACTGGCACTGCCATAGGTGGCATCGATGAGGAGTTTGGCATGGGCTAAGTCTTGCGACCTTTCTGATTCATCTTTAGCGTAATAAATCGATTGCGGCGGGTAGGGAAGGTATGAACGTTCACCTTCTGAAAAATTATTTGGCAACGTGTAGGTGAGACCTTTACGTAATTTGTTGTCTGACAC
>CAZRDR010000011.1:0-18112 GCA_964598995.1 uncultured Gammaproteobacteria bacterium | reverse complement strand
ATTCGAGGGTAGAGTCGTTGTCCAAGATCCAAATGAGACAGTAGACTCCTACGGTACATTAAAGCAAGTATTTAGAGATCGTGTCGCAGATGACCCATTTCAGGCAGTTCATGGTGCTTTACAAGAAGCGGCGCGTGAGGTTGACCCGACTGTTCCTCGAGCTGATCTACTCTCAACAGGAGCAGTTCACACATTGCCAAATCGAGCTCTCCCAAATGGTGGCTATCGTGGTGAGGCGAGATTTAGGGTAGGAAAGAAAGAAGTACCTAGTATAGGGTTTCATCCGACGAATGAACAGGCAGCGAGATTAGATGCTGTGGTAAAAGGCAATCAGCGTCTCCATCTTTATACAAAATAAAAACTAATTGTAGGAGAGATATCTCCTCCGTTGCAAACATAAAACATTGTTGGTACAATACAACCACATGCATAGTCGAAGTCTTATTCTTAGTGTCGTCGTCCTCCTTCTTACGGAAGGCGGTAACGCAGTGGTAAGAAAATAAGACTTACACACAACACTAAGCGAAACCGCCTCCCCAAAGGGAGGTTTTTTTATGGCTTAAAAAACTATGTCAGCTAATTATCTTGAAACACAACAATTTGGGATGAATATCGAACAGGCCTTAGCTCGTCCGCGGCCAGAGCATTTTGGCGCGTTCGCATTCGATGCAGCACTCGTTAATACATTGATGATTGCTAATAAAGCTCCAGATCAACAAGTCTTTGGTGGTCAACTTGCTGCAGCTACTATTGAAGCAGCCAGAGCCTATGCTGCTCAAATTAATCCTAAGCAATTTATCGATCAGCACAAAGTTCATCGCGAAGTCGGTATGACCATTGTTCCAAATGTACTTGCAGATGAAGACCGAGTTTTACAAATCATCGATGCTGATGAGCATCAAGGTACCACAGCTGATTTTGTCCTCGAATTAGCGAGTATTGGTGAGGACAGAGATCAAATTCTATCAACTGTTAGTGAAATAACGGCTGACGCGCCTGATGAAGCGGTTTTAAATTTTAGAGATTTACTTCTCGAACCACCAGCCGATGAACAACACACTGATGTACAGGAAGAACAAGGTGAACCCTTAATCCCGACTTTACCGCAAATTGTTAAAGATGTTTTTGACGAAATAGAAGCATTAGGCAACAGTGATATTCCATCACATCAAGTAATGTCTCTGTTCCCAGAGTTACGAGCTGAACTTACTAAATTAAATCGAAATCGTGGGAAAGATGGAAGGACTGTTATTAAGCCTGATGATCTTATCGAATTATTAATTGCGCGACGAGGAAGGGACTTAAATGAGTCTCCAAAAGCTATCAAACAAAGCATTAAAACTGAAGCAAAGCAACGGCAAGAAGCAAAAAAGAAAGGAGGTGAATAACTATGGCAGAGACAGCAACATTTAATGGAGTTGAGGCAGCAAACTTTAGAATTATTCGACCTGAAATTAAAGCAACGGTTGTTCCAATGCCCACGAGACAAGAAAGTAAACGGAATCCCGGTACTGCATTAGGTAGACGGGCAGATATAGCCTTAGGGTCACTCGAAGCAGGAAAGAAGGTCTTAACAATCGGATCAGATATTTTAAGTGATGATCAGCGACAAGGACTGGTGAAGAGAGGTATCGGTATCATGGACGAAAGTGAAATGACTGAATCATTTGATGGGACAGGAAGTTTTGATTTAGTCGTAGGAAACTTAGAGGTTGATGAATTGGATAACACATTACCGACAATTGCAGGTATGGCAGCTAATCACGCAGATTTATACATCGACGTGTACAGTCCAGAACCATTTGCACATAATGATGTGTTAGATGACGGGTTACGAAGTCATAACTTTTATTTACGAGGAACTCAAGCCGAATCACGAGGTGATACCCATCGCATGCAGGTAGACATGATTAGAAATCCACGAGGTGAAATCTCAAAAGGAATTATGAGTGATCGAACATTTGCATATAGAGAAGGTCCGATGATGGAGAGAGTCGAAGTAGTCCCAAATAGAGAATCAAAATAATGGTGGGCCCGAGAGAACTCGAATCTCTGACCTTTGCAATGTCAATGCAACGCTCTAACCAACTGAGCTACGAGCCCGTGAGAGTCTGATTATAGCATATTTTCATGGAGCATTGACTCTGCTATAGTCGTGTCTAGATATGGCCAAACAAGGTGAAGAGTTCGTAGGTGTTGGGGTCATTTACTTTTGTCATGATGGAAAAGGCAACTTCATCATGGCTAAAAGATCTGAAAATGCTCGGGATGAGCACGGCAGATGGGACATCGGTGGAGGAGGATTAGACTTTGACATATCAGTCGAGGACACACTTCGTAAAGAAATAAAAGAAGAATACTGCACCGATGTGAAGTCCTATGAATTTATGGGGTATCGCGATGTATTTAGAGAAAACAACGGTAAGAAGACTCACTGGGTGACACTGGATTTTAAAGTCCTCATCGATGCAAAAAAGGTAAAGCTTGGCGAGCCTGACAAATTTACTGACTTACAATGGTTCAGACTGGAGTCATTACCAAAGGACCTTCACTCCCAATTACCTCACTTTATTGAGATTTATAAAGATAAGCTAGCTAAATGATATACTGATCGTATGACACGAGACGAAGCTTTAGTCATCCTCAAAAAATATCTCCATAACGAGAATCTAATTAAGCACTGCTACGCAGCCGAGGCTGTGATGAAAGCGCTCTACAGGCACTTTTATGGCAACTCACCTGAGTACACCTATCCGGCTGAGGAAGGGTGGGGGATAACAGGACTCCTGCATGATGCAGACTATGAACTCTGTAAAGGCAGACCAGAAATTCATGGCGTACTCCTGATCGATAAAGAAGGCGATAAGATCCCAGAAGATATCGCGTATGCGATCAAAGCACATAACTACGAGCGAACGCTCGTACTCCCAAAAACACTTCTTGACTGGTCGATAGCTTGCTGCGACCAGCTGACTGGTCTTATCGTCGCAGCGGCCCTGATCCACCCTGATAAAAAGCTGAGCTCACTTACCGCAGATTTCATCCTCAAGCGATTTAATGAAAAGTCATTTGCCAGAGGTGCCGATCGTAAATCGATAGAGAAGTGTGAAGAAAAATTAGGTATTCCTCTTGAACAATTCGTCCAGATCGCTCTCTCTGCAATGCAAGGGATTCACGAAGATCTTGGACTCTAGTTGCTATAAATCTCAAATAAACCTATACTCTTTTTATGGCCAAATCCCAACCCTACGAAAGAGCAAGTCAGAATATGTCATTTGGCAAAATTGCCTCAAGTAACTTTATAGGCGGAGTATTTTGGGCTCTCGGTGCAACGATCGGGTTGGCTCTTCTGATAGCTCTTCTGACACTTATTGGTCATTATATTAACTTCGTGCCTATCATCGGTAAGTTCGTCTCTGAAATAATCGACTTCGTCCTCTCTCATAACACCAAACTTCGGTAAAATATCATTGACATCTAAATTTTGTTTTGTTACTGTAGACCTATGAAAAGATACTACGTCATGTCTCAAACCACCATCACCCCTAACTAAGGAGGTTGTGGTCGTCGTGGACAGATACAACCTCCGAACATTCGGAGGTTTTTTTGTATATGAATAATGTTAATTATCATGCTATTTGTTTTGACGTCGACAGTACGTTAGTTACGTGTGAGGGCTTAGACTGGCTGGCAGAGCTAAAAGGAGTAGGTGAAGAGGTAAAATCGCTTACAACTAAAGCAATGAATGGGGAAGTCCCAATGGAATCAGTTTTTGGTAAAAAACTCGATATCATTAGACCATCTCAGAAAGAATTACTAAAGGTAGGTGAATACTACTGTTCGAGTATTACTGATGGCGTCGAGGAGGTCTTCGATGTTCTTAAACAATTAGGTGTAGATATCTGGCTCGTGACAGGCAGTTTTTATGACGCTCTCTATCCATTAGCAGATCGATTGCAAATTCCACGAGACAAAATCCACGCAAATGACGTCTACTTTGATGATCTTGGTAATTATCAGGGCATCAATCTTGACTGCACGTTAACGAAAGCAAGTGGAAAGGCTCAGTGTGCAAAAGTAATCGGACAGGGAAGAGAAGTAGCCTTCATAGGCGATAGTGTCACTGATCTTGCAACCAAGCCAGTCGTTAAAACATTTGTCGGCTTTGGCGGTGTCGTGACAAGACAGAAAGTAAAAGATGAAGCAGAATTTTTTATAAAATCGCCTAGTCTTGCGCCATTACTATCATTAGTCTATTAACTCTCTTTAAAGAAGAGATATAATCTGATATAGTAAGGCTAATCAATTATGGAAAATAAAGAACACTTAAATCATCTTCGTCACTCAACAGCTCACCTTTTAGCTGCGGCCGTCCTTCGCATGTGGCCTGATACGAAAGTCACCATCGGTCCAGCCATCGAGAATGGCTTTTATTATGACTTTGACTTCACCAACCCTATCAGTGAATTAGATCTGCTAAAGATCGAAAAGAAAATGGCTGATACGCTTAAAGAATGGGATAACTTTACGCATCGAGAAGTCACTCCTGAGGAAGCTCGCGAAATCTATAAAGACAATCCTTACAAGTTAGAACTTATCGATGAGATCGTCGACAAAGGTGAGAAAATCACTCTCTATAAATCAGGACGATTTGAAGATCTTTGTCGTGGCGGACACTCTGAGCATCCGAATAAGGATATCGGCGCGTTCAAACTCCTCTCACTAGCAGGCGCCTACTGGCGGGGAAGTGAAAAAAATAAGATGCTAACGCGTATCTATGGAACTTCATTCCCTACACAAAAAGAGTTAGATGAGTATCTTAATCTTCTGGAAGAGGCAAAAAAGCGTGACCATAAAAAATTAGGCCGCGAGCTAGAACTCTTCGTCTTCGATGAGACGTCACCTGGCATGGCTTACTGGCTGCCAAAAGGCTTAACTGTCTATAACACCCTCTATTCTTTCGCAAGGCAAAAATACGCTGAATTCGGGTATCAGGAAGTTGCGACGCCACAGATCAATAAAAAAGAGCTGTACGAGACATCCGGACATTGGTTCCACTATCGAGAGGATATGTTCATTTCTCCTATGAGTTACATCAGAGGCGAGTCTCCTGAAGTCTTAGAAGGAACTGAAGTATTTGGCATCAAGCCGATGAACTGTCCAAATGCCATGACGATCTTTGGGTTTAAGACTCGTTCACATCATGACCTCCCACTCAGATTTGCTGAGACGAGTATGCTGCATCGATTTGAGCTCTCAGGCACACTCAACGGACTCTTTAGAACTCGTATGTTCCGCCAAGACGACGCACATATTTTTATGACCATGTCACAAGTTAAAGATGAATTTGCGAGTTTGATGAGGATGATTAAAGAGATGTATGAACCGTTCGGCCTCAGTTATAAACTCAGATTTGGCACGAGACCTGAGAATTTCATGGGCGAGGCAGCAGATTGGGACACTGCTGAAAAGATGCTAAAAGAAGTACTTCAAAGCTCAGGGGAGGAGTTCTTTGAGGCTGCAGGTGAAGGAGCGTTTTATGGTCCTAAAGTCGATATTCTGATGAAAGACTCACTTGGACGAGAGTGGCAGACGGGTACTATCCAGTTAGACTTCCAACAGCCTAAGAATTTTAAGCTTCAGTATATCGAGAGCGATGGATCTGCTAAGACACCAGTTGTATTCCACCGAGCGCTTTTCGGATCCATTGAGAGGTTCTTAGGCATTTTAACTGAGCATTATGCCGGAGCATTCCCAATCTGGCTTGCGCCAACTCAAGTGATCCTGCTTCCAATTGCCGACAGACACCAAGAATACGCACAAAAGTTAGCTCAAGAGCTAAGAGTTAGTGGTGTCAGAGTCGAGATAAATGCGAAAGCTGATACCCTCCAAGCGAAAATACGTGAGGCTACTTTACAAAAAGTACCGTTTATGGGTATAATAGGGGACAAAGAAATAGCAGCTAATGCTATTTCTGTGCGTTTGCGAACTGGGGAAGAACAAGGAGGACTTGCTTTTTCTGAGTTCAAAAAACAGGTATTAGACAATCTTGATAAGAAGAAATAAATTTCAGCCGAACCCTAGGTATCAATATCGAATAAATGAACGGATTTCCGGTCAAGAACTTCGGGTACTTGATAACGAAGGTAAGCAAATCGGAATTCTCAGTCGAATTGAGGCTCTCAATATGGCTCGAGAACAAGAATTAGATCTGGTTGAAATTGCAGGTCAAGCCCAACCTCCGGTTGTTAAGATCATTGATTTTAACAAGTTTCTCTATCAGCAATCTAAGAAAAAACAAGAAGAGAAAAAGAAGGCGAAAGTCTCAGAAACAAAAGAAATTCGCCTTGGACCATTTATGTCAGATAATGACATCATGGTGAGTGTCAAACGAGGCAGAGAATTCTTGGAAGAGGGAGATAAAATAAAACTCGTTCTCAAGTTCAAAGGACGACAGATCACCCATCCAGAATTCGGACATGCTATAATACGCAAGTTCATTGAGAATGTCTCAGACATCTCAAAAATTGAGAGAGAAGCACACTTAGAAGGAAAACAACTAATAGCTGTACTCTCACCAGAAAGGAAAAAACAAAATGCCGAAGAAAAAGATCAAGGACTCAGTAGCTAAACGCTTTAAGGTTACCAAAACCGGAAAAGTGTTATTTGCGCATCAATACGGTTCCCACAAAAAACTGCTCAAATCTAAGCGCCGCATTCGCCGTCAAAAAGAAACAGGCGTTCTCGAAGGTGAATTCTCACGAAAAATCAAAATGATGCTCGGAGAACTATAATATGGCACGTGTAAAAAGAGGTATTGTTTCAAGAAGAAAGCATAATAAATTACTTAGTCTGACTAAGGGTTATCGTGGTACTCGTTCACGACTTATTAAAGTCGGTCATGAGTCAGTTCTCCATGCAAATGCCTATGCCTATCACGGACGCAAGTTAAGAAAGCGTGATTTCCGCACACTCTGGATCACTCGTATCGGTGAGGCTGTTAAACAGCAAGACATGTCGTACAGTGTCTTCATGAATAAATTAAAGAAAGCTAATATCGAGTTAGATCGTAAGATCATCAGTGATCTTATCGTTAACGATCCAGCAGCTTTCAAGCAGCTCGTCGATAAGATTAAATCTCTCTAACATGACAAGTATTGTAGTAAATAGTTTCTTTTTTGCCTTCGCTTAACGCGGGGGTATTTTTGTATATGTACCTCCGCATCCCACAAGGGATGAAGCGGAGGTTTTTTTTGTTTTATGGGAGAAAAATCAGTACCATGCTATCAGTTACAGCAATTCAGCGCCAGACAGTTGTCAGAGAGTCTGCATGTGCGGACAAGTGCTGGCCTAGGCGGTGAAGACGGCCGAGCAGATCCTGTCACACCTAATTGGGAAGCCGCTCCACATATCCCAACTGTTGAAATAGGAAAAGAATTACTCAGCAGATTAAGTAATGGTATATCTCCTCTTGAAAGAAGCGGTGTCATAGCCGATCTGAGTCAGGCTCGCGGCATGCTTGAGAGGGACAACGCATATCTCACTGACGAGCAAAAAACTGATAAAAGACGGCTTGATGTACTTATCGGCTATGAACCTAGTCGAAAAAGTGGTGATGGGGAACGACTTTCGATACCACCTGCTTCTCAAATAATTGTCGATAGTCCTCACTTTGGAAAGAGGACAGGGAGAGTGCTCAAATAAAGTTGCATAATGTAAGAAGACTTGCTAAACTAAAAACAGATCTATGGACAAACACATGCAAAATTATAATTGGTTTTACTTTACTTCTCGAGAGGGAGGACGTTTAGTGGCGTAAAGCTCTAACAAAGGTAAAACTTTGTACACGACCTCCCAAACGGGAGGTTTTTTTGTGGAAAGGAGGTGAATAAATATGATTGAATCAATGACAAGACCATTAATTATTGCAGGACCATGTGCGGCAGAGAACATGGATCAAATTGACGCAAGTATTCGCGAGGTTAAAGCTCGTGAAATTCCGATTATGCGTGCTTCCATCGTAAAACCCAGAACTAAAAATGAATGGGATGGTGTCGGCACAGAAGAAGGAATCCCCATGCTTAAAAGGATATCAGAGGCAGGTCTGATCCCAGCGACAGAGGTTCTTGATATTGATGAGGCCAAAGAATTGGTTGATGGAGTACTCGGACAGGATGAAGGCAGCATCATGCTCTGGACAGGTGCACGCAACCAAAACCATCGGCTTCAGCGTGACCTTGGAAGATTAGCAGTTTCAGATACGAGGGTAATTGTTGGAGCTAAAAATCAACCATGGACCGGACCTGATCAAGAAAAGCATTTCAGGGGAATTATTTCTCATATTTCGGATGGAGGAGGACTTGAAAGATCAAAAATTCTGATGATTCATCGTGGATTTGCGGCAGACGACAATAGTGGATTTCGCAATCGGCCAGATTATGACATGGCTCTTAGAATAAAAGAGGATGAAGGCATACAAATGCTTCTTGATCCGTCACATATCGGTGGCACACAGGATAAAGTTATCCAAGTTGCTCAAGAAGGAATGCGATTTGCGCGTTCAGGTGTGATCTTTGACGGCATGATGATCGAAGTCCATCCAGATCCAAATATCGCAGTAACCGATGTAAAACAACAGCTCAGCTGGACGGAATACGACCAGCATATCGTACCTCTCATAAGCCCGAGGAGAGAACTTGCAACGGCAGCTGCTGATTAAGTGAGTCCTTTGGGGTTAATTAATAGCGCTCCCCAAAGCTAACTCTCTCTTTAATTCGAAGCTGTACTATGGTAAAGTTAAAATAACTTTCTGAAAGGAAAAAGAGCAGCGCGGTTCTGCTGAAGGCAGAAGTGGAATTCATTTCCACAGCGCGTCGAGAAAAAACGAAGTTTTGTCTCGAGAAATTCGTATTATGGAACACGAATTGATGAATTTAAAAAACAATGCGGTCTCGCTCATCTTAGATGCTCGTGATGAAAAAGAATTAGAGGAATTAAAACTCCAGTTCTTAGGCAAGAGTGGTAGTTTTACTGTGCTTGTTAAAGAAGTCCCCAAGCTGCCTCTTGAGCAGCGCCCAGAGGTAGGCAAATTAGCAAATGAAGTAAAACAAATTATAGAAGAAGCGCTCGAGGAGAAAACCAAATCATTTTCAAATCAGAAAAAAGAAGAAATCCAAAAAATTGACGTAACCGATCCTGGCATTAAGCCTCCACTTGGTCATCTGCATTTAGTTACTCAAGCAATCTCTGAGATTACGAGTATCTTTGAGAAAATCGGATTTACCCGTGTTCGTTATCCTGAAATTGAGTTTGATTGGTATGCCTTTGGCGCATTGAACTTCCCAGATAACCATCCAGCTCGAGATGACTGGGAGACATTTTTTATCGACCAAGAACCTGATAAAAAATATGGTCCAGTATTACTCACTCCCCACACCTCAAGTGGCCAGATCAGGGAAATGGAGCGGAGCGTTGCAAAGCAACGGGAGCTCGCCCGCGAGCGTAGCGAGACAGGCGTGGGGTCGGAAAGCGAAAGGAATAAAAAGAGTATAAACCAGCCTGACATTAGTATCCGAATGCTGAATATAGCTAAGACATATCGAAGGCAATCTGATGTATCACACGTTCCGATGTTCCATCAATTCGAGACCTTAGTTGTTGGTAAAAATATATCGATCACTCATCTGAAGGGAGTTCTCGATTACTTCGTAAAATCATACTTCGGACCAGACAGACAAGCTCGCATCAGACCATATCATTTTCAGTTCACTGAACCATCATTTGAGACAGACGTATCATGCGGCGTATGCAATGGCAAAGGCTGCAAACTCTGTAAGGAAGGCTGGCTGGAGTTAGGTGGAGCCGGGATGGTGCATCCGAACGTTCTTAAGAATTGCGGTCTTGATCCTAATGTCTATTCAGGCTTTGCGAGTGGGTGGGGAGTGGAGCGAGTATTAACGATGAAAGAAGGAATAAAAATCGACGATATCAGACTTTTGTATTCGAACAAACACGAATTCCTTGAGCAATTTTAATCTATGAACATAAAAATACTTGATTCTTGGTTACGCGACTATCTTAAGACAAAGGCCCAAGCATCAGATATCGCTAAAGCTATGTCATTAACGAGTATCTCAATCGAGCGAGTTGAACCGCATGGAAATGACTTTGTCTATGATATTGAGGTTACGACGAATAGGCCAGATCTTCTCTCTGTTGTAGGCTTGGCTCGCGAAGCAGCTGCGGTGTTGCCTCAATTCGGCTTTAACGCGACATTTATCCCGCCCGAATTACCCAAACCTCCGAAAGAGAAAGAGAATCTGCCATTAAAGATCGTGAGTGATGAAAAACTAGTTGACCGCATTTGTGCAGCTGTCATGGAAGTTAAGGTAAAGTCATCAAGTAAGACAATTTCTGAGCGTCTTGAAACATCAGACATCAGAAGCCTCAACAATATTATTGATATCACGAACTATGTTATGCGCACCATAGGTCATCCAACGCATGTTTTCGATTATGACCGCTTACCAAAGCATACTATCAATATCAGAGAATCTAAAAAAGGTGAGACGATAACTACACTCGATGGCAAAACCTATATACTCCCCGGTGGAGACATCGTGGCAGATGACGGAGAAGGAAATATCATTGATCTCTTGGCTGTGATGGGACTTGAGAACAGTGTCGTAACAGATGATACCAAACGCATCGTCTTTTTCATAGATACCGTCGATCGTCATAAAATTCGTAAAACCTCAATGACACTTGGTATTCGGACTGAAGCAGCTCAGATGAATGAAAAAGGCATAGACCCAGAATTAGCTATGGATGCACTACTCTATGGCATGAGCTTGTATAAAAAAGAAGCAGATGCGGAGCTGGTAGCGCCAATTACTGATATTCACCATCATCCTTATAAACAAAAGACTGTCAGCGTATCAATTCAAAAAATCCAGCAGACGATGGGTGTTCCCATCAGTCTGAAAGATTCGGCAGATATTTTAAAAAAGCTCGGATTTGCTGTAACGATAACTGATGACAAAATAGAGGCTACCGTTCCTTCAGTAAGAGCAGAAGATATTGCTATTCCTGAAGATCTTATCGAAGAAATCGCTCGCGTCTATGGTTATCACAATCTGCCAAATGAATTACCACCAGTTGTTTTCCCAGAAATAGTTCAGTACGGTAAAAATCCGTTTTATTGGGAAGAGCGAGCCAAAAATGCATTTAAATACTGGGGATTCACCGAAGTCTATACCTATCCAATGGTCTCAGAAAGCATGTACGAGGGACCAACTGATGAGGCAGTAAAACTCGCTAATCCACTTGGTGAAGACTTCGTCTATATGCGACGTACTCTTGTTCCAAGTCTCCTGAAAGTAATCCAGGATAACAAGCAAGCACAAGTAATTTCATTGTTTGAAATTGCAAATGTCTATGAAAAAAATGATAATGACCTTCCCACAGAGAAAAGAATGCTCAGTGGAGTGATCAGACAACCTCGTGCTGACTTTTTCGTTGTAAAGGGCCTCCTCGAGCAGCTCGCAGCTGATTTTGGTATCGTAACTTTTGAAGTTTCATCCCCTGGGACATCTAATCTTGAGACAGATATTCTGGTGGAGAATAAGAAAATCGGAAGTATCGAAATACTTGACGAGTCACTTATCAATTTCGAGTTAGATTTTGAAGAATTGATTTCACATGCAACCCTTCATAAAACATATAAAGACTTAACTAAATACCCACCAGTTATTGAGGATATTTCGGTCATAATAGATGAAAAAATTCCGACAGGAGATATCATTAAAGCTATCTATGAACAAAGTTCGCTCGTTAAAGAAGTAAGTCTGCTGGATCGTTATGGCAACTCTCGCACCTTCCACATACTTTATCAACATGGGGGGCACAACTTAACGAGTGAAGAAGTAGCTGAGGTTAGAGAAAAAATCATCAAAGCTCTTGAGCGTGAATTCAAAGCCAAACTGAAATAATGGACACTACGCAATACTTCGTCGCATGTGCGGTCATCCTCAACGACCATGGGAAAATCCTTTTAACTAAGCGCCATAACCCAAACAACCCAGAAGTTCATGATAAATGGCAGTTACCAGGTGGGTCAGTAGACTTCGGCGAACACCCTTCCCAATCAGCAATACGAGAAGTAAAAGAGGAGACGAATCTCAGTATCAAACACTTATCTGATAAGCCATTTATTTTCTCACATACATTCAAAAATAGTGTCCACGTTGTCTTAATCGTCTACAAAACAATCCTTGTCAGTGGCGAACTTGATATCTCAGGCGACCCCGATGAAACCAATGATGCTAAGTGGCTTGAATTAGACGAGATCAAACATCTTAACAGTCTCCCTGAGACCTACGAGATAGTCTCAACTATTCTCAGAGCTAAGGAGTAGGGGTAGGAGTCGGCTGTTGCTGACCGCTGACTCGCTGTTTTACATCATCAGGAGGATTATAACGCTCTTCGTCTTTATGTTTTTGCTGAATCCATGTGTTAATCCCATCCTGCCATCTATTTTTGCCATCGGTTGAGATAGGGTCACTCTCATAAAATACCCAATAATCTTTGCCATCTTTACTTTGATAAATTGGCGAGACAGTAGTCGGCTCGGTGCCTTTAATGAAAAAGTCTGAACGCGTTGGCTGGCCGTCTCGAGGTAGCATGCCTGATAACGGATCTATCTGAAGAGCGATCACGTTGTCAGGCTTTTTCATCTCTTCATCTGATTTACCTTTAAGCGCCATGACCATCAGATCATGCCAGATTGGCGCAGCACCGGTGATACCTGAGGCGAGTGCTTGGTTCATCGGATCGTTATTATTATTTCCAACCCAGGTTCCGACAACGACAGATGGCGTGTAACCATATGTCCAGTTATCACGTTTTTCATCGGTAGTACCTGTTTTGGCAGAGACTGTCCTACCGGCAATTCGTAATGCAGAGTTAGACCCGAATTCCTCAGTACGTGCATTGTTATCAAGCAAGATATGGGAGATCAGGTAGGCAACTTCTTGGGGAAGGACTCTTTTGCCTTCATGTGGTTTTGCTTCGTAGAGAACTTTCCCACGACTGTCGGTTACTTTAAGGATTGCGATCGGATCTTGTCGTACTCCGCCATTTGCTAAAGTTCCATACGCTGTCATCTCATCAATCATATGGACTTCTTTACCTCCCAGAACCAATGAGTAGCCAACACTCTTCAAATTTTCATCGGTTGGCTGCCAGGTCTTAACACCCATGTCGTATGCAAGCTGCATCGCATCTTTAATACCCACTAAAGCGAGCATCTTTACAGCCGGGACGTTAAACGAGTTACCAAGTGCGAAGCGAACTTGGACAGGTCCGTGGTATTTACCGTCATAATTTACCGGGATATAGTCTGTTTCACCATCTGTAGCCTTAAAGTTAGTCGAGACGTCCATCAGCATCGTCGCCGGTGTATAACCTTTCTCAAAGCCCTTTGCATAGATAATAGGTTTCATAGATGATCCAGGCTGTCTTAGGCCCTGTGTTGCCACGTTAAAATTGCCATCGATGTCGGTACTAAAATAGTCTTTACTGCCGACCATACTTAGAATCTGTCCAGTCTTAGGGTCTTCAATCATTGCGGCTCCATTACTGACGTTATATTTTTTAAGATCTTCGACTTGCTCTTTAACTATCTCTTCAGCCTTCGACTGCATTTTATAGTCAAGCGTCGTGGTGACCTGAAGTCCACCTGTCTCTACCATCTGCTCACCGAACTGATCGGCAAGAAGTGTCTTTACATACATCACGAAATGACCAGCTTTAAGATTAGCTGCGTGCTGAGTAAACTGATAATTTTTGATTTCCTTTAGTGCTGCATCAGCCTGATCTTGTGTTACGTATTTATTAGCAACCATTTGCTTAAGAACTGCTTGTGTACGACCAATGTAGTACTTATTACCGCTATATGGTGTATATAATGATGGAAGCTGAGGCAACCCTGCTAAGAAGGCAGACTGTCCCAGATCTAAATCCTTAGCACTCTTTCCGAAGTATTGTTCGGCAGCAGCTTCGACGCCGATTGCTGTACCGCCATAGGGAATATTATTAAGATACATCTGAAGAATTTGATCTTTGGAGAACTTATTATCGACCTGAATTGAGAGGATTAATTCTTTTATCTTACGAGGCAGTGTTTGCTGATTCGTAAGCAACACATTTTTAACTAACTGCTGGGTAATAGTCGAACCTCCACCGGCAATTCTGCCTGAGAGGGCAGACCTCGCGAGGCCTCGCAACGTACCGAAAATGGAAAACCCGTTATTTTTATAAAAATCTTTATCCTCAATAGAAATAGTTCCCTGGCGAAGCTGAAGCGGAATATCTGAAAGCTTAGTGTAGGTACGATTTTCGTCTTGAAAAACAGAATAGAGTAACTCTCCATTGCGGTCATAGATACGTGTTGCGTCATTGTACTTCGAGGTTACTAATTTACCTGGTGTCGGTAGATCACGACTATACCAGAGGAAAAGAAGCGGGACCATGACAACGCCAGCAATGAAGGCGTAGAGGATAAGACGTGTGACTTTACTCCACAATGACACATTCTGAAATGATAAGAAGGCAGGCAGTTGAAACCCCTTATGGAGTCGGCTGCGACGTCGCGAGCGGAAATCAGCCATAGGCCTAATCATTATAGCAAATGAATGTCTAGGCGCAAAAATATGCTATACTCAGCCTATGGACGAGATAAAAACTTTATTAACACGCGGTGTCGACAAAGTCTATCCAACGAGTGAGGAACTTGAAAAAGTTCTGAGGAGTGGTAAAAAGCTAACGCTATATCAAGGATTTGACCCAACAGGTGTCCAGATGCATATCGGACATATGATAGGACTTCGTAAGCTCGCTCAGTGGCAAAAATTAGGCCATAAAGTTATCTTCCTGATAGGTGATGGAACCGGACAAGCCGGTGACCCATCAGGTAAGACGAGATCTCGTGACAAATACTTATCAAATGAAGAATTACGCCAAAATGCTCGTGACTATGTCATGCAGGCTGGTAAAATAGTTGATTTTACTGGAGAGAATCCTGTGGAGATCAGATATAACGGTGATTGGCTTAACAAAATGAGTCTTGCCGATGTTCTAGATGTTGCTGGACATTTTACGCTCCAACAGATGATAGAGCGAGATCTATATCAAGACCGCTTAAAAAATAACGAACCTCTTAATTTACGTGAGTTTATGTACCCACTTCTTCAAGGCTATGATTCTGTCGCAATGGAGGTTGATCTTGAGATTGGCGGAAGTGACCAGACATTTAATATGCTTGCTGGCCGCCAGCTTGTTAGAGATTATCTCAACAAGGATAAATTCGTGATGACTACACCTCTCTTGACAGATTCTTCAGGGAGAAAGATAGGGAAGACTGAAGGGAATGTCATCGCACTTAATGACAATCCTTCTGATCTTTATGCCAAGATTCTTAGTCTCGGGGATGATGTGATTGTAAAAGGCATGGAGTATCTTACTGATATCTCAATGGAAGTAATTGAACGAGTCGCTCAGGCAATTGAGAGTGGCGAAAATCCGATGAAATTTAAAAAGCAGCTAGCTTTTGAAATCGTTAAAGACCTTAATTCAGAAGAATCAGCAATTAATGCACAAGAGGAATTTGAACGTACAGTTCAAAATAGAGAATTACCAACTGAAATTACTGAAATTAAACTCCAAGATGATGACGATGAATTTTTAAATGAAGATTTACTCGTTGAACTCAATTTAGCTTCATCAAAATCCGAAGCAAAGCGACTTTTTGAACAGGGTGGGGTAGAGCTGGATGGAGTCAGAATTACCAATCCAAATGAAAATAAGGTTATAAATAACGGGGCAATTCTCAAAATTGGCAAACGTAAAATTGTCAAACTCCTTAAGCCTTAGTATAATGAGTGAGAAATGAATTTTCTCAGGGATCACGAAAAAGCTTTTAAGATCATCACTGCAGTCGCACTGGTCGCACTCATTGTTTCATCATTCCTGCCTTTTGTAGTCTATCTCTTCCAATAATTACTATCGTATGAATTTAGATGCCAAGGTAAGTACTGGCAATCGTAGTCTCAAAACCTACGCCAAACGCCTCGAAAAACTTAACATTTCTACTTTTCGTGATCTCCTGTACCATATTCCATCTCGGTATGAGGATTACTCTCTGATGTCCAAAATTGAACAGCTTCAAGAAGGAGAGCTCGTCACTGTGCAGGGAAAGATAATTAAACTCAGTAATACCTATACCAGACGGCACATGACTATCCAAAAAGTAACAATAAGTGATGAGACAGGACTTCTGGACCTCACCTGGTTTAATCAGCCTTTTATCATTAAGAATTTTAATGAGGGAGACATGCTCTCAGTCTCAGGCAAGGTCGAACTCTTTGGTAAAAAGTTAACGATGATATCGCCTGAGTACGAAATCTTCACAGGCGTCACTATCCATACAGGCAGAGTAATCCCAATTTATCCCGAGACCCGTGGTGTCTCGTCTCGTATGCTTCGCAAGCAGATCTCGCTATTATTTAGTGATCTTCCTGAAGAACTTCCTGACTTTCTCCCGCCTGTCATTAAAAAAGACCACCATTTATTAGATCTAAGAACTGCGCTCCAGCATATTCATTTTCCTAAAAATCTTGATGAGTCATTAGCTGCTCGAAGAAGATTAGCGTTCGATGAGATATTTCTTCTCCAGCTCCTCGCGTTTTGGAGAAAACGTCAGTGGCAGGTGCAGAAAATAGGACCTACTTTTAGTATTGATAAAGCCAAACTTGAACATTTCGTTACAAAGCTTCCTTTCCCACTCACTCAGTCCCAAACAAAAGCGTTTGAGGATATAACGAGTGATATGCAAAAAAGCCAGCCCATGAATAGACTCCTTCAGGGAGATGTAGGGAGTGGTAAGACTGTCGTAGCAGCAATGGGAATGTATGTAGCTTATCTTAATGGTTACCAGTCAGCTCTCATGGCTCCCACAGAGATTCTCGCCCAACAGCATTTTAAAACGCTCTCATCCTTTCTTGAGCCATTTGGATTAACAATCGGTCTTGCAACAAGCAGCAGTAAACTTAAAAAAGATGAGAAATTCGACGCCATCGTTGGTACGCACGCTCTCGTTGCGAAGTCTATTAATTTTGAAACGCTCGGTTTTATTGCAATCGATGAACAGCAGCGATTTGGAGTAGAGCAGCGGGGGATACTCCGTGAAAAAGGCACCAATCCTCATCTATTGACTATGACCGCAACACCTATTCCGCGTACGGTGGCTCTTACTCTCTATGGTGAGCTAGACGTTACTTACTTAACAGACATGCCTAAAGGCCGTAAACCGATAAAAACCTGGCTCGTGCCTAATGAAAAAAGAGATGGGGCATATAACTGGATCAGAGAAGAGATAACTAACAATAAGTCCCAAGTCTTTATCACCTGTCCGTTTATTGAGGAGTCTGAGAATATGCAGACTGTCAAAGCAGCGACGAAAGAATTTGCTCGATTACAATCAGAAATCTTTCCAGATCTTCGACTTGCCATGCTGCATGGGAAATTAAAAGCCAAAGAGAAAGACGAAATCCTCACTGATTTTAAAGATAAGAAATATGACATCCTGGTCGCGACGCCGGTCGTTGAGGTAGGCATCGATATTCCCAATGCAACAATTATTCTCATAGAAGGAAGCGAGCGGTTTGGGCTGTCGCAGCTGCATCAGCTTCGCGGCCGGGTAGGGAGAGGAGACAAACAGTCGTATTGCCTTCTCTTTACTGAAGCGACGAATGAATCGTCACTCCTTAGACTAAAAGCTATGGAAACGATGTCACAAGGCGCAGCGCTAGCCGAATTTGACCTTAAAATGCGCGGACCAGGGGATATGTATGGGACGAAACAATCGGGAACGAGAATGCTCAAAGTAGCATCATTCTCAGACCTCGAGCTCCTCGATGAAGCCAAACGCTCTGCATCAAGAATATCTCAAGAGGTAGATAAGTATCCAGAGCTAAAGAAATATTTGGTAGAGAATTCTCAAACAGCTATCAGTCCTGACTAGAATTGACACAGCCTCCCAACCTCACCTACACTA
>CAZRDR010000010.1:0-3899 GCA_964598995.1 uncultured Gammaproteobacteria bacterium | reverse complement strand
CGAACAATATAATCTCCAACCAACACCTACACTTGAACCGGCTGTTGAGACTAAATCAAAAAATTTTCATCTCATCTTACTGATCGGAGTCCCAGTATTATTTCTGGTCTTTTTCTTAGGGTTAGTACTTGGAAAACTCTCGTCTCCCAAACCTAACTCAGCTGCAACATCATCTGGAACCCCAGAGCCATCAACTACTCAAGTTACTAATACACAACTTACACCTGTCCCAACAACAGTTTCTGACGTACCTTCACTCCAATTTCTTCCTAACAAGCAGTACTTTGATGATACTTATGTGGTCATCACCCAAGATAAACCTCACCAGGCTCTCGTCTTGTCTGTCTCTCGAATAGAACAAACACGAGCGTTTAGCGAATACACGAAAGTAAACTACTTTGACGGTAAGACGTGGACGAGAAAAAGCATTACAGCAACAACGAACAGCAATTCGGTCGTTCTCAATCCAATGCTCAGAGGCTGGACACAGCCAACTAATCAAGTTACCTCGAATCCTCCTCAGCTTGCAACTGTGCAGTTAGAGAATCAAACCCTCAGTTTTAGCTCTACAGACCTCCAAGATGAGATAAGTATCCAAAGTACACCTGGTTCGACAAAATTTATTTACCAAGGTACAGGAACGCTGGTGATTAACTCACAGCCATATCCAGCCTATGTATTTTATGGCAGGACGTATTCATTTAACGCTATTGATCTTTCTTATCTCGCTACTCCAGGAAGCATGATCTCAAATTGGCTTATTTTCTGGGATAAAGAAGGCAGTTTCTATTATCTTGATGACCATCAACCTGTCGAATACAATCAGCAAGCAAGTTTCTTTAAAATCGGCCTTCAAGAAGATGCGAGAAGAACGGTAACCAAGACGACATCGTATACAGTTGATTCGCTGAACCAACCAACCAAACCTTTTAGTGTCAAATTTAGTGACCCAATTTATCAAGACCTATCTATCCAACTCACTAATGCTATTGATAAAGCAGATTCGAAAAAATATTCGTGGATAGAAGCAGTTAATGAAGGTACCATTGTGAAGCGAGAAGGACGAACTGTGCAAGGACTCGGATTAGTTGAGTATATCAGGCCTAACTAATCTTCAATCTCAACTGTAATTCGAAGACCATAATGGTCTGAAAGATCAGGAGTATCAATCAACTTAAAATCTTCAGTCTTCATACCAAAACTCGTAAAAATATAATCAACAGCTAACCCCTGAGGAAATAAGTCTGGTACACGATGCAGGTTGCCATTAAGCGTGTTCGTCAGTCCTGCCTCGACTGCATGATCAACTCCCAATTCATCCATCATCGCAACTATCTGTGAGTCTTTTGTAACATTAAAGTCACCAGATAATACAAAAGGATCCTTTAACTTTTGTATGAAGTCACGTAAGATCTTGCCTTGTTCGATCTTATATGGTTCATCAAGGGGAGTCGGACCCCAGGCTAAATGAGTGTTAATAAACCAAATTGGTTGAGAATTAAATTTGAACTTAAGTGCTAGTGCATTTCGCGGAAGGGACGCGGTCTTCGATCTATCGACATGATAAGTTGGATCAACTGACTTAAATGGTCGTAACCAGACAACTTCTTTCTGGATATAATGAAATTCAGGTTTGAAAAGAGAGGCATTGCCTGTATAACAACCAAAGTCATTGTTAAATATTGAACTTATCGCAAGTTCACCACTGTATCCAAGCTGTTCTTTGTAGTGGGCAAAGTTATCTGGGACACTTTTACTCTGTTCTTTACCTCCCACTTCTTGGAGATGAACGATATCAAAATCATTTTCCTTAATATACGAGATTACCTCATCGATCTTAACTCCTCCAAGCGTATTCAGATGCAAAAATTTTAGCTTCATAATGCGATTATAACAAAGGATACACGCTTACTTGCGATTAGGCATGAAATAAGGTACAATATCAGTATGTCACAAGAACCTAAAAAGCGCCATTCACGACAACGTCAAGGTAAAAGACGAGCAGCAATCGTTTTAACTGCACCTAAAACAGTCACTTGTGCTAACTGTGGTACTAAACATATTCCACACTTAGTATGTCCAAATTGTGGCTATTATAAGGGTGTCGAAGTCATCGCTAAGACTAAAAGACAAGCTCCTAATCTCTAAAGTTCGATAGACTATGAAGACGTCCAACGATCCTCGTCACTTAAAACGTCAACACATAGTCCAGGAACTCTTCAAAGTTCAGTTTCATAACCAACCAGTTTCAGAAAAATCACAAGAAATTCTTAATAATCAACTTTTCATTGATGAGAAGGTCCAGCAGGCTGCGCCTGAGTTCCCAATCGATAAAATTAATAGAGTCGATTTATCAATTCTTAGATTAGCAGTCTATGAACTTTTGATAGAAAAAAAGGAGCCTATCAATGTTATAATTGATGAAGCAGTCGAACTTGGTAAAGAATTCGGCGGCGAAGCAAGTCCAAGCTTTATTAACGGAGCACTTGGCAATATAGTTAACCATGAACGATCTTCCGAAAATAAGTAACCAGCAATTATTTGAACAGGCTTTTACGCATCGTTCGTATCTTAATGAAGCGAAGAAAGAACTCGAATCAAATGAACGCCTTGAATTTTTAGGTGACAGTATTCTTTCATTTGTCGTCTCACAGCACTTGTACGAAAGTTACCCTCATTTTGACGAAGGTATCCTTACCAATCTTCGCTCACTTCTTGTGAATACCAAAAGTATCGCCGCTGCAGCTCGTAAGCTGGATTTCGGCAAGTATCTGAAGCTCTCACGAGGTGAAGAAGAGTCAAAAGGAAGAGAGAACGAGTCGTTATTAGCAAATTCCTTTGAAGCTTTTATCGGTGCTCTCTATTTAGATCAAGGAATTGAATCAGCCAGAAAATTTATCGGCATGATGCTCTTCCCACAAATCGAAGAAATCGTTAAGAAAAAAGCCTTTAAAGATCCCAAGAGTTTACTTCAAGAATATGTTCAAGCCAGAAAACAAAATTCCCCAACCTATAAAGTACTCCATGAGGAAGGTCCTCCACATGCAAAGACATTTACCATTGGTGTATTTGTCAATCAAACACAGATAGGTGAGGGAGTCGGTAGATCTAAGCAACAAGCAGAAGAGGAAGCGGCTGAAAAGGCTTTAGCATACCTCGAAAATCAAGATCTTCCGGTTATTCCTAAGGAAGCTTGAGAATTCTGCTTCATTCTGATAAAATACGTAATTACTATGGCAGTTGTTATTAGATTAACTCGTACAGGCAAAAAAGGCGAAAGAAAGTTCCGTGTCGTCGTTAAAGAAAAAAGAAGTCGCAGAGATGGCGATAATATTGAAGTGCTTGGCTGGTACGAAATGGGTAAAAACGGCGGTAAAAAAGAAGTTGATATGGAGCGCTATAACTACTGGATCTCAAAAGGCGCACTTCCATCTCCTACAGTTCAAAACATCACTAAATAACCATGAAAGAAACACTTCACTATATTGTTTCCTCAATCGTTGATAACCCAGATAAAGTTACAATCGACGAACAAAACGAAAATGATATCATTTCACTCATAATTAGTGTTGATCCAGCAGATATGGGTAAAGTTATCGGTAAAGAAGGTAAAGTTATCCGCAGTATTCGCAATATCATGAAAGTTAAAGCTATGAAGCACAACGTCCGCATTAATGTGTCTTTAGCTGACCAGGAATAATTCACCTCATCTATTCCTATAAAGTAATCCTGCTATGAAAATTTCTATTCTCACACTTTTTCCGGAGATGTTCTCAGGTCCTTTCAGTGAATCTATTATTAAACGAGCCCAAGAAAAAAATAAAGTGACGATATCATTTGTTAATATCCGAGATTTTGGTATTGGACCGCATAAAATGGTCGATGATACCCCATACGGC
>CAZRDR010000009.1:0-19711 GCA_964598995.1 uncultured Gammaproteobacteria bacterium | reverse complement strand
GATCAGCGGGCCGCGGTGAATACGTTATCGGGTCTTGTACACACCGCCCGTCAAGGCAGCAAAGTCGATAACTATCGAAGGTCGCGTATGCGGACGAGATAGAGATTGATGATGAGGCTTAAGTCGTAACAAGGTATCCCTTGCCGAAGCAGGGGATGGATCACCTCCTTTCTAAATTTTAACTTTGATTCTAGTAATAGAGGCATAATCTAATGACGAAAGGAGAAGACATAGAACTTGATCTCAACAGATAACACTCTTATTTGGGTGAGACAAGGAGATGTGTATATTTGACACCAAGCTAAGTGAGCAGTGCTTGAAAAATCTCGTTATACTGAGAGATTTTATAAAAACTACTCTCGCCTCTCTACCACTTTTTGATTGTTAAACAAAAATAACCACCTTTAATGGGTGGTTTTTTTGTGGAGAGTACTCGGTTATTTAGTCTACTTTAGCGTAGCAGCGGTACTACTGGCAACAACAGTATAGGTAAGCGTTACTTGATTATTCTTTTCGTTCGTTTCGGTGGCTCCTCCAGTATAATCAATAAAGATTCGTGCTGTATATTTACCTGCTTTCTTCATCGTGAATGATTTAGCACCAGCGAAGAATTTAGCTGTTTTACTACCTGGAATAGATGAATACGTCTTTGAAGTTCCCTTCGAATAGAGCCCGTTATTTAGTGAGATGGTCACATCAGACGTATCACCTGTCTTGGCTGTAGTTGGCTTGTTGGCAAAGAACTGACTGACAATTCTGTTATTTGCTGTGTATGCGTCAGCCGAACCGATATTGGCATTGGTCAGTGTGATATAGATTGGTTCGTTAACCTTAAAAACATTTTTCGCAGCACCACTAGCATCAACAAGTTTGAAGCTGCTTACGGTGAGATCTGAGGGATCTTTAGGTGCCATGATAGTGTACTTAACAGTTGCTTGGTTATTCGTGTAATCTCTCTCAATTGCTAAATGGTCATAATTTACAAAGACTCGTGCTGTGTAAATACCTGCTTTGCTCACCGTAAAGGATTTACTTCCTGGGAAGGCAGAACTGCCGTCACCAACAGATGCAAAGGAGGCTGATTTCCCAGAACCGATACTCGAACCATTTTTAGTATAAATATTAACATCAGTTGCCGCATTTGTCTGAACAGTTGCGGACTTATCACCATAGATTTGTGACCAGATCATACCGCTTGAAGTATATTGATTCTTTGCTGTGTCAGTGCCCTGATTTTTAATGATGTATTTGACATAGATTCGTTCGTTAGGTGCAAAGGTCGTCTTGGTTTTACCATTTTTATCAGTGAGCACAAAGCTACTAACTACGAGGTCAGCTGCTGATCCAGAAGGGAGGCCGTATGAATCATATTTACTCTGTGCTGCATCTACTTTCTTTTCTGCAGATTCTACCTCTTTAGCGCCTGACTCGACAGTCTGAATCTTGCTGACAAGAGTTGATGGTTTGACGTTCTGGTCTTTGAGTGCTGCCTGAAGTGATGCTTGGTCCTCAAGCCATTGTTTTTCCTTCGCTTGGAGATCTCGGACAGCAAGTAGGAATGGAAGTGCCTGTGGATCTATCTGACTTGCCGATTTAAGTGCTGATATAAGTGCTTGATGGGCATCAACTACTGCTTTATAAGTTCTGATAACCTTCGTCAATTTCTCCGCATACGTCTTTTTATCCTCCTCGGTAGGTAATTGAGATCGTTTAAATTTCGATTGATCAGGACCCATGGCATTATATGCCGTTTTCGCAGAAGAGCGAGTATAATTAAGAATTTCTGGAAGGTTACCGTTCTCTTGCCACTTCTGAACCTTAGAAGAGTCAGGTGTAGACTTTACCCAGTTGGTAAAAGTTTGGTCATTCGCAAGATTATTTTTCCAGCTGGTCACCACAGACTTAACACCTTTCTGATGTGCATCCCACTGTTTGACTGCATCATTTAGAGGAATTCCTCCTTGGCTTGTCGTTTTCTTGCTAACTTCAGCCAACCAATCAACTGCTTGCTGCTGTTTCGTTGGTGGAAGTGACTTGTACGTTGATTGAGCTCTTATTTGTTGAACAGCTTCCTCAAAGGCCTGTTGCTTGGAGAGATTTTCAAGGGCTTGTTGTGTTTTCTGTTGTGAGCTCACTCCTTGGTATTGTTCGATAGGCAACTCGTCATCTGAAGAGGAATCATATTCAGATCGTTGGTATGTCTGATCGTTATTATTGTAAGAGTTGTTATACTGCGTAGTTGTCTGTAGGAACCTCTGAGCCTCTTGTTGGAGGCTTTGTTTAGCTGCTTGTTGATCTAAAAATTGTTGCAAGGATTGTGTCGATAAGCCTGCTACTTCTTGGTCAGATCCTTTTATGTCACTTAAAGCAAGCTCTTCATTATTACTCATCTGTTTGGCTTGTAATGTTGACTGCTGGGCGAGTATGTATTGTGAAGCTTCCTCCAAAAGTGCGATATATTTGTCTTTATCAGTAGAGGAGACAGAGGTTGCTTGGTACTGTGCTAACTGCTTTGAGAGATTTTTAATATACTCGTTAGAGTTAGCCTGAAGGGAATTATTGGCTGCATGAATATATGCGGCTAATCCTAATGCCACGATAATAGCTGCCCCGAGAACTATAAACTTATTCGTGTGTTTTGTTTTTTGTGGCAGTGATTCTTCCATACTAATGATATCTATATATAGTAAAGAGATTCCTTATGAGCTTGTCAAGGAGTCATGCTTGAGCTTAACAACTGTAAGTTGTGAAGATAACAGGTAAATAGATAGTTTTTCCTTGACTCACATCACAGACATAGCTAGAAAGTTACGTAAACTTGGGGTATGCCAAAAGAAACATTTAACGCATCTACTGATCTTGTAGTCCCTGGTTCATGGAAATGGAGAGAGCCCACAACGAATAATATTTTAAATCTGCCTGATGTACCACCTCAAAATCATATAGACATACCAGGTTGGGTTTATGATATTAATCCGGATAGTATCGGAGACTCTGATCCAGCGCCAGAGCTTAGACAAATATACCCTGATATGACAAATACTTCCTCTACTCATAGTGAGTACCCACTGATAAAACGCGATTAAGTATCTCGTTCACCTTTTGCTCGTGCTATTTGTCCTAGCCTCACAGCTATGGTAAAATTCAAAGATATTGGCGCGGTGGTGAAGCGGTTAACACAGCTGTTTGCAGAACAGCCATCCACCGGTTCGAATCCGGTTCGCGCCTCTTCGTCGAAGCACGACAACTGTCTTCGTTATTTGTAAAACAAATAACTTCGACCTATTTGTCGGCTTCTCCTCTTAAAATTCCTTCGGAATTTTAGTCTAAAGGTACTTGTGTTTTAAATTAGGCGTAAATTTGGTAAAATAAGGGCCTGGTAAATTTTTGGGTAGCTAGTTCATCGGTTAGAACGCTGTCCTGATAAGACAGAGGTGCGTGGTCCGATTCCACGGCTACCCACAGTACAGTCTGGACGCTCGATCAGAGCTGGTCCGATTCTCCTGCATTGCAGGATTTTGCTCTGCTCAACACACTACCCATAGGATACTCTTAACTCTCGATAAAAGTAACTTCTCCTCAATGTAGGCTACGGAACAGAAAATTCATTTCATACATAATTTTTACCTCATTTTTGTCTTGATCTCATACCGAAGAAGTAGGATAGAAGTATGAATAATAGAGAAATTTCTCAACATCCATATCGAGCTGGTGATCGCTATGATGCGGATAAAGGACATGTCGTACGTGAACGAAACGATCATGTCAGTGGTAAATGGTTATTACCGTTGTTAATTATTCCGCTTATTGCACTTGGCTTATGGGCTGGAAATAATTATTTGCACAGTAATCAGCCAAATCCTACGACTACAGCCCAATCAAACCAATATAAAGCAGCGCCTGGTATCGGCGGGGGACCTGCTGACGGTGCACCAAGTCCTACATACTCAGTCCAGTCAAGTAATCACACCACCAATAACACTTCATTGCCTCAGGCAGGGGTCGGCGGGAGTGGTGCAGATAGCAGTACGACAGTTCCTATGACGGCTCCGAATACTGGGCATGGGGGTCTCTAATTAGCGGGCGAAAGAAGTTTTTTTAACTTCTAACCAATACTCATTCTGACGACAGAGTTTTTTGTCGTCTTTTTTATCTTCTAAAATCATCTTCACCGCTTCTTCAAGGAAGATGTTATTCTGTGAACCTTTAGCTAATATAATCGCATTTTTTGGCAGATTATCTTTGAGATATTCACTAGCACGTGGTGCTGTGTCAAACCAGCGCATCTCTTTAAATTTACTTTCATGTGCTTGAATAGTAGGCAAGACATATTCTCTCGTCATCGGTCCGACGAGGTAGAGATAATCGACAATACCAACTAATTTCTCTGCTACCTCACGGTGCTCAATCCGTGACTCTTCACCGAGTTCACGCATATCTCCCATCAGAAAAACAATCTCTCGATTCGTCTCTTTTTTGAGCGTATCGACGAGATCTAAGAAGGCATATGTCGAAGCTTTGGAAGCGTTGTAAGTACTATCAAAAATAGTAGTCTCATTAATTCCTTTGAAAATACTCGCTCTGCCTTTGGGGAGTTCGTAGTTTTTCTCAAGTGACTCTTTAATTTGTTCTAAGGTAAGACCCGTCTGTAATGCCACCATGATCGCTGCTGCGAAGACCTCGCGGTATTCTCTTGGCAAGACATACTTTGAGAAGGTAAGGTTAAATTCATGTCGTTTACCATCTATTTTTACAAAGTAGTCGAAGGATGTGCCTTTTAAGCTAACACGATAGAGACCATAGGAGATATCATAGGTATTTTTGGTTCCGAAAGTTAAAAGCTTGGCAGTTAATTTATTATCCTGAATTTGATTTCTGACATATTCGTCGTCGGCATTGTAGATACCAACTTTACAGCCAGATTCATTAATTATTTTAGTATCTTCTTTCGCGATATTTTGGACTACTTTAGTAAGCCGTTCTGTCTCAGATAATCCTTCTTTTGCGACAGTTTTGTCAAATTGGAGTGAGTGAGTAGCAGAGACATTGAGTGAAACGGCGATTTCAGGCTTGAGAATTGTTAACAAGTACTCCATATTTTTGGGCGGTTCTGGTTCATCAATACCCATTTCGGCGATGAGGTATTTGGTCCCTTTGAGAAAGTTCAGGTTTGCGGGTGCTTTGGCACACATCACAAGCCACTCAAATTTCGAATATGATTCAGGTTTCATCCCCAAGATGCCAAGCGGGATACCAGTCTCAGAGTTACCGACAGCTTTTATGGGAAAGTGGTCTTTAAGAATCGCCTCAATTGCGTTACGGGTTGAGGATTTACCGACACTACCTGCTATTCCGATTATTATTGGGTTATGCCTGAGTAATGCTTTACGAGCCCAAAAGCGGAGATAGGAAAGAGTATTTGTTGTGAGAAATTGCTTCACAGAAGTATTATATCAGGAGTTGTTTTAGGCAGCTTGGGCATAGACTTCCATTTGCTCGACTTTGCCGTTGTGAACCTCACCGACGATAATTTGGTGAGGATGTTTATCATCAGGTAAGTCTAGCCACTCACGAATATGCGGCTGGGTCATAGCTGCGTCTGCTATCTTGAGAGATTTAGCCATGTCCTTAGTCTGAATTAAAAGCGTATGCGTATTTGAAAAAGCAGCTCCTGGCTGATTGTAGTGCAAAATATTTTGAGAAATAGGGTAATGCGCTTGATTTAACACGTCTTGTAATCGATCAGGTGTAATGAACTCTTCATCTTGGATAGTAGAGCGTGGAACTCGGAGTTTAAAGGCGGTATTTGGACCGAGACGATACATAATACCAAGTGGTCGAGGGTCTGTAGAAAGGCTGACGATGGATGGGTTCTGAACTTTGAGCGCATCTTCATAAGCTATTCCGCGAGCTTGATATCCAGCTTTGACTCCATCCATCGAATCTTGCCAGTTATTAAGATATTCATGCAGCTCAAATGGCATTCTCTCAAGTTGACGCTCACTGATAACTGGCATGCCTTTCTTATAGATTTCTCCGGCATTATAGCGCCTCATATCAAGATAGCGAGGGTTCATGCCTGTTTCACTGGTGTAGCCATCCTGATGTCTAAAAAAACCAACAGGTAGGGTAGATCCTGATCTATGGTCAAGGGCGACTGCGGCGACCCATTTATCTGTCAGGTCCAAAGCGTCTTGGGCTGAGTAGACTGCCTGCATAACAGGGTCTGAGTGTGAAATATCTTTTTTAGCATAGGTTTTATAACTTGAGCCATTTTCTTCCTCGCCTGAAAGCATTTGCAGAGCTCCATGCGCATCAGTAATTCCACAGCCAGTCGGTGCGTGCTTGGGAGAAAATTTCTCTCCATCATAGTGACCGAAATACGCGACACTATTTACCCCAGGCTGGTTGATGATGCTCGCAAATTGTCCTTTTAATTCTTGATCTCCGCCAGCGCCTAACGCTCGAATTGAGGCAGTTCGTCGAGCGACGTCTTCAGGTATCCAGACGCGAGCATCGCCACAGAGAACAATGGCAATAAGTTTTCCCTTTTGGCGGTTTTCTTGCCATTCTGCGAGATTGTGTTGGACTTCAGTTGTTCTATTCCAGTCTATGAGAATATCAGGAGTTACCGGGAGAACCGGTTCGATATAGCGTTCGTGATCAATTGGTTTTCTTGGCATATGATCTATCCCAAAGCGAGGTGTTTCAGACATAATAGCACGAGCAGGCTCATAAAAAAAATGATTATATAATTTTTTTGAGAGGTTGTAAGTAAGAAAATTAGCTAATTTGCTATAATTCCCTCATGCAGATTAATCCTATTAAAACTCGCTCGATTATCCCTGGCGACGGATCGACTCTTGAAGCGATTCTCGCCGAATATGTTACTGACCTTAAAGAAAATAGTGTCGTGTTAGTTACATCAAAAATTGTTTCAATCTGTGAAGGACGATTTATTAAAGTTGGTACTGTCGATAAGGATGAATTGATAATTACTGAGTCTGAAAGATATCTGCCTCGAATCAAGAATAAATTTAATGTAGCAGTGACCATAGCTCACGGGATCTTTGGTGCCAATGCTGGGATAGATGAATCAAATGCTAATGATTACTACGTTCTTTGGCCGGAGGATCCACAAGCTTCTGCCAATAGAATACGAGTATATCTGAGGCAGAAGTTTGGTTTAAAAAATCTTGGAGTAGTCATTACCGATAGTAAGACAACACCTCTTCGTTGGGGTGTGACCGGTATTTCTTTAGCACATAGCGGTTTTTTAGCGCTCAAAGATTATATCGGCACACCGGATATTTTCGGCCGTCAATTCCAATTTGAAAAGCTGAATGTCGCTGACTCTCTGGCGACTGCAGGAGTACTGGCGATGGGTGAAGGGAATGAGCAAACCCCATTAGCAATTGTGAGTGATATTCCAACAATTACATTCCAAGAGAATGACCCAACCCTTGAAGAACTAAAGTCGCTCGAGATATCAATTGATGAAGATGTCTTTGGGGATTTCCTCAAAAATGCTCAGTGGGAAAAAGGCAAGAAGTAATTAGCGAGTAGGAATCGTCGTCACTACGGGTCGAGTAACAGCATTCTGTCCGAACATGACCTTCGTTCCCGTTGTATGAATCAAGACATTTTGTCCGCGTGCCTGGCCGCTGACAAGTGATTTATCAAGAAGTGAAATCATCGTTGTAGGATTAGCAGCTGTTAATAATGAGGTGAAGGTCATAGTAGCAACAACACCTGTTCCTGTCTTGGATTCACTAAATGAACCAGGTACGACAGCATACGTAATTCTTCCTGTAGATTGATTGACTCCACCAACTGGTAAAACGTTCGGATTGGTAAAGAATGTACCAGGCTTAAGGCTCACATTAGTAATTACCTTTGGATCATAAGCAATCTCCAGCTGAACTGCACGTACTTTATCTCCGCCTGTATCGATCATGACACTTAACGTCCCCGTCGATCCTTGTCCGACAGTAAGTGGATTAGGTGAGAGTATCAGAGATGTTTTGCCTGGAACAAGTGTAGGAGTCGGCGTCGTTTTCTTTTGAGGAGTTGTCGGCGTCGTTGGAGACTGTTGTTTGGTCGAGATAGCAACGAAAACAAGTACGATGGTGAGAATGAGCAAGATGATGATAAGCCCGAGCGTCTTTTTTGACATATCTTTATTATAATAACCTCTTTTCTCAATAAGCAAGCACCGAGGCTAACTTATTGAGGAAGAATACGCGCACTAGTCTGAACAGAGTATTCACGCAGGAAGAGATTATAGTCATATTGGTCGACTTTCCCATTATCTGTCAGATCTGCAGCTTGAGCGAGAGTAAATGAGGTATTTTGAACGATCGTCGCAGGACAATCAACAGGCGGTGCGAAATCTGAATAACAGCCAGTAATGATGTCATAGTCGAGAATATCCAATTTATCATCATTATTAACATCACCGGTTATGAAGGTTAGCGGTGCGAAGGTATTCGTCTGGCCTGCGTTCACCTGAATTCCTGCGATTGAATTATAGAGGTATTGATCAGAATGGACATTGATATTGTAGACACCTGATGCGAGAGTCGTACCCATATCAACAGTTCCCTTAAAGTAACCATTTGCAGCGTTATACGTCAGGCCAGTAGCGAACGTCTTCGTCAGAACGAGTTGTCTTGAGGTTCCCGTTGTTAAGACTTCAACGATCAAGTTACGCTGCTGTCTGACGGGATTTTGATTACTGAGTGAAAAAGCCGACGGATTGACAGAGTCTCCGCTATGCCCTAAGCCATGCAGGTAAATTGTAAAGTCAAATTTCGTTGCCTGTGGAATAGGTGTTGCAGTTGGAACAGGAGTATTTGTCGGTACAGGCGTTGGTGTCGCTGTCGGAACCCGAGTCGGGGTAGGACTTGGAACTTTCGTCGGAGTAGGTGTGGGTGGAACAGGAGTATTTGTCGGTGTTGGTTTAGCGGTAGGTGTAGGAGTAGGGATTGGTGTATTCGTCGGAGTTAGAGCCGGAGTAACTGTCGGACATGAGACATCTGAAGCCATCGAGGTTAAGATATCGGTTTCAGTAGTAGTTGTTGTAGTCGAGTGTGAGAATTCATGATAGGTTCCGCCAGTGTTAGCAGCCTGCTTTTGGAGCATACTGCGAATTGTACTATTTGAGATGTCATATGCGAGAATATAATAGGCAGTCTTGTTCGCGGCGTAATCAGTATTAGCAGCTGTCTGAGCATAGGAATCCCATCTATCGGTGAGTAAAATGATGCTCTTTCGGATTCCGGCTCTGCCAAAGGTTTGGAATTGTTGGGATGCGAGCGTAATTGCGTCATCTTCACCTGCAGATGCATTATCAATAAATGGCATTGTCGAAATCGCATTTTTAACAGCGGCATAGTCATTGCCGTTTTGAAGTGAATAATTCAGCTTAGCCACGGATGCGTAGGAAATAAGACCGATTTTATACTGATTATTCATCGATGCGACTTCATCGACAAACGTATTCATCGCATTAATTTGTGAGACTCGGTTGTCAGTCGTACTCCCAGAAATATCGACAATCATCATGATATCTGATGAGGTAGGAGAGAATCCGCAGTTAGCAAGAGGCTGGAGGATCGTGATAAAGGCAGGGGTGGTTGACGAAAGTACATTTTCACTTGCTTGGTCAGTCGCACTGACTGAAAGTGCTTGCGCGTTCGTGGTATAGCTAATTTGTGCCGGAGTGCCATTAGTAGTCGTCAGTGCTTTAAAGCGAACCGTTGCGACTTTCGTCGTAGCGACTATCGCTTTGGAATAATCAGAACCTATGGAGACCGTTCCTGAAATCTTCCCAGTGGTATAGATCGGGCCTTCGAGCGTCGTTGGAAAACTCGTCGTATTGAGCGTAAATGGATTGGTCGCATCGATTGCGACTTTAGTCGGATCATACGTAATTTCGTAACGAACAACTGAAACTGCATTTGCACCAGGATTAAGCATCATATCGAGAGTGACTGAAGTATTTACATTAGTGAGAATAGGGTTAGTTGATGTTGATGTCGGGGAGAAGCTGAGGGTGGTTGCCGAGGCTGCATGCTGACGGATATCCTGCTGTCTTTGGAGAAGAATGATGGTGAGGGGAATGGCAATAACTACGATGATGATCGCAATAATGATCAGTAATTTCTTGCGTTGTTTAATGAATTGCATGGTGCAGTATGCCTAGTATACTCATCAGTTATTTGATTGATCAATAGTCGCGCCGTACTGAACTGAGAATTCACGTAATAAGAGATTTAGATCATTTTGGTCTATCTTACTATCGTCATTAATATCGGTGCCTGTTTTATTTTGCTGGTTGCAGGCAATTGGCGGAGCAAAATCACTATAGCAGCCGACTAATAGGTCATAGTCAAGGATGTTTAGTTTGTTGCTTTCGTCGATATCCCCGGTTACAAGCTGGATATCAGGAAGTGTATTGACTTGTTGTGTGGTGATCGAGAGAGTTTGTGAGAAGCGATTAGACAGGTATCCTGGCGATGAGACAAAGATATTGTATTTACCAGTTGGGAAGCCTGAGCCAACTTCTCGTGATACCGGCCAACTGCCTTTAGCTTGATTATAGTCAGTATCCCAAGTCGATGTAGTAATAAGCTTATTATCGATGTCATAAATTTGAATGGTGATCGGGCGCGTGATATGACCAGGGTTCTTGTTACTGAGCGAACTGTTAACTGGATTGGCGTTATCTCCAGCATTACCAAGGCCATGGAGTAAGACGTTAAAGTTAAGAATGGTTGATGCAGGCTCAAATGATGCATCGATATCACATGAAGCTGCAGCGTAGTTAGCTGTACTTGCATGAGTTAAGGTGATTTTGCCAGAGTAACTGAGCGTAGTTGAAGTGACATTGATATTAAATTGAGCCATACCATTTTGGTTGGTTTTAGTAGACGCGACATCACTGTGAACAAATGCGGCTGTGGGTGCAGCTGAATAGGCTATGGTTTCGTTAGGTATCGGATTTCCTGAGCTATCTTTAAATGTCGCAGTAATTGTCTGAGGAGCTGTTCCGAGCGAAATCGTATCTGGTGAACAGACGAGTGAGGTTGCTTTTGGTGCTAAATTAAAGCCGAAGTCTTGACCGGTTATGACATTACCCTTAGAGACTGTCTCAGTTCGGCTTTCTCCATTACTTGGTAGTGTCTGGTTCCAGCCTGCCTGCGTGTCAACTTTTACCGTGTAGCTGCCGTCACACAGCCCTTGGAAGGTGTATGATCCGCTCGCATCAGTCGTGACGGTCCCGACAGTATTACCAGTCGCTTTATTAATGACAGTTACTTTCCAGCCGGCTAAGACTGGCTCAGTTGTACCTCTTTGGCCATCGCCGTTGACATCATTAAAGACAGTTCCTGAGACTGCTCCTTGTCCGATGATCTGAGCGATGTTCTGATAAATCTTAGTAAGACTTGCACCATCTGGAGCGAAATAATACATGCCGCCACTTGAGGTTGCGACATTGATGAGGAATTGGTCATTTACACTCTCACCAAAGCCGATGGTGTAGAATGCCATATTGTATTTTGTGTGAGCTTCCATGGCCGCTTTAAAGGCAGCCGCTGCAGCAATCTTTTGATTCGCCGCAGATCCATCGGCCTTCGCACCGATAACTTGGGTAGCGCCGCCATCAGTCAGTATGACAGCAATATTTTTGACACCACTTCGTTCATTTGGTCCAAAGTCAGCCATAGCATTACGGATCGCGCATTCGATACAGGTACCACCGCCAACAGCTATCGCATCAATAGCTGCATGAGCCTTAGTCATATCACGTGTGAGTGAGAGAACGACATTTGACTGTCCATCACTTGAGATCGTCGTAATATCTACTGCATGGAGGGGCTGGGCAGTACGTTTTTGCAGAATATCAATAAAAGCATTAGCGGCTGCTTTTGCACTCGTAATGCGCGGAGTTGCATCAGTAGCACTTGTCGCGTTGTTCATACTCCCAGATCTATCAATGATCATCATCGCATCTGTTGCTTGATCGGCTGTACAGACTTGAGGAGTGGTTGCAGCGCGCTGACGAATATCCTGCTCTTGTTGGATGAGTCCTAAGGTAACAGGTAATGCTGCAATGACAAGGAGTACGACTCCTAATCCTAAGTAACGTTTGTCAGACAGAAATTTTTGCCACATAAATAAAAGTAGTGCTACTTTAAGCGTAGTAGAGTGAAAAGAGCTTGTCAACAAATAAAAGCTCTGATACACTGACCAATATGGTTCTCTCAGACGGTGACATCAAAAAGGCCTTGAAATCAGGCCGAATTAAAATAACCCCCAAATTAAATCCCGACGAGCAACTCGGTTCCTGCTCAGTAGATCTTCGTCTTGGCAATGTCTTTCGGGTCTTTGAACATAGTAAAAAGCCCTATATCGATCCTTCCAAAAAGGATTTTAGTAATGACATCACAACGGAGATAGTTCTTAAAAAAGGCGAGCAATTCATCATGCAGCCGGGAGATTTTGTACTAGCTGTTACCTTAGAACATGTCACGATCGCGCCTGATCTGATGGGGAGACTCGAAGGCAGATCATCTTTAGGTAGACTTGGCATCGTCGTTCACTCGACAGCAAGTACGTTTGATCCAGGCTGGGATGGGAAGCCGGTTCTGGAGCTTGGCAACCTCGGACGGATGGCTGTGGCGCTCACTGTCGGGATGCGCGTTTGCTCGATGGCTTTTGAAGAGTTATCAAGTCCAGCCGAAGTACCATATAATAAGAAAAAGCATGCTAAGTATAAGATCCAACAAGGCCCCAACGAATCACGCATTCACCAAGATCAATAAGACATGAAATACCATATAGAGTTCGATATCGACTTCAAACGTAACTCATATCCTGGTAAATTTATCGCCCTCGAAGGAATTGATGGCAGTGGTAAATCTACCCAGGCGCAGCTTATTAAAGACGCTTTAGAAAAGTCAGGCAGGAACGTCTCGCTTAAAAATCCATTTGAAGGGGAGATCGGAAGCTTCGTGAGAACTATTCTCGCTGGTGAGAAAAAGCTTTCGCCAATTGCTCTTCAGTACCTCATCTCTGCCAATCGGGCTGCCCAGCAGGAAGAAATTATCTCTGATTTAAAAGACGGGAAAGATGTCATCATTGATCGATATTTTTGGTCTGCGATTGCCTATGCGATTCTCGATCATCCGCAGGTAGACCAGACTGATATGAAAAATTGGCTGCTGGTCGGACAGGGGATTTTGTCACATTACCATCAATTTTTATTACCTGATGTAACGTTCTTCTTAGATATCTCTTCACGTACAGCGACAAGTCGACTTGATCAGATGTATAAAGCCAAAGAAATTTATGAGGAAGAGTCTCAGATCAAAAAAATAGAGAAGATTTATCATTGGTTAGTTAAGGAATTTCAGAATGAATTTACTGTTGTTAATGGTGAACAGCCTATCGAGAAAATAACACAGGAGTTGCTCTCAAAAATTGAATCGTGTAAAAATAAATAATTATGATCTTAGGACCAAAAGCATTACTTGAACTCGTTAAAACCCAAAAACTCGTTGAGAATTTGTCAGAACGCGAGTTAACCAATCCTGAAGGAGCGGGATTTGACCTGCGACTAGGCGAAGTCTATAAAATCTCAGGCGATGCGTTCTTAGGTGAGACTGAACGAAAGACTGCAGATATCGAACTCGTTCAGGAATACAAAGAAGGTGAGAAGCGAACGATCGAGATCAAGCCAGGGGATTTCTATCTTATTAAAACGATCGAATCAGTTAATTGTCCTGAAAATTTGACCGCCCATATTTATCCTCGCTCGACGACATTTCGTAGCGGCATTTTCGTTCGTACCACTCAAGTCGCCCCTGGGTACTCGGGAGGATTAACCTTTGCGTTAAAAAACGAAGGACCTATCCCGGTTACTATCGAAATGGGTGCTCGTGTCGTTCACATCCAGTTCACCGAGGTTTCAGGCGGCGGCAGTAAATATCGCGGACAATGGCAAGGCGGCCGCGTCTCAGCTACGAAAAAAGAAACCCAAGTCTAACCTCTTGCGAATTCAGTCTGTTTGAACTATAAAGTGATGCATGACAAAGAATTCGAAAAACCTCTCTCGGGATATAGAATTTCTTTACGAAATAGGCTCACTTCGCTACATGCAGCGTACCTGGATTCAGTTCCTCCAGACCCAGGTCGCTAACAATGCTGATCATATTTTCCGCGTGATGTGGATCTCATTGGTTATCGCGCGGCATGAAGGAGTAACAAGTGAAGAAAAAATCCTTAAGATGGCACTCCTGCATGACATCCCTGAGACAAGAGCTCCTGATACCAATTATGTCTCAAAAATTTATAGTACTCGGGATGAGGAGAAAGCACTCAATCATATGCTAGAAGACACCGTATTTGCCAAAGAATTTGAGGAATTATTTAAAGAGTATGAAGCTCGTGAGACGATTGAATCTAAGATAGTTAAAGACGCAGATAATTTAGATGTCGATTTCGAGCTCTCGGAACTCTATGCGAAAGGGCATGCCATCAAAGAAGCGTGGCAGCGGACCAATGTCCGCAAAACTTTTTTTACCAAAACAGCTGAGGCGATGTGGGACGAGCTGCAGACCTCCAATCCTCATAAATGGCACATCGATACGCATAATAACTATACCTCTGATAAGGATCGCAAATTGTAACTGATCTACTTTTATCTCTTGTAAAAATTATCTAAAAGTCATATCTTGGTAGACATGCCAAAGCATAAAGATCATCCAGAGTATCAATATCTCAACTTACTCCAAGAGATTTTGGATCACGGCATGAAGAATGTCGATCGTGGAACTGGCGCTGTCTCGTATAGTCTGTTCGGCCGCCAGACTCGCTATGACCTCTCCAAAGGATTTCCACTCTTAACTACCAAAAAAGTTTACTGGAAAGGAGTGCTGCATGAATTGTATTGGTTCATGTCTGGTAATTCCAATATTAAATATTTAGTTGATAATAACGTCCATATTTGGGATGACTACCCATTTAAAATTTATAACGAGCATAGACAAAGTGATACGAAGTTACCTGAACTTACCAAAGATGAATTTATCGGAAAAATTGCGCAGGATGCTAAATTTGCTAAGAAATGGGGAGAGTTGCGACATATTTATGGTGAGTCCTGGCGTCGCTATCCGACCAATACTAACCGCACAATCGACCAGCTCGGCTGGGTCATTAAAGAGCTGACTGAAGATCCAGATGCTCGTAATGCGATCGTGACTTCGTGGGATCCACGCTACCTCTACACCATGGCGCTTAAAAAAGACGCTAATCGTTTTCCCATCTGCCACAACATGTACCAGGTCAGTATTAAAGACGGCAGGCTCTATCTCCAGCTCTACCAGCGGAGTGCGGATATGTTCCTCGGTGTACCATTCAATATCGCAAGTTATGCCTTACTTACGACGATTCTGGCGCAGATCCTAGGTGTAAAACCTGGAGAATTCGTCCATACTTTTGGGGATGCGCATATCTACGAAAATCACATTGAGCAGGTGAAAGAACAGTTGACGCGCGAACCAAAGCCTCTGCCAAGTATTACCATTGATGCAGCGGTTAAAAAACTCGATGATTTCAGGCCAGAGCATGTGACACTTGAAAATTATGACCCGCATCCAGGACTTAAAGGTGAGCTCACTGTCGCTGGTGGGTTTTATGAGGGAAAGAAGAAAAAGAAATAATTTTTCTGCATGAATATCTACGTCAGTCATTCCACGAAGTTTGATTATAAAACTGAATTGTATCTTCCTCTTCGTAATTCTGAACTCAATTCACAACATAACTTCATCCTTCCGCATGAAGCGAGTGAAGGATTATTTAATACTAAAGAATTATTTCATTCCAAAGGTTGCGATCTCGTCATAGCTGAAGTTTCCTATCCTTCAACTGGACAGGGAATTGAACTCGGCTGGGCGGATATGTTCACTATCCCAATTGTTGGTATTTATAAAGATGGTGTCACTCCGGCAGAGTCTGTTCATACAGTTATTAGTAAATTTATGATGTACACCTCGCGTGAAAATATGATCGAGGACATAACTGGACTACTGCGCACCTATGTATAAACCACGAATCAGTCTCATCGCTGCTTTATCTGAGAACCGCGTCATCGGGATAAATAACGATCTGCCATGGCATATTCCTGGCGACCTGAAGCGATTTAAAGACTTAACCACTGGTCATCCTATCATCATGGGACGGAAAACATTCGAATCACTCGGTCGTGTTTTGCCAAATCGGACCAACATTGTCATTACTCGCGATGTCGCGAGATTTAATCAAGAAGCTAAGAGAACCGGTTTGATCCCTGAGGAAGTTGTAACGTCACTTGATGAAGCAATCGAGAAAGCTAAAGAGTCGTTCGGGGGAGAAGATGAGATATTTATTATCGGTGGCGGGCAGATTTTCGAACAAGCGTTACCTCAGGCAGATCGTTTGTACTTAACAATAATTCACAAAACTGTCCTAGGCGATGCGTATTTCCCAGAGTACGATATGTTCACAAAAGAGATTGAACGCAAGGACGAAAAAGGGGACGAATTTGACTATACTTATTTAACTTTAGAAAGATAACGTTTCAGTGGTTTCACCCCTAATAGTAAGTTGCATCTAGGGGAGAAACCTCATTTATAATTGATCTATTTTGTTATCTTGTCAGCCTAAACGCAAGCTTGTATACTGGGGCTGAAATAGGTAGATGAAGCATCTTAAAGTAACGGATCCGCAAATTTACGACCTCGTCAAACAAGAAGAAAAACGTCAAAAAAACGTTTTAGAAATGATCGCCTCTGAAAATTACGCTTCCTCAGCAGTTATTGAGACTCTTGGCAGTGTCTTAACTAACAAATATTCCGAAGGTTTTCCAGGAAAGCGATATTATCAAGGAAATTCAGTCGTCGACCAGGTTGAGAGTCTGGCTCAGGAGCGAGCTCAAAAATTATTTGGCGTGCCCTACGTGAACGTCCAAGCCTTATCTGGTGCTCCTGCTAACTCAGCTGTTTATTTCGCAGTTTTGGAGAATGGTCAAAAGTTGATGGGTTTGTCTCTCACCTCAGGAGGACATATTACGCATGGCCACAAATTAGGTCTGTCAGGACGCCTTTTCACCTTCGCACACTACACGCTCGGTCCTGATGGTGTTCTGGATTACGATGAGATCGAGAAGCAGGTAATGAAAGAAAAACCACAACTTCTGATCTGTGGGTTTACTGCCTATGCGCGAACGATTGAGTTTAAACGCTTTGGACAAATGGCAGATAAAGTAGGTTGCTGCTTAATGGCTGATACGTCTCACATCACTGGTCTTATCGCAGCTGGAGTTCATCCATCACCTGCCCCATATGTCCATATCATTACCTCAACGACTCATAAGACGCTCCGTGGTCCGCGCGGTGCACTTATCATGGTGACAGAAAAAGGCCTTAAGAAAAATCCAGATCTGCCAAAAAATATCGAGACAGCTATCATCCCAGGTCTTCAAGGGGGGCCTCATGATAATCAGACAGCAGCAATTGCTGTTGCATTGAAAGAAGCATCAACTGCTAAATTTAAAAAATATGCTGAGCAGATCGTGCTTAATGCGAAAGCTTTGGCTGAAGCGCTCAAAGGGCATGGGTTTGAACTCGTCAGCGGCGGGACAGATAATCACCTCATTTTGATTGATCTGCGAAATAAAAAAGTAAATGGCCGCATTGCAGCGATCGCACTTGAGAAGGCCAATATCGTTCTTAATTACAATGGTGTCCCGGGGGATCAGATGCCGCCACTCTTTTCTAGTGGAATTCGTCTTGGAACGCCTGCGATCACGACACGTGGGCTTAAAGAAAGTGATATGAAGAAGGTAGCAAAATGGTATAACGATGTTATCGAAGAAGTTAAAGGCATGGAACTGCCTGTAGATGACAAGGAAAAGCGTTCTGAGCTTATGAAGAAGTATCGAGCTGAGATTGATAGAAGTAAAAAACTTACCGCAATTGGTAAAGAAGTAAAGACGTATATCTCCAAATATCCTCTCCCATAGTATTCTGGTATAATCTAGCTTCATGCCAAAAGAATTTACCCGTCGTGCATTTCGTGAAGCTGACAAATTATTTAAACTCATGGATAAGGTGAAAGCAGGTGAGGTAGAGCCTCTTGTGGAGCAAAATCAACCTGAGCCTCCGGTTACCGAAGTTCATAACTATCCACTTTATGATAGATCAATTCCTCCATCTGAATATTTGGGATTACTTCCTCATTCTCCTAAGTCGAACTGGGAATATGCTATGAACCTTGATATTGACCAAGTTGGTCAGCCAAGTGCCTGGGGTGAGCGGACAGATCTTATGGAAATTTATCGACGATACCGTCATGATGATAAGCAGGAAGAGGACTCAGCTTAGGGAGCTGCTTCTCTGTAATTATAATTAGAACTGTGTAACAGATCAGGCGCATTTAGGATCATATCTGGTCGTTCCTTAAAGGTGACTGTTGGGAAATTGACATTGTTCGTGCAGAGATCGCGATTATTGGTAAATACTCCTCCTTGCTGTCCAGCATTAATAACTATTGAGCCTTGAATGTTTAACTGCTTGTCACTCACTTCAGGCGTCGCTGAACAATTAGATGTTCCAGTGATAATAAAGCTTTTATCAGTACTATAAAATCCTTCGATGTCGCCAGCTCCAGCTGCGGGCGCTGGGCACGTAGCTGATGAGCCTACAGATGAAGCTACGATAATATTACCCGCGACGAAGAAAGTCGCAGTTGATGTCGTTGGGACATGGATAGCACCATTTACCGTTAAATTACCATTAATGAGGAAAACAAAGTGTTTATTAGCTGGGAAGGTAAACCCATTCAAATTTACACTGCCATCTGCTTGGTAGACGGCGTTAGCTAGATTTGCTGGCAAAGTACAGCTATTCAGTGAGCACACAGTTTCGAGATTTATCGGGGAGATTGAAGACTGCGTGATAACAGTCTGCATATAAGCATATGAGGTTTTAAGGGCATTATCCGGGAACCTCTCAGGATATGATGAATTACCGACTACCCAATTCTCAGTTGAGGCAGATCCCTGCCAGAAATACGGATTAACATTGCCTGAGAAGACAATACCCGGGGTAGTTGCGGAGGATTTAACTGAAGCATAGGCCCCGCCACATGCGGTATTTGGGCTCGGGGGTAGTGGGTTACGCAGCCCATTATCCAATCTCACATCGAGGCCATACGCCTGCCACCATGGCTGGCCAGCCTTTATAGCGAAATTGAGTTTTTCAAGACTGCCGTTATTACATATTCCATCGGGAGCTGTCGGTGCAGCCGTACAGCCTGAACTACCGACTGTTATTGTAAATGTTGGAGGGGGACCATTGCGGGGATTATTAATCACATAACCAATAGGGAGGTTGTTGTAGCTTATTTTATAACTGCTCGTAATAAGACCGCTCACCTGATACGTTCCATCAGGATTGCCGGTGATGAATGGAATCGGAGTACTTCCAGGAAGGTTAGGGGTAATTATGGTTGGCGTCGTAGCGTAATTGATTTCATCGCCATTTCTCCTAGAGTCATCATTAGTGTCGATAAAGATATTCCCGCTTACTGAGTACTTACCAAAAGCTCTGAAGTTACCTCCACTCGTATTCGCATCAGTAATGGTGACATAGTTATGGTCACTACT
>CAZRDR010000008.1:0-13160 GCA_964598995.1 uncultured Gammaproteobacteria bacterium | reverse complement strand
AGATGTTCGATGGCAGGGACACGATCGAGTAAGAGCTGCTTCTGCTCCGCAACGATCTTATCGTAACCTTCTTTGGTAAAAGGAATTGGTTCTACATGTGGGGCGGTAATTACTCTTCTAATCGCCATATTAACTTTCAATAAGTGAGAACAATGCTTCTTGTGGAAGTTGGACTTTCCCTGTCTGGAGCATTCTCGACTTACCTTTTTTCTGTGCTTCAAGGAGCTTATCTTTTCGTGATCGATCTCCACCACTCATCTTAGCTAAGACGTCTTTTCGGTATGGCGGGATTTCCTCCCTAGCGACGATACTGTTATTTAAGACAGACTGGATGATCTGACGGAACTGCTGACGAGGAAGAGACTCTTTAAGCTTGCTAGCTTTCTCGCGTGCGACGTACATACTCTCGTCTTTGTATACTAGCTCTGAGAGAACATCGATCGGGTTATCATTGATCTTTACCTCGAGCTGAATAAGATCTGCCAATTTATAGTCTGTTATCTCATAATCTAGACTCGCAAAGCCACTTGAGATAGATTTAATTTCAGCTGACAGACCGCGCATGAACATCGAGTAAGGCATTTCATACGACAGCGTCGCATAAGACTCATGATACTGCATATCAATGAGTGTTCCTTTTTTCTTCTGACAGACGTTCATGACTCCACCGACATAATCTGTCGGGACATAGACGGTAAGTAACATATATGGTTCATAGATCGTGCCATCATCACGCCGCTCGTAAAGTACCTGAGGCATGGTAAGGAGGAGTTCCAGACCAAATTCCTGCTTGAGGCGTTCTTTAACGATCTCAGCATGAAGAAGTCCCAAAAATCCTACCCTAAATCCACTTCCTAAATACGCTGAGTATTCTTCAGAGTAAGTCAGAGCCGTATCATTGAGCGATAATTTGCCGAGTGAATCTCTGAGGTGGGCGAAATCTTTTTGGTCTTTTGGATACATACCGAAAAAAACCATAGGCTTTGGCGTCGTGTACCCAGGGAGCGGTTCGACAGTACTATTTTGCTCGATGATCGTGTCTCCTACTCTCGCCTCTCTGATATTTTTAATGCCAGTAATGACGTAGCCGATCTCACCAGTTGCCAATTCACCACTGGATGCGAGGTACGGTGAGAAGTACCCGACATCAGTAACGTCAGTCTTGACCCCGCTCTGGAAGAGTTGGACCTTATCGCCTTTTTTAATACTGCCATCGATAACTCTGACATAGGAGACGACACCACGATATTCGTCATAGACAGCGTCAAATATGAGGGCTCTGAGTGGTGAGGTTTCACTCCCTCTTGGAGCAGGGAACTTCTGAACAATTCGTTCAAGAAGGGTTGGCACATTCTCACCAGTTTTAGCAGAAATAAAAATAATCTCTTCCTGAGTAAAGCCGAAAATCTCAACGAGCTCTTTAACCACAGCCTCTGTCATCGCAGCCGGCAGATCTATCTTATTAATAACCGGGATCATGACGAGACCTTCACGTTTTGCTGCGTGGAAATGCGCGACAGTTTGTGCCTGGATACCCTGTGTCGCATCAACGAGTAGGACAGCGCCCTCACAGGCAGCTAAGGTTCGTGAGACTTCGTAGGAGAAATCTACATGGCCGGGAGTATCGATGAGATTTAACTCATACTCTTTATCCTGATAGTGATACTTCATCCGAACAGGAGCCAATTTAATCGTGATGCCTCGCTCTTTACTGATCGGATTTTGATCCAAGAACTGTTCACCGAGCTTATCTTTAGCGATAGTATGAGTAATTTCGAGTAATCTATCGGATAGTGTCGACTTACCATGGTCGATATGTGCGATAATCGCGAAATTACGAATATTACTTTGTTGCATGCCTGTAATTGTACCTGATTACACTCCCCAAGGCAAAAAACTGTGAAAAGGGGTGAGTCATAGACTTGAGTATTTAAAATAAGTTGCTACAATAATCCAATGAATAAAATCCAGATCACAATTTTTGCTGCAATTATCCTCATTTTCGGTATAGTCTTTTATATAACCCAAGCAAATTCTTTAGGCCTTAATACTCCGGCAAAGGGAACGGTCAACATCTCACAAATCCCAGCCCAGATGAACTTTAACCAAAATACCTCAAATCCTAATCAAATCCAGCAGCAAGGCCAACAAGCCCAACAGCAGACGCAGCAACAGACCCAAACAGTTGTTGATAAATCCTCTCTTGAAAGCTATAGGACAGCCTCTGCAACCGCTGTTATCAAAACAAGTAAAGGCGAGATCAAACTCGTTCTTTATGGTGAGGACGCACCATACACCGTTGCCAACTTTATCAGAAAAGCAAAAGACGGATTTTATAACGGACTTATCTTTCATCGAGTTGAAGACTGGGTTATCCAGGGAGGCGATCCGAAAGGAGATGGGACAGGCGGAGGCAGTATACCTGTTGAATTCAACTCGCATTCGTTTACCCAGGGCGCACTTGGCTCTGCTAGTCGCGGGGACAATGTCACTCAGAATGACTCACAATTCTTCATCACCAAATCTGATGCGACTTACCTGGATGGTAAATACACGAACTTCGGCTATGTCACTGAAGGCATGGATGTGGTGAATCAAATCCAAATCGGCGACAAAATCCTCGGCATTACTATTGAGTAAACTTCTAGAGTTAGTATTATTTTATCCTTATTGAGTATTATTTTAAGAAAACTTATTGTATTGATATAGATCACATCAGTAAATAATATTTACTTTTATACTAATTAGTATTAAATTAATATTAATTAGATGATAAATAATGATAATTTATTAAAAAGTTTTCTTGAGATCCCTTATGATCAGCTCGAGGAGATGAACCTCACCGCCAAGGGTAAGCGGGATAGTACCGATCCGAAGGCTCAGGAAGAGGAATATCGTAAGTACTTGACCGATGAAAAACGGATTAAAGCTGTGACTCTCTGCTTCTCAGATATTGAGGGCAGGTTTCACATGCTCGATTATGATAAAAAGTTCCTCCTCGAGTCATCTGATAACCTCACTTTTGATGGCTCATCGATCCGCGGCTTTACGCAGCAGGTCGAGTCAGATCTCCGCCTCGATCCAGACTGGTCAAGTATTCTGTGGCTGCCTGCCGATATCTTCGGACCGGGTAAAGTCATCATGTTCGCTAATGTCAAAAATCGTGATAGGTCGTCCTATGGTTCAGACTTCAGAGGACTTCTCCAGGAGTTAACGACAAATCTCAAAACAAAGAATGGACTTTCGGTCTTCGCATCAGCTGAGATCGAAGGCTTTTTAGTCGATGGCACTGACGCTGAGATTAATTACGAAAAAAATGGCGGCTTTAGCCTCATCTCAACCGGCGGCTACTACCACTCGCTTCCACTTGACCGTCTTAAAAGATTTATCGACACGGCCGCTGAGGCGCAACGAAGCATGGGCTTTAAAAATGAAAAAGATCATCCAGAGGTCGCACCATCGCAGTTCGAACTGAACTTCTCCTACACTGAGGCACTCCGCGCCGCAGACCAGATCCAGCTTTATAAACTCGTCTGTCGTCAAGTAGCTGAAAATATGGGCATGACCGCGACCTTCCTGCCAAAGCCTGTTACCGGTATCAATGGCAGCGGCATGCATACGAATATCTCTCTAGCGAAAAATGGCAAAAATATCTTTTATGACCCAGCAGGCAAAGAAGGCTTATCCAAACCTGCTTGGGACTTCATCGAGCGCATCCTTAACCACGCACCTGAGATCTGCCTCGTCTTAAATTCTAGTGTGAATGCTTATCGCAGACTCGATCCTCACTTCGAAGCACCAAATCAGATCAAAGTCTCACCTATTGATCGCGGTTCCATGATCCGCATTCCTGTCGGCAATGAGAAGTCAGCTCGTATCGAGGTTAGATCAGTTGCCCCAGATAGCAATCCTTATCTCGTACTCTATACACTGATCCGCACGGGACTTGAGGGAGATAAAATAGCTCGCGACGAAACCAAACGTGACAGACTCCGCTTCTTACCTGGGAACATTAACGACGCTATGCGACTCTTTAAGGGGAGTGATTTTATCTCCAAGATCTTAGGAGAGGACAATAAGGATAAATATCACTCCTTTAAAGAGGCATCTGCCTTTAGGTGTCCACGAGAATTAGGAACTAAGGTAAAGCCTGAGGAGATCCTCTACCACCACGAAGTCACCAACCAGTACATCTGGAACCAGTTCTAACCTTTAACAACTATAGGATTGACACATATGAACACATATGGTAAGATCTTATTGTCTCTAGATAAGACTTAGTCGGCTTTGCCGATAAATAAAAAAAGAGCCTTCTGGCTCTTTTTTTTGTGGAGATGACGGGACTCAAACCCGCGATGCAGTCTCTAGATAAGAACTGGTCAGCTTTGGAGGCTGTTGCATTCGTCGCTCTGCCACATCCCCGAGGATTAGTTACCCTCTTTCTTACTTCTCTTATTTTTTAATTCTGCCTCAACTAACTTATCAGAAAGCACTTTCATTAATGCTTTTGCGTGATCAATTGACATACCGACTCTAGAGACAACTGTATGGTTGTTTGTCGGCCCTACGGCTTGCGCGAAATCAAATACTAACCCAAAAGCGCTTGATGTCACCCAAACACTGTCTGTATAAAGAACAGGTAGATTATCTGGAACTTTTATGTTCAACCCCGGTTGCTGATCATTTTGCTTAGATTCTTCCAACTTACTCACCTCCTCCAAAATATCATTCGTGTGTGTCAGCTCATAATTGTTAGGGAATATAGGGGGAGATCCAGCAAGCTGATGAAAACTATATTTCTCTTGAGGTGTAGCAGAATAATGGTCAAGAAGTTTATTTAGAACACGTGATGATGGAGTCCGTAACCCATTCTCTATTTTAGAAAGATATGTCTTATCTATACCGAGCTTTTCAGATACTTGAGATAGACTCATTTCTTTTTTGAGTCGTAGCATTTTTAAACTTTTACCAAGTTCATTTCTCATCATTAATAAGGTATCACTATTGACGGGTGAAGTCAACCCCATAAATGTGGCTATATTTTGAGATATGTAGACAAATTTTATATTTTGTCTACAGTAAAATAACTACAAAAAAAGCTCCTTGCGGAGCTTCATATCCAAATAATCCAAACGGATTACCAACGGTAACTTGCAAATGCTTTGTTAGCTTCTGCTTGCTTAAGGGTTACATCTCTCTTTCTAATTGCTTCACCCTCGTTATTAGCTGCAGCCATGAGCTCAGCTGCTAATTTCTCAGCGAAGGTGTGGAATTCTTTATTTGATCTCTTGCGAGCTGCCTCGACCATCCAGCGAAGTGCTAAGGCCATACGGCGATCATGACGAACTTCTGTTGGAACCTGGAAATTAGCGCCTCCGATACGGCGAGCTTTAACTTCCACTTTAGGTCCGACGTTTTGAAGAGCTTTCTCAAAAATCTGCATTGGATCCTGTTCTTTTGACTTGATCTGGTCGAAAGCGCCGTAAACACAACGCTCAGCGGTAGTCTTCTTACCATCCTGCATAATGCGGTTAATAAGCTTAGTTACCATAACATTGTTATAGATTTTATCTGACTCAACTGTTCTTTTAACGATTTTAGCGTGTCTCATAGGTCTTATTTAGCTTGTGGCATCTTTGCGCCGTATTTACTGCGTGAAGTCTTGCGTCCTTCAACACCTTGTAAGTCAAATTTACCACGAACGATGTGATATTTAACGCCTGGAAGGTCTTTAACACGGCCACCACGAACGAGGACGATACCGTGCTCTGAGAGTGAATGACCAACGCCCTGGATGTAGGCTGTAACTTCGACTTTATTTGAGAGCTTAACACGAGCAACTTTACGAAGCGCTGAGTTAGGCTTTTTAGGAGTCATGGTCTTAACGAGTGTAACTACACCACGTTTTTGTGGGGAATCTAATTCCTTATATTCACGATCTTTAGCATTGAAAAAACGACGAAGACCGGTTGCTTTAACCTTCTTAATCTTTTTTGTACGGCCTTGTTTGGTTAACTGTGATAGTGTTGGCATAATTGTATCCAATTATAGCATATCTAGCCTCAATAATGAAAGCGTCACTTAAGGAATATCTTCACTAAGAGGGGCTAGGTGTTAGGCAGCAGCTTCGATTGTCTGTTCGACGTTAGTCTCTTCAGCTGCTTCGGTTACTTCCTGAGTTGCTTCTTGTGCATCTTTAAGCTCTTTGCCTTCAACTGGGATCAAGCGACCAATGATAACGTTTTCTTTCAGACCGATAAGCTTATCTTCACGTCCCTCGAGTGCTGACTCGGTAAGGACTTTAGTCGTCTCTTGGAATGATGCAGCAGATAACCATGAATCTGAGAACAGAGCTGCTTTCGTGATACCAAGGATAACCTGTCGTCCAGTTGCTGGAACTCCGCCCTCTGACAGAACTTCAGCGTTGATTTCTTCAAAGCGAGCACGAGTTACGAAGTCACCAGGGATAAGTGATGTGTCACCGACAGTCTCAACGACGATCTTGTCAGACATCTTGCGAAGGATAACTTCGAAATGCTTGTCGTTAATACCGATACCTTGTGATTCGTATACTTTCTGAACCTCAGTTGTTAAGTATCTCTGAGCTTGCGTGATACCGCCGATCTTAAGAACTTCTTTAGGATCGAGGTAACCTTGAGCTAATGCAGTTCCCGCATTGATATCTTGACCAGTCTCAACAGCAAGTGTTGCTGCAAGTGGGATGAAGTATTCCTGAACTTCAACTGGCTTGATGTGAGTGTTACTGATCTGAACACGATATCCTTCATCAGTTGTCTCGACCTTAACTCGTCCTGAGATACCACTGATAGGTGAAAGGTTCTTTGGAGTTCTCATCTCGAAGAGTTCCTCGACACGAGGTAAACCCTGCGTAACGTCTGACATAACAACTCCTCCGAAGTGGCGGACACGCATTGTCAGCTGAGTTCCTGGTTCTCCGATACTCTGAGCAGCTACGACGCCGACAGGTACACCAAGAGCAACTTTCTTCTTAGTTGAGAAGTCCCAACCATAACAGTTCTGACAGATTCCGTATGCTAAACGGCAAGCAAGTGGTGAACGAACCTCAACTTCGGTGACTTCATTTTCAACGAGAGTCTTAACGGTTTCTTCATTTAATTCCTCACCAGCGCGGAGAACGATCTTGCGACTCTTAGTCAGAGCGTCAGCGGCTAAGATACGGCCCATGATGCGATCTTCAAATGCTGCTGTGCGGTCTTGGTCAGTTGTTGTAACCGTAACTCCCTCAGTCGCGCCACAATCTTCCTGCATGATAATAACATCATGTGAGACGTCAACGAGACGGCGAGTAAGGTAACCTGCGTTAGCTGTCTTAAGAGCTGAGTCAGTAAGACCTTTACGTGAACCTCTAGCTGAAGCAACGTACTCAAAGATTGAAAGACCTTCACGGAAGTTAGACTTAACTGGAAGTTCTACGATCTTACCAAGTGGATCGACGATAAGGCCTCTAATTGCTGAGAGCTGCTTTAACTGCTCGACACCTGCACGAGAACCTCCTGAATCAATACTGATATTGATAGGATTGTCTGACTTTAATTTGTTCCTGGTCAGACGTGCGATTTCATCAGTTGCTTTCAGCCAGACATCGTTTGAAAGTCTCTTCTTCTCCTCAAGTGTGATAAGACCTCGCTGATATTCACTATCAATCTCAGCTACTTTCTTCTCTGCATCTTCGATCATCTTATCTTTTTCACTGACCATGATATTGTCAAAGACTGAGACTGACAGACCTGAGATAGTTGCGCCGTAGAAGCCAAGACTCTTAATACTATCGATAAGAACGGTTACCTCTTCAGGTGAGACGAGCTTCATCGCACGAGTAATAAGTTTCTTAATACCTGCAGCGTTGATAGGCTCGTTGATGTACTCAAAAACATCTGGAAGTAATTCATTAAATCTGATACGGCCAACACTCGTCTCGATAGTCTGGCGAGCTCCATTAGTACCAACACGAACCTGGATAGCTTCTTTAAGCTTAACTTTACCAAGGTCATAGGCCATGATCGCAGCTGTCTCGTTCTCAAAGTATGCTTGCTCTTCAGCTGGCTTCTTCAAAGACTCATCAAGTGAAGTTAAGAAGTAAATTCCAAGCGCCATTTCTTTGTTAGGAAGGGTGATAGGTGATCCATCAGCTGGCTTTAAGAGGTTGTGACTTGGCATCATCAGCTCGATAGCTTCTTCCTGTGCTTTTTGTGACAGAGGGATATGAACAGCCATCTGGTCTCCGTCGAAGTCAGCGTTGTAACCAGCACAGACGCAAGGGTGAAGCTGAATAGCTGAACCTTCGATAAGTACAGGGAAGAATGCCTGAATACCTAACTTGTGAAGGGTAGGAGCACGGTTAAGTAACACAGGATGATTCTTGGTGATTTGCTCTAAGATATCGAATACCTCTGGTGGTCTCTTCTCGATGTATCTCTTAGCTGATTTAATGTTCGTTGCGAGTCCAGCTGCGATAACTTCACGGAGAACGAAAGGCTTGAACATCTCAAGCGCCATTTCTTTAGGAAGTCCGCACTGAGTAAGTTTTAATTCAGGTCCGACGACGATAACTGAACGTCCAGAGTAGTCAACGCGCTTACCAAGAAGGTTCTGGCGGAAGCGTCCCTGCTTACCACGGAGCATGTCTGAAAGTGAACGAAGAGGAGATGCTAAGGCCTGACTACTTCGCTGTGACGCATCGATAAGAGCATCAACTGATTCCTGAAGCATGCGTTTTTCGTTACGAAGGATGATCTCAGGTGCACCGAGTGCCATGAGATGCTTCAGACGATTGTTACGGTTAATAACACGGCGATATAAGTCATTAAGATCTGATGTCGCAAATCTTCCGCCTGCGAGCTGGACCATAGGGCGAAGATCTGGTGGGATAACTGGAAGGATCGTTAAGATCATCGCATCTGGTGAGACAGTTGCTTTACGCATGTTCTCGATGAGGCGAAGTCTCTTTACGAGTTTCAGGTAGCGCTGACCACTAGCCTTCTCTGCTTCTTTTCGAAGATCAGCGATAAGCTCTGAAAGATCCAATGATGCGATCAGTTCATTAAGAGCCTCACTACCTGTCTTGATGGTGTAGAAGACTGGAATTTCGTATTCCATGAGTTTGTAGTACTCATCCTCTGAGAGGACACTACCAACATGGAGACTCTTAAGAAGACGAGCTAAAGTATCAGCAATTTCATCGATCTTCTTTGATTCATTTTCAAATGTCTCATGGAGACGAGTTAATCTCTGGCGCTTAGCGAGATTTAATTCTTCAGCGATAAGCTGCTTTTGCTCACGCTTCATGCCTGTTGTTTCGTCTTTCTTGTCTTTATTCTCGTCTTTAACTTTAGACTCTTCATCCTGCATCTTATCTTTAAGAAGAGCTTTACGCTTATCGATATTCTCCATCAGGACATCAAGAGCTTCTTTTTTCTTCTGTTCATCAACACCTACAACGAGGTATGAAGCATAGTAAATAACTGACTCTAAGTTCTTCTGAGGGATATCCAAAAGAAGTGACATCGCACTTGAAGCACCTTTGAAGTACCATACGTGTGAAACAGGGGATGCTAAGGTGATGTGACCAAGTCTCTCGCGACGAACACGTGATAGGGTAACTTCAACTCCACATTTGTCACAGATTATCCCCTTGTAGCGGATTCTCTTGTATTTTCCACAATAACATTCCCAGTCTTTCGTAGGACCAAAGATGCGTTCATCAAAAAGACCATCTTTTTCTGGGCGCAGGGTACGGTAATTAATAGTCTCAGGCTTGGTAACCTCGCCATATGACCACTGCATAATGTCATTTTTATCAGCCAAAAGTAACTTTAAGGCTTTAAAGTCAGTAATAGTTAAATCCTTCATGAATTTTTTAGTACCGTTATTATTCATTTTCTGCTCCTTCTGCTAACATCGCATCTGTTGGTTCGATCTCAGGGCCTGCTTCAGCTATATCCATACCAGCTTCTTCTGGTGCTTCAGTTGCATCATTAACTGGTTCTGCCTCAAGTGCTTCCTGGAGTTGCTGGACTTCCTGTTTGACGTCTTCTGAGACAACGTCATCTTTGTTTTCCGAAACCTCATTATACACGGTAGCGCCGACTGGGACAACATTAAGACCTAGTGACTGAAGTTCTTTAATAAGCACCTTGAATGACTCTGGAACTTTAGGTGTTGGGATATCAGTTCCCTTAACGATAGCCTCAAAAGCTTTCGCACGGCCGATAACATCGTCAGCTTTAATAGTTAGCATTTCCTGAAGGATGGGACGTGCACGATGAGATTCAAGAGCCCAAACCTCCATCTCTCCAAGACGTTGTCCTCCCATTTGTGCTTTTCCTCCGAGAGGCTGCTGGGTAACGAGAGAGTATGGTCCAGTTGAACGTGCATGTGTCTTATCCTCAACCATGTGGATAAGCTTCATGACGTACTCGATACCAACAACTACTGGATTCTCATATGGCATACCTGTGCGTCCATCGAAGAGTTGAACTTTACCATTTACTGGAAGCCCTGCTTCTTTTAAGAGATCGACGATCTGATCCTCAGAGATCTTCTCAAAGACTGGAACTCCGACCTTCATCCCTAACTTCTGAGCTGCAAAACCAAGATGTGCTTCGAAAATCTGACCCGAGTTCATACGTGCGAGAATTGACATCGGACTGATGATGATATCAACAGGTGTTCCATCCTCAAGATGCGGCATGTCAGCAGCTGGAAGGATACGTGAGATGATACCTTTGTTACCATGACGGCCTGCGAGCTTATCTCCGACAACTACGTGACGGAACTGAGCAACTTCAACTAAAATCTTGCGAAGTGTTCCAGGCTCTAACTCATCACCCTTCTTGCGGTCAAGAATCTGAACACTGATAACTGTTCCGCGCTCACCGTGTGGCATTCTGAGAGATGTATCACGAACTTCACGAGCCTGCTCTCCGAAGATAGCGCGGAGAAGTCTCTCTTCAGCTGTTAACTCTGTCTCACCTTTTGGAGCGATCTTACCAACGAGGATGTCGCCAGGTCCGACTTCAGATCCGACAACGACGATACCTTCTGCGTCTAAGAGTGCTAGTTCTTCCTCACTGACATTTGGAATATCAGGAGTGATTTCTTCAGGGCCAAGCTTAGTCTCAACGACAGCTGCTTCGTAGCGCTCGATATGGATACTTGAGAGAACGTCTTCTTTAACAAGTCTCTCTGAAATAACGATAGCGTCCTCGTAACCAAGTCCATCAAGTGATGCGTACGCGATAAGTAAGTTCTGACCGAGAGCTAATTCTCCATTTTGGGATGATGGTCCATCGATAAGTAAGTCACCCTTCTTAACTTCCTGACCTTCAGTAACTGCAGCACGCTGAGTGTATGAGGTAGCTTGTGAAGTTCTCATGAATGATGAGATTGCGTACGTTGCTTTCTCGCCATTTTTACCTTCGATACTGACTTTAGAAGCATCAACGAATGTTACTTTTGCATCAAAAGGAGCCTTGATAACGCGGTTCATGACTTCACTGACAGCAGCTTCCATACCAGTTCCAACGATTGGACTATCTGGCTTAACGAGTGGAACTGCCTGACATTGCATGTGAGTTCCCATCAGCGCACGGTTAGCCTCGTCATTAGCCACGAAAGGAATAAGAGACGCAGAAGTTCCGACAACCTGACGTGGGACGACGTCGATGTATTCAACTAATTCTTTATCAACTTCGATGAACTCGCCCTTGTAGCGGACTGGAAGACGATCATCAGTGATCTCGCCATTTTCATTAATACCAACTGAAGCGTGAGTGATGTACTTAATGCGCTCATCATCTGCATCCATGTACTCGATTTCGTCAGTTAGTCTAACGACAGTCTTGCCATTTTTAGTCTCTTTAGCAAGTTTGCGATATGGAGCCTCTAGGAAGCCGTACTCATTAACATGTGAGTAGAGAGCCATGTATGTAACGAGACCAATGTTAGGTCCTTCAGGACTTCGGATAGGATCGATACGACCATACTGAGATGAGTTAATATCACGGATAGAGAAGGCTGCACGCTCACGAGAGATACCACCAGCTCCCATAACGGTTAAGCGGTTAAGATTATCAATTTCTGAGAGTGGGTTGGTCTGATCGAGGATTGTTGAAAGCTGTGAAGTACGGAAGAATTCGTTAATAGCTGCCATGATAGGACGAGCGTTAATAAGGTTAGCAACGGTTACTGGCATGTCAGGCTGCATGAGTGACATACGCTCTTTGATTGAACGCTCAAGGCGAAGAACTCCGACACGAAATGCGTTCGTTGCGACGAGTTCACCAACTGAACGGATACGGCGATTAGCAAGACTGTCGATATCATCGACCATTCCCTGTCCTTTATTAAGCATGATCAGGTAATTGATGGTTGCGACGATGTCATCTACTGTTAAGACACGATCTTCCGAAGCAGTAAAGCCTTCAACTTCTGCGAGCTTTTTGTTCATCTTGTAGCGTCCGACTGCGCCAAGATCATATCTTCTGTTGTTGAAGAAAAGATTCATGAAGTTCTCACGAACCTTGTCATAGACAACAGGCTCGCCAGGATGCATCTTCTTAAAGATCTCAATAATAGCTTCAGTCTCTGAACCTGTTTCGTCTTTTTGCAGAGTTGCTGCGATAAGAGATTCTTCACTGTCTCCTTCTACCTGAGCGAACTTTTCTTTAATAGTCTCATTAGCAGAAATACCGTTAGCGCGAAGGAAAGTAGTTGCTAAGAACTTACGGCGGCGGTCAATCTTAACCGTGATAGTGCCATAACGAGTTGTTGAGAACTCAAGCCATGAACCATGAGTTGGACGAATTTCAGCTGAGTAGATAGTTTTACCAGTTGCTGGATCTTGTGCTGCAGTGAAGAAAACGCCAGGTGAACGAACGATCTGACTTACGACAGCGCGCTCGATACCATTAACAATAAAAGTCCCTCGATCTGTCATCTGAGGGATATCGCCTAAGAAAACCTCTGCATCATGATTTTCGTTATTGCGAAGGTTGGTGAGTGTTACTTTAACGTAAAGTGGTGAATCAAAAGTAAGTCCCTTAGAAAGAGCGATCTCAGGAGTATTGGTTGGTTGACCGATGCGGTATTCTTTAAATTGAAGACTCCAGTTCTTACCA
>CAZRDR010000007.1:0-4011 GCA_964598995.1 uncultured Gammaproteobacteria bacterium | reverse complement strand
AAGTGCATCAAATGTCATTTTCCATTCAGGACTTTTCTCTTACTTTAACGTCACTGTTTTTGCTTTTGGTAGTGGTCTCATCGAGCCATCCTTAGGAAGTCTCGTCTCGCGCGCAGCACATCCGAGGGAACAAGGTCGTGTCCAAGGAGCGAGTCAATCACTTCAGTCGATTACTCGAATTGTGGGACCATTACTCGCAGCATTCCTGTATGGCTATGGTCAGGCATTCCCGTATATCTCGTGCGCGCTGCTCTCACTCGTGGCACTGCTCTATGTCCAAAATAAATACCGCTTCATCGCCGACCACATTAGAAATAGAGATCGTTAATCCTTCTTCTGCCGATTTAGCTGATACATTTTTTGCGCCGCTAAATATTGGAATAGTTCAGGGTGCCTTTCTGCTGTTAAAACATTCATCGCATAACCTAGCACTCGATCACGAATATAGCGTTTTTCATGAGTTGTAACTTTATCCTCCTCAAAGAGCTGTTTACCTAGCTTTGTCTCGAGTAACTCTTTAACAGCTTTGACCTGAGCGAATCCTACAGCAGTGGCAAATAGTGCTTTCTGTTCATCGGGAGTATAGACATTCCCTTCTTCATTTTGTCTGAATAACTCATGACGCAGCAGGTAGTTAAGCATAGCTACCGGTTCATTAATTGCAGGATCCTTTACCCACCTATGCATCGAGTTTTTAACGGTGATGTTCTCAAATAGATTTCCTGTCTCAATAGCTTCTACTCCGTATCTCTCAATGAGTGGACGATAAAGCTCAATGCCAGTCTCAGCAAGCTGCAATGCCTCACGCTCTGCAGATCCCGGCTCTACCTCTTCTCGCTCATAGGCTGTCCGAGCGTCAATCTGGCCTTGGAATGCCGTCAGATAAGGTGCAGATTCACTCATCGGCGAGATATCACCGCTAATGCCAAGGGATGTAAGAAATCTATGGTCTCTCGTTGGATCAAGCAGTAAGACTGCTCTTTTGGTAATCTGAGGCACCGATCGATCGAACCTTTCAAGAAGTGGATCTTGAGGCTCTCCTGGCGGTTTGGGGGCGAATCCTGCTCGTCTATCAGGTGACATAGTGGTAAATTCTATCAAATTTCAGCTTCGAATTCAATTACTACAGGATTATTGTGTGACATTCTAACGAGATATAACCCTAATTAGCTAAAATTACGTATAATAGCAAAGTAATGCAGTACCAACACGCTATCATCGGTGGGACTTTCGACCATTTCCATGTAGGACATGAGGCGATGCTCCGCAAAGCTTTCGAGGTGGCAGAGCGAGTCAGTATTGGTATCACAACGAGTGAGCTGTTCCAGCACAAAACTCTCGCTTCGTCTATTCAGGATTTTGAAATTCGTAAACAAGCAGTCGAACAATTTCTAGAAAAAAATTCCTGGTCAGATAGAGCGACCATCCTCCCTATTCAGGATAAATATGGGAGTACACTTACTGACCCGACTATCGAGGCGATTATCGTCAGCCCCGAGACAGAGCCAGTAGCCAGATCTATCGTGTCAGAACGTGTCGCCAAAGGCCTGTCAGCAATGAACGTCATTCTCGTCCCAATCGTCACGGCTGATGATAACGAGCCAGTCTCCTCACAGCGCATTCGCCAGGGACTGATTAATCGCGATGGCTTCTCCTATCACAAATTTTTCAAAGACAAACAGACATACAATCTTCCAGACGCACTCCGCCCAGAACTTCAAAAACCAATCGGTGATATCTACCAAGATCCTGAAGAGATAAAAAACAAGTTAAGTAACATGCCTCAGACCATTACTGTCGGAGATATCGTCACGACGACACTGTTAGAGGCTGGGATCAGACCCACTCTTGCCTTCGTGGACTTTCGCACTCTTCGTCATGATCTTGATCAGACAACTATTGACCAGCATTTCAGTAAGATTGATAAGACTATTTCCAATCCGCACGGGACTATCAATCCCGAGGTAGCGAATATCATCCTGAAGAACGAAAGCTACTCAAGAATTATTAAAGTTGATGGCGAGGAAGATCTCATCACTCTTCCAGCTATCCTCCTTTCCCCACTCGAATCAGTCGTAATCTATGGGCAGTATGAGATAGGTATGGTCGTAGTAACGATAACTGAAGAAAAAAAGCAGCTAATTAAAAGCCTCCTTGAACAGTTTTAGAGTGAGATCGCTTCGAGGACTTTATTTAAGAAATTTTCATCTGTCTTGACGATTTCACCTGTAGTAGCAGACACGAAAGTCGTCTTCGCAAATGCGACTGGAATTATGCCTAGTACCTTCTTTTGAGATACACCCTTGATCTCAAAAACAGGATCGCTATTAATCTCAGTAAGACGAGTCTTTTGAACTCCACCACTCTCGCTTGAAGTCTGCGCCTCTGTCTCCACACTTGTCATAATTTTTTCACTTAATACTTTATTTACTGCTTGATGAGGCAAAACTGCCACATCTTTTAATCCAGCCGAAGTTACGACTTTAAGCGTATGAGTTGTCTCATCAATTGAGATCGGGAACTCTGACTCAGCTTTGGTATTATTTGCCTGAAGTTCAAACGTGTTATCTTCGGTTCTTGTTATCTCTGGTTTTTCAGTCTCACTGTTATCTTCATTCTCGATCTCAGCTTCTTTACTGGCTCGTTCAACTGTATCCTGTGTTTCATTCTTTAGTTCTGGCTTATGAACTTCATTCTCTACTTCTTTAGGCTTTGGAGATACCGAAGGGCTTATTCGTCTTGCCTCGCCAGTTGGTATTACTCCTTCTATAGACTTTCCAGAGCTATTTGCCTTTTGAGGAGTTGAGAGAGGCGTAAAGGAAAAATTACTGTTATGCCATTTACTATTCAGCTCAGAGCACCCCTTATAGCTGGTCGTGAAATGTTTACCATCTGGTCCGACGCAGTCGACTTGAGTCTCGTTAGAGACTGAACTTTTGCCAGAGTTAAGCGAAGAACCAGCATTACTACCTCCAGAACCTGAGTTAGCATTTCCCCCTGTGGACTGACTGCTACCTGAACTACTGCCCCCAGAGCCACTTCCTCCAGAATTACTATCCTCACCTGAATGACGTTCACTCCCTCCGCTTCCTGATGAACCACCACTGTCATCTCCTCCTCGTGCCAAAAGTACTGGACCAGTATGCGCTCCCAAAACATGAACTGTACCTGTTAACTTACTGAGGAGAATGATCAGCAATACAACGATGATGCCTAATGCCACATAAATGCCACTTCCCTCGTCCATACGGGATTTACGATGCTTTAATGATGAAAGACTGAGTTTATGAGCTTTTGCGACTTTTTTCTTAGGCATACTCTATTATGCGCAAACCATGAGCTTTATTGTCAAGTTCAGGAGATTTTGCCAACTGTTATAGGTTTTAGGTATAATTCTCATCAGTAAGCCCGAAGTCCGGGCTTTTGTCGATCGATTCTCTGGAGGAAATCATGGGTCTTTCACTTTTCGATCCGATCTACAATCGGATCTCGGAAGTTCTTGGTGAAGTTCTCTCCGTCCCGTTCAACGCTTGGAAGGAATATCCAGGCAGCAGAGGTCGGATGAGGTTCGAATGGGTCGACGACCGAGCCTGTACGCTCAGTGTTGTCTGTACCCACGAAGCGATGTGGACTTACAACACGGATGTGGACATCATGATCAGCGCCGATGGCGTGACCCAATCTTCCGACTACCTGCTGCTTCGCCCCTTGCCGACATTTTCGCTCGCGGGACAGGAGGAGCTCGGCAAGCGTGTACGCCGAGCCATCCGCTCCGTACAAGATCATCTTGAGATCAACGAGGCTCCGGTAGGTGCGGAGTCCGCGTAATTCGTCCCTTCGTCGTAGAGGCGAAAAGTTGGAAGAAGTACCTGAAACTCCATGCCCCGCCTCCGGTGCTCTTCCAAAAATTCAATAACAAGACCATACAGACTCTTGTTGTGAGTTAAAACCAGATTGACAATGAAGAATCTTCTCCGCTGAAAAAGAAGCAAGATTTACTTGATAAAGATC
>CAZRDR010000006.1:0-15925 GCA_964598995.1 uncultured Gammaproteobacteria bacterium | reverse complement strand
TTCCATGCTGCTAAGAAATTAGGGAAGTCACCTAAAGAGGCAGCTTTGGAGATCGTCGCAGCTTTAGAAAAAGCCAACCAAGGCTCTTTTGACAAGATCGAGGTCGCAGGTCCCGGCTTTATCAACTTTACTCTTAGTAAGGCAGTCCTCCTCAAAAACCTCTCACTTGAACACAAAAAACTGAGTTCATCTAGCTTCAGTGACCGCAAAGTTATGATCGAGTTCACTGATCCTAATCCATTTAAAGAATTCCACATCGGCCATCTCTACAGCAACATCGTGGGTGAGTCGATCTCACGACTCCTCGAGGCAGTCGGCGCTGAGGTAAAAAGAGTCTGCTACCAAGGCGACGTTGGACTCCACGTCGCTAAAGCGCTTTATGGCATGCTAGCCAAGATGAATGCTGAGAGTTTGAGCTTGGCAGATCTTGAAACTAAGGATCTTAAAGCTCGAGCTAAGTTCCTCGGGGAAGCCTATGCGCTAGGTGCCACAGCTTTCGAAGAGGATGAGACCGCTAAAGCAGAGATCATCGCCCTTAATAAGGCTGTCTATCAAAAGGACGAATCCATCATGGAAATGTACACAAAAGGCAGACAATGGACACTTGATTATTTCGAGACAATTTACGCACGGCTAGGCACGAAGTTCTGGCATTATTACTTCGAGTCTGAGGCTGGACCCATCGGGCTTGATCTAGTTAAGGAGTATTTAGGTAAGGGTGTTTTCAAAGAATCTGAGGGAGCAGTTGTCTTCCCGGGTGAGGATCATGGCTTGCACACGCGTGTCTTTATCAATTCCCTCGGTCTGCCAACGTATGAAGCAAAAGAACTAGGCCTAGCTCCGACTAAATATAACGATTATGCTTATGACCGCTCGATCATCATTACTGGCAACGAGATCAATGAGTACTTCAAAGTCCTCCTCAAAGCTCTCTCAATCATCTTTCCCGACTTAGCTGCTAAGACCCAGCATATTAGTCACGGTATGGTCAGACTGCCTGAAGGGAAGATGAGTAGTAGGACTGGCAACGTCAAGACAGGCGAGTGGCTTCTAAATGAGGCAGTAGCGAGAGCAAGCGAGAAGATCAAAGAAGCAAAGTCTGAAGACGGTGGTTTGACTGAGGAAGAAAAGTCACAAGTCTCAGAAATGGTCGGCGTAGGAGCCGTCAAATGGGCTTTACTGAGATCTGGGATCGGTAAAGACGTCGAGTTCTCATTTGACGAATCAGTCTCTTTTGAGGGCAACTCAGGGCCTTATTTGCAGTACACCTATGTGAGAACACGAAGTGTCCTGTCTAAAGCGGGCGAGGGAGCATATAAAATGAACACTTCGGGGCTTTCCTTAAGTAGTGAGGAACGAGGCTTGCTTGTGCTACTTACGCAGTACTCTGATATAGTCCTGGATGCAGCTGAGAAGTACTCACCAAGTACCGTGACGACGTATCTATTTAACCTTGCTCAGGCATACAACTACTTCTACCAAAAACACCAAATCCTCAAAGAAGAAGGAGACACCAGAGTCTTTCGTCTCATGCTGACGAGTAAAGTCGGCGAAGTCATTAAGGACGGATTAGACCTCCTCGGTATCAAAACTCCTGAGCGCATGTAGTATGTCTCGTGAACATCCCACCATCGGTATTGATCTGCTTGGACCTCGTAATGGGCTTTTCTTGCATCATTTTCGTTCCCAGCTCACGCCCGAACAGCTCATCGAGGCTAGGTATGGCTCGACTAAAGTTGATCTCGTCAAAGACGGGAGAGCATATAAGTCAGTGCTGAGAAAAACAGAAGAAGCAGTCAAGGAAAATCCTCAGTCTGTTACTCTAGTATCTTTCCCCAAAAAGCAATAAAAGTCTCATAGTTACTTTTATTGCTCTGTTTCCAGATTATCATCCTCACGGGGGCATTCTTTCATTTCTTCACGTTGCTTCTTTCATAGCCTCATTTTATAATTACGCCGTTCGTTCACAAGTGAGCTAGGCCTGAGGCTTCGACATGCGTCGAGTGTTACTCGGGTCTATGAGTCAGACAAGGAGATCGTCATGATCACCGGACAAGTCGTCACGCCGATCGGTAACGTCGAGCGAGCTTACAACAGTGCGCTCAAGAGCGCACCGGTTGAGACCTACACCGCTCTCGAGATGAAAACGCTGCTGGATGCTCGCCCTAACCCTCGGGTGAAGGTGGACATCCGTGCGTTTCCCGATCAACGTCAGACACGCCGCTACCTCGAAATTACGTGGGAGCATAGCGATCTGAAAGGGGATCAGCGCTTCGGTACGGCACTGGTCAAGACCATGCAAGGCGGTCGGATCCGCTTCCAAGACAAGTGGCTGCCCGGAGTCGTCGACGGCATGCCCGCGCTCCTGCCGTCGATCGAGATCCTCGGAGCCGATTTCCTCGAGGAGCCGCCGCCGTTTCTTGGTTTCGTCCTCGCCGACGCCTTCGGGCGGGAGAGTATCCCTATCTCGGGTGCCGACGTTCGTGTCAACCTCGACACCGACGATCCCAAGCTCGCCTTCGTCCGGCAGTTCTTCGGAACTCCCAACGCTTGCGCAAGTGAGCAAGAGCTCCAAGACGCGATGATGCTGGCGCTGAACCGCCTGTTCTTCGCGACCCCTGACTGATGCTCATCAAGACGACACGTCGTCCCCTGCGGAAGAGTCGCCCCCTCCCGCAGGGGCGCTCTTTCTTTATTAAAGCTTATAGTGCTATAATGCTTCTTTTTATGGCACGATTAGAACTATCCCGATACTCAGCTATTCACGAAATGCCACCACGTCCGGCAATCCCAGTGGATAGAGAACAGGCTCATGAAGTCCTTAGAGACATCGTTAAAGAGCGAGGATTACCCCTCCAAGATGAAACGGTAGCACTCCGTACGAGGGCCAACCGTTCCGACTCACGTGCGCTCGTCAACTTCGCACTTACCTTTGGTAACGCGGTCACAGTTCCAGCTAATGTAGCTTTTCTTAACAGGCGGGATTTTAAAGGACGTGAGGTTATGAAGAGGAAGTTCGTTCAGAAAGCAATGAATGAACTTGCAGATCAGGATCTTCTTAGAAAGTCGAAGATTGGGAAGAATGCCTTTTTTGAGCCATATGACTATATCGATACCCTGGCTCTTGACTCAGCGTACTTAACTGATATTTCGCTTCGCTATCCTGTCCATTTAGCTGAACTCTTCGGCGAGGCTGAACCTGACGCTGCCCACCGACCATCCTCTGACGGGGAAGTCCGAGACGGGCTCCAATATACACTTGATCGTGTGAATTCGTTACTTTACCTTGACTGTCTTGGCCAGTTAAATGATGCGCATATTCGACTTGATGTGAATCAAACTGAAATGGCTGAAAGTCTAGGCATTAAGCCAGACCAATTAAAGAGACATTTACGAGCATTGGATGCTGCCGGAGCCGTAACCTATGGATCGGTTGATACCAAGGATGGCAGTTATCAAGCTTACCGTCCGGTTGACCTTCGAGAAGATACTCCTCACTCGCCAGCTGGCTGGATACGAATCTACGCTCGACAAAATGGAGGTATCGTTACCCCTAAGGGAGTAGCGGCTTTTTACTTTGATGGTCTGGCTGAGGATGTTCCTGAGGAGGAGAGAGCCCGATTTATGTACCAAGTTCGTCGTTCTCTGCAGCATCTGAGCTCGAATGGAGAATTCGAGAAGCTGGGTCCACTTGATGATAGGGAGCGGTCGATTGTGAGGCTTGAACCAGGAACATTTCAGCGCAGTCTTGTCGGAGAGATTGCGGCAGCATATTCGGGCATGCTATCTGCAACGAAAGAAGCAAAGACCCATGGTATGCTCAAAGGCCATCGTTTAACCAGAGATTGGCGAGGGATCACCAGGCTGTTGGATAAAGTCGAAAAAGATAATGCTTTTTATACGCGACGAATCGAAGGCGAAAAATAGCAAAAGCTGTAATCTACCTCTTGGCATTAGACCTCCCAAACTGCTACAATAAGGCTCTTCTATGCAGTATAAGAAAACAGTTCTCCCAAATGGTCTCCGCGTCATCACTGTCCCCATGCCTTCCTTCGAATCCGTCACCGCACTTGTCATGGTCGGAGCAGGGAGTAGGTACGAAAATAAGAAAAACTCAGGCATTTCTCACTTCTTAGAGCACATGGCCTTTAAAGGCACCGAAAAGCGTCCAACGAGTATAGATATTGCAGGATTGATCGATGGCATTGGCGGCGAGTTCAACGCTTTTACCGGTAAAGAGTACACCGGTTACTATGTTAAAGCCGCTAAAAATAACGTCGGGACAGTTCTCGATGTCCTCTCAGACATGCTTAAGCATAGTAAGTTAGATCCAATCGAAATCGATAAAGAAAAAGGCGTTATCATCGAGGAAATTAATCTCTATGAGGATATGCCGATGCGTAAGATCAGTGAGATCTATGAAGCGCTTTTGTACGGTGATACACCGATGGGTTGGGACATCGCTGGTTTTGATAAAGATATAATCCGCAGTATAACGCGTGAGGATTTCGTCAACTACATGCAGAGTCTGTATAGTCCTCACAACATGACTGTCGTCATCGCTGGCGGTATCGATGAGGGGGAGATGCGGGAAATGGTCGGGAAATACTTCGGCGACATGAAGAAATTCGAAACAATTAAGCCAGAAACTTTAGTTGAAAAGCAAGACAAGCCAGGAATTCTGGTGAAAGATAAGAAAACAGAGCAGATCCACATCGCACTCGGAGTACGTACGGTTGATCTCAATAACCCTGAAAAGTATCCACTCTCAGTTCTCGCATCTATCCTGGGCGGCGGCATGAGTTCACGCCTTTTTGATGAAGTTCGAGAGAAAAGAGGACTCGCGTACTACGTTCGTTCCTCATCAGATGAGTATGCCGATGTCGGCTCTCTCGTCTCAACAGCTGGAATTGATCCAAAGCGGGTGACTGATGCGATTAAAGTTATGGTCGAGCAGTACCAACTGGTCTCACGTGGAGAGCTAAAGATCACTGATAAAGAGTTAACAAAAGCGAAAGAATACATGAAAGGCCACTTGGTATTAGAGCTTGAAGACAGCCGTTCAGTTAGTACGTATTATGCACATCAGGAACTTATGGAGAAGGAGATTCTCAACCCAGATCAGATCTTAGCTAAGATCGATGCAGTCACCAAAGAAGAAGTAGACGCCGTCGGCAAGAAATATTTCGTTAATTCAGGTCTGAACCTCGCTTTGATTGGTAATTACGCAGAGAAAGACAAGCTTGAAGAAATTGTTAAGCTTTGATAAAATCAAACAAGATTATGGATTTAGAAAGATCACTTATTGTTTTCAAACCAGACGCAGTCCAAAGAGGCTTAGTCGGCGAGATCATCACTCGTTTTGAGCGCGCAGGACTTAAAATCGTCGGGATGAAAATGGTCCAACCAACTCACGAACATTATCACCACCACTACGAAACCATCGGTCAAATGATCACTCGTCGTGGTCAGAAGCCTTTTGATATGACGGTAGCGATGATGGAGCAGGGTCCAGTAATCGCGATGGTCTTAGAGGGTGTCGGTGCAGTTCCACTTATTCGTAAGATGGTCGGAACTACCGAGCCAGCATCAGCTGCTCCTGGAACGATCCGTGGCGACTACTCACATATCTCATTTGCTTATGCAGATAAAGTCAGTGTCGGTGTGCCAAATCTTCTGCATGCATCAGGGGACGTAGAGGAAGCTAAGAAAGAAATCGCTCATTGGTTCGCAGAAAACGAGCTCTTTGATTACACTGCGCCTCACGAAGTCCACACGCAAGGTAAGAAAAAATAATTACCTTCCAGTTAGCCTCTTGTTTTCTTACATAAATCTCAAGTAGTATTAATCTATGTCCAGGAATTTCTGCCTGTTATTTATCCTGTTGTTGATCAGCTGGTTTGTCCTTCTGCCTAAACAGACCTATGCTTTATCACTGACAAATGCTTCTGCCAGTGCGACGACCTCACGACCATCAGCTTCGTCTCCTTTGATAAGTGCTGATCCGCTGAGCGCAGGCTCATCCCAGGTAACGGTAGCAGATAATCTTTCGACCTTTCTCTCATCAGACTCTGCCAAGTTTTTCAAAAATGGGATTTATTCAGAGACCTTAACCGTCGCGACGACCTCAGCAGATAGGCTAACAGTCTCATTTACCACTTCAACTGCGAATACACAGAACAAAACAAGTGTGCTGACAACCCCAATTACCGCTATGCATACGATCGTCTTTACACCCGAGACGACGATCCCAAGCGGAGGGAAAATCATCATTACGTATCCGACTTCAAGCAGTAGCGATACCAACCAATCGTCGCCATCGGCATCGACCTGGATGTTTAATAATCTTACTTCAGGCGATGTCCAGCTGAAAGCGAGTCTGGGTGGCGCAACACTTAGCGGCTGTACCTTCGTAACGACGGCTGGTAGTGCACCATCGATTACTTGTACGACCGCCACAGCAGCTATTCCGTCTGGCGCAACAGTCTGGCTATTCTTAGGCTGTACAGCAGCGACGACGAGTAGTGCAGGCGGGTCTTGTTCCGCACAGCGACCGCTCATTATTAATCCGACAAATACCGGTTCACGAGGTGTTGCAAGTGTCAAAAATATCACCGTTCAGACGACAGATAGCTCATCAAATCCGTTAGACTCAGTGACTATTAAAATGGGGACAATCGATTCTGTCTTCGTCGTAGCTCACATCGATCCGACGTTCTCTTTTACTATTAACGGTGTAGCAGCCGGGACTGATATGCACACGGCACAGACTTGCGGTACATCCTATGCAGCGATTTCAACAACTAACACGAGTAATCCAACCGCTAATTTCTCATCAACTGGTACCGAGGTCAACTTAGGTACGATAACGAGCTCTGGTACGAATTATTCTGCTCAGAAAATGACTGTCAGCTCAAATACCGGATCCGGCTACGCTATCACCGCTACCTCAAGTGGTCATTTACTTTCGCCTGCGAATGGGTCCTATATCGTCAATGCCCAAGGAGATGTAACAGGCAATAATCTACCGGTTCCGGCTGCTATCTCAACCAGTGGGACCGGAGGATTTGGTATCAATGCCTGTGATGCTAACAGTAGAGTCAATACGACGTTCTGGGGACAGGCCTCACCATTATTTGCTAATCCGTCTGCTCAGTATTACTACACATTGGTTAATTATCCGTCAGCACCTGCGAGTACAGGGGACGTAGTTTACTCTGTTTACGGCGCACGTGCAGGTGGCTCAACACCTCCAGGAGACTATTGGGAGATCATGACCTATAACGCCTCGGTAACCTTCTAAATTAAGCTCTGCTGTCAGTATTTTGTCCATGCTTTGTCAAGCCTGTCAGGCACTGTCGGCGTATAGTTGAGCTATGGTTGAAGCAATTATTTCAGGATTTGATAAGACAGCTTCACTAGCTCCAAGCCAAGAGGGTAATGGTAACGGAACAGTTGGTGGGATTTCTGAAGCTCCGACAGCCATTGATCAAGGGCCAGTTGTGTTATTTAGAGATGATTTACCCCCAGGACCTAGGCGTAATCTCCTCACTCAGCTCCAACATTCCTCAGGTCGTGAGTCAACCCTCCTTAACCGCGCTTTCAGCCAACGTCGCTGAGTCGGGGTGATAGGAATTGAACCTACTGCCTCTCGGTCCCGAACCGAGCGTTCTGCCGATGAACTACACCCCGTATGCCACAGATTATACCTCGTTTTGAGTTCTTTTCTCTCTGATGCTAGAATACAACTAGATCTCTCTCTAATTTGATATACAAGTTTATATTACGATAGAGATTGATGCCGGTGTAGCTCAATGGATAGAGCAGACCCGTCCTAAGGGTAAGATGGAGGTTCGATTCCTCTCGCTGGTACTTATTTGTCTTATAGTTTGCATTTCGTAGCCTCATTCCTTATAATTCCACAACTCGACATTGTTTCAGCAGTTATTAGCAATTGCTTGATGCAATAAGAGTATTTTCGCACGTTTGACATAGATTCTTGAGCGGCTAGATGAGTACTGATATTCAGCATTGATCTGGCCGCTCACGAGAGCGCATAAAAATGGAGGAGTACCGTGGTCAGATACGGTCTACCCGTCGTCGTGAAGTACCCTGATACCCAAGCAGGACGGGCACTGATCGAGCGTCTCGAAGCGCTCGGAGTCGATCCGGAGAAGATCCGGAAAGGTGATCATACCTACGGCATCAAGCTCTTCGTCACTGTCACCTTCGAGGTCCTCCTTGACGGTCTGGCGACGATGCTCCAGGATTCGGAGACGATGATCCTCGTCCCACTTGCGGCCGACATCGCCAAGACACCGGTCGTGGCCAAGATCCTGCGGGATAACTGGGCCGATGACGACCCGCTCATCTACGAATACGAGCGAGGGCTTTGGTGGCTCGAGCACTACCTCATCCCATCTGCGCGTTGACTAACTCAAGCGTGCGTGGCGCCGGTCCGGGTTTTCCCGGTCCGGCGCTTTCGCGTTTTGAATAACTTTCATCTACAATATTGATATGCCTCATACCAGTGGAAATGATTTCATGAAGAAGAGCCGGGAGCGTGAGATCGCCAAACAAGGTGATATCTTCGTCGCGCCTAAGCACCATTTACCTCAGTCAGTCTATTTGCCAGAGCCTGAGCCTCAACATGTTACGCATCATCCTCATCCTCATCCAATAGCTCCACAACCAGTAGTAGAACACACTCCTGTCGTTACGCACAATATGTCTCGTTCAGACATCGTAAAGTTCATGCTCATGCGTACACTGGGGAATTTCCTTATTTTATTGAGTCTCTATGGCATCGTCGCTACATTTGGTCCTGCTTTGTATTATGAGGTACAGTTCCAAGTTATTAAGGCACGCGGAATCCACTTCGCTGCTGCTCATGTTACGCCAAATGGCTTTAGTTCAGTTGATAATGCGCCGACGACGACAGGGTCTAATTTCGGCGACATCATCGCTGGCGCTCAGTCGCAGGTCCTAGTGCCACCGGATACGAAGTTTAGTATCGTTATCCCACGTATCGGTGCAACTGCGAAAGTCTGGCCGAATATAGATCCGCTGAATGAGGCAGAGTTCTTACCGAAGTTACAAACAGGCGTGGCACACGCCAAAGGAAGCGTCTTCCCGGGGATGCAGGGCAATGTCTATCTCTTTGCTCATTCGACTGATAATTTCTGGGATGTAGGCCGTTACAACGCGGTATTTTATCTCCTAAAAGACATGAAGCCGGGAGATGACATCTCAGTCTATTTTGAGAATACGAGGTATAACTATAAAGTCGATCACACGGTCATCAAAGATCCAAATGATGTTGATTTTTTAGTCCACAGCCAAGTGCCGGGGAAAGAACAGCTCATCCTTCAGACCTGCTGGCCTCCAGGCACGACCTGGAAGCGCCTCTTTGTCATCGCAACTCCGGTGAAGAACTAATTGCGGGTCCGCCGCGGTCTGGCGAGGCCAGACCGGGCGGGAAGACCCGTGTGGAGACTAGTCCTCCGTCTCGGGAGGAAAGAACTTCCGATCGACGGCGATGAGCGAGCCGATGGTTACTACCAGTCCGACTATACCAAGCATGTTGCCACGCCGGGATTCGACGGGGTAGCGGCGAACGAAGAGAAGCCCAGCCAGGGATATCCCGTAGAGGATGCTATTCCCGGCTGACCTCACGGTGACGGCCTCGTACGCTTCTTGCAGATAGGTAGCTCCTTCATCGATTTGTTCCTTGAGGTCATCTGCCTCCTTGGAACTCAGACCGAAGAAGATGGCATACCCGGCGCAGAACAGTGCCAGCACCACTTGCCCGACTCTGAACAAGCCCTTCATCGAAATCTCCTTTCGTTAACGGGTCAATACACCCTTCTTGGCCGCTAATCCCACGCTTGAGAGGTCGCAACCGAAGAAAGTCAGAGTAATTGTAGCATAAATGGTTGAGGTGAGAGGGGAACGGGTCCCGCTCGAGACCCGAAGGACCCGAGCGGGATGGAAAGTCAGAGGAGGGCGCATCAGCGCGGCAGCATGGAAGCGAGCTGTCCCCAGCTCGTGCCAGTATCGCGGCAGGCGATCGCCACACTGATGATGATGGTCGCTGCCAGCATGACGATGGCAAGTCCGACAAGGATCCCCTTTGCTGCGGAAAGCTCATCTTCGCAAGCTGGGTGCTTAGGCAGGTACTTGTCGACCTGCTCTTGAGTAGTCGGTCGGTCCACGATCTGCCCCTTTCAGTGCCAGATGACGATGGCGACGACCGCGATCACGATGACCGCGACCGTAAAGCGGAAATAAATCCGCTGCAGCTCTTGTCTCATGCGTGACCTCCGTTGCCCCGCCGCGTGTGATACGCGGCCAGGAAGATGGCGTAAGCCACGGCGACGATGAGTGTGACGACGACGAAGATTCGCAGCAGCAGCAGGTTGCCCTGAAGCTGTGCGGCGATGATCGATCCGATGATGCCCGAGATGACTACCTCGGCGACGATGGCGTCGATCTCGAACAAGCGGGCGAGGCCTTTCGGCCTATCCGTACGATCGTTCATTGTCGTTGGCCTCCATGAGATGCAGGGCGGTCACGATGATGTGTGTGATGCTGTTGATGATCGCCACCACGATGAGGGCGATAACTCCAGCGGCCAGGTGATCGGCCACCATGAGCAACATCGCTCCGACGCAAGCGGCCAGCAGAACATGCCTGAACTTCATATCTCCTCCAAACTTGGAATGTGCGAACTCGACCGGGAAGTCCGGCCGAGGAGACGTTCTTCGGGTTCGACGCGGCGTCGATCGAAGAACTATCGGATAGTATTGTAGCAAATTGCCGTGTATGAAACCTGACAAGGAGATGAAAAAAGAAGAATGTGGGTTGCGTCCCGCCTCGGGTGAGGCGGGACGCAGGTAGTACCCGTTACGAATAGGGCGGGTCGAAGAGCTCGAGAGCGGCGCGTGGCCACTCCAGGATTTCTTTCCGGGCCTTGATAACCTCAGGCCCGAAGTGCATAGCGGCAACGACGCCGACCCCGAAGGATCGGCCCTTGAGCGTGTCCGGCAGCAGGACTGCCGCCGGATAGCCGAACAGCGCGATGATATCGCGCCTTTCCTCTCGTGACCGGACGAGCCGGTCAAAAAGCAGCTCGTAGGCAAGGGTCATCGCTGACCCGAGCCCTGCCGCTTTTCTGATCGTTGCGATCATGGTGTGCCTCCCGCACGAGTACCGAATACGATGTGGCGTGTACCAGGCACAACGCGCCTTGCGCTGATCTGAGACATGCCACGAGGGAATGATTGTAGCAGAAGTGGAGGAAGAAATACAAACTATAAGATGGGTTCTCGGGCCGCTTTTCAGCGGCCCGAGATCTCTTAACGTCCATCTACCCTTGGAGGTAGATGAGGAGGCCGGCGAGCATGAAGGCCAACCCCGGAACCATCGCCAGGATGGTCCGGAAGCGGTCCTTGGCGTCGCCGAAGAAGATGCCGGCGATGATGAAGGCGAATGCAGCCGCTCCGAAGAGCCACTTCGCCGCTTCGTGGGGATTGTCCCACGAGGATGCAGGAACCGTTGCTGCTGCGTCGAGCAGCGTATTCGTGAGTTTCACGCCGAACCCTTTCTGTTAAGAGCTAAGAACGACAACGCCGATCAGAGTGTCCGCGCTGGACACGATCGACAATGTTGTGGTGATTGTAGCAAAAAGAGGACTATAAGTAAAAACTATGAGGCTTACTTGAGACTAATGGTGTACAGGTTGGGGAGGATGGTTGGGTTATTCAAATCGGTTAAGATAACGAGTCGACTGCCGTCTGGCCATGCATAAGCTGATTCACCGATGAACGGTCCGGCGTAGACTGTCGTGTTATTTGAGCCATCGTATTCGACCATGTGGATCTGCTTGTTCTGGACGAAAATGAGGTGCTCACTGTCAGGGAACCAAGAGATAGGCAGCTTACAGGTAATAGGATCGGTACTGCAGCCTTCAGGCGTCTCATCGATGATCTTGGTATTACGATCTTCTTTAATGTCATAGACGTAGAGACCGCCTTCTTTAATATCGCGGCGTTCGTAGAGCGTGTCAACGCCGAGGAGGCGAGGCTTGATGACGAGCGGCAGGTCACCTGACTTGGAGGCAACATACAGGATCTTGGTGTCATCTGGTGACCAAGAAAGGATACTGAAATGAGATGAAATGATCTGCTTAAGGAGGGGTTTGAGTGCGATGGTCTGGGAAGTTGACTTCTCAGCTCTGTCCGCCTCAAACTGCGCAGCAATGGTCGGCAGAATAGCCGTTACATTACGTGGTTGGGAGTTGAGTGTGTTCGCCTGCAGAAGATACGTCGATGGTCCAAGCGTGCCTGAGACCGTGGCGACAATTTGTGTTCCATCTGGCGACCAAGAAATATCTGCTGTTGAGAATAGCTGAAGCGTATCGTTTGCGATTTGTTCAGTTGCACTCTGGAGCGAGAGTACTGAGCGCGCATTCATATCGTAGACATAAATACCATTCTTAATAGCCGACTGAGAGGCGACGCGATAAGCGATCTTGGTGCGAGACGGATCAAGGACAGGTGTCTCAACGCCACTGGCGGTGATACTTTCAAGCTTTGGCGCAACCGGGTAGAGCAGTGCGTCAGCTTTGGTGACGAGTTCCTTCTGGATATAGACATCCTTCTCCCAAGGGAAGTAGCCGTCTTTATGGATACTGACGGTATATTTGCCGGGTAGTAGATCTATTGTGTTATCTGTTGCACTAGTAAGATTATGATTGATATCGACTGAAGCGCCGTTGGGAGTACTCGTCGCGACGAGGAGTCCAGTCTTGGTTAACTTTTGCTTGCCAGTGAGGTTAAAGCGGTAGCCCTTAGCATAAAGGACCACCAAGATAGTTCCTCCAATGAGAAAAAGGAGAATAAGAAGTGAAACCCAGATGCTGCCGCGATTTCGTTGCATACCTTATCTATAGTCTATCATATTCCCGGCAAAATAGGACTTGCAAGGCAAGATGTGCGTCTTTATAATCGAGTTATAGCAAGCCCCAAAGCAAAAATGATAATGATAGTAGGTGGTTTGATCTATTCCCGGTGAATCAACAATAACTATTTATGTTTTCAGTTCCCACCTCCAAACGAATCGGTATCGACCTCGGCACTGCCAACACGCTGGTTTATTTAGTTGGTGAAGGCATTGTCCTTAACGAGCCGACCGTTGTCGCAGTAACGGCTGAAGATAATCGTGTCGTGGCTGTTGGCAAAGAAGCCAAGGAAATGCTCGGACGTACACCAGGTAACGTCGTCGCAATGCGACCCCTCCGCGATGGTGTCATCGCTGACTACACCATAACTGAAGCGATGCTTTCATACTTTATCGATAAAGCCTGCGGTCAATCACGCTTTTTTAAGCCTGAGGTCATGGTCTGTATCCCAAGCGGCGTAACGCAGGTAGAGAGGCGTGCAGTACTCGATGCTGCCATGTCCGCTGGTGCTAAGGTCGCATATCTCATCGATGAGCCGTTAGCAGCTGCAATTGGCGCGAAGATCCCGATTGCTCAGCCGGCAGGGCACATGATCGTCAATATCGGTGGAGGCTCGACCGAGTCAGCCGTTATCTCACTTGGCGGCGTGGTTGTCCATAGTTCAGTCAGAGTCGCAGGGAACAAAATAGACGAGGCCATCAGCAACTATATTAGAAAGAAGTTCAACCTGATGGTCGGCGAAACAACTGCTGAGCAGATCAAGATCGATCTTGGTAACGCCATCATCGAGAAAGGGAAGAAGCCTGAGGATTTTAAGCGCATGGAGATCAGAGGCCGTGATACGATCACCGGTCTGCCACGCTCTATTGAACTTGATGAGCTTCAGGTCAACGAAGCCATTCGGTCGACTCTCATGGATATTATTAATGGTGCCAAAGAAGTCCTCGAACAATGCCCGCCTGAGTTAGCAAGTGACATTATCGACAAAGGCATCGTGATGTCGGGCGGTACCTCGCTTTTGAACAATCTTGATAAACTCATGACACAGATCACCGGCGTTCCTTGTCATGTCGCAGAAGATGCGTTGCTTTGTGTGGTAAAGGGGACAGGCGTTGCGATGGAGAACATCGAGCTCTATAAGAGAAGTATTGCCAAGAAATAATTTTCACTCTAGCCTTTCATATTAGTGAAAAGTTTTTAGCTCATAGCTAAGTGAGATAATTAAAATCTTGTAGTAGTAATCGTTTGGAAGTAAATTTTCACAGAGCCCTAGACAAATGGTCAGTTTTGCAAGTAAAAATTATTGCAGGGGAGAAAAACTATAGTTACTATTAATAATTTGCGTAAGATAGCCATAAAGGAATATAATTACGCGTAGATTATGAACACTAAAAATAGCCAAATATATATCTATAAGACTATAATTAATTTATAAATTGCCCCAATAACAACTATGACATCCTCACTTGTGAAAAAAACAATTCTCGGAATAGACATCTCTGATACTACCCTTCGAGAGGTCTCAGAGTATGTCATCAAATCGGTGAAAAATTCCAAGCAAAAACTCTTTATCGTCACTCCAAATCCTGAGATGGTCGTCTATTGCTCATCTCATCCTTCCACCAAAAAGCTGATCAATGAGGCTGACATCGCTGTATGTGATGGGGTAGGGCTTCAGTTAGCGGCTGATATCCTCGAAACTCCGCTCAAAGAGCGCATTACTGGGGTTGACCTCCTCCAAGAGCTCTGCAGGCAGGCAAGCGATCAGGCTGTGTCCATAGGCTTTTTGGGAGGAAAAGGGTTGGTAGCAGAGAGAACAGCTGAGTGCTTGCGTGAAAAGTATCCGCAGCTTGATGTTCGTTTCACTGGGGGTGACTGGGACGTCGCGACCTTCCCTAAGTCAGGTCTTGATATCCTTTTCGTTGCTTATGGTTTTCCAAAGCAGGAAGAGTGGATCGCCAAGAACTTGCCCATCCTTCCGATCAAAGCTGCTATGGGTGTGGGTGGCGCATTTGACTACCTAAGCGGTAATGTTAGACGTGCGCCATTTTTCCTCCGTGCGATTGGCCTTGAGTGGCTATTTCGTCTTATCCGCCAGCCATGGCGCATCAAGCGCCAGCTTCGGCTGATCACCTTCGTCTGGCTTGTGATACGCTACCGTCTAGGAGTAAAATAGATCACAGCCTTTACTAAAAGTTCTGATATAATCGCCAAATTATATGTATACCTACTTCGACCTCAAAGAGTTCCTCAAGGACAGCGATATGCGTCTTATTATGGTCGCTGACGCCGAGACACGCGTGCACGAGCGTAAAAATGATAAGCTAACGATCAAAATCCCAGCTGGCGGTGTGTCTGTTGCTCTCGATCCGATCATGAAAGCAGCTGGTGGGATCTATATTGGTCGCGGCCGGACTGAAGCTGACAAAGAAGTCGTTGACAGTAAAAATCGCTATAAAGTCGAGGCTCCTGATGGCGAGTATACGCTCAAGCGCGTCTTTGCGCCTAAAGACGAGGAAGATGCCTACTATTATGGTTTTGCTAACCAAACGCTCTGGCCACTCTGTCACGTTGCTTTCGAGGCTCCCGAGTTCCATGACGAATGGTTCAGAGGCTACAAAGCCGTGAATGAGCGCTTTGCTAAGGCTATTAAGGAAGAATTGACCGGCAACAAAAAGACGCTGCTGTGGATTCATGACTATCAGATGATGCTGGTGCCTTCGATGGTCAAGGGCTATAACAAAAATACCGCCATCGGGATGTTCTGGCATATCCCATGGCCAACCTGGGAAGTCTTTCGTATTTTGCCTCAGAAAAAAGAGATCTTAGAGAGTATGCTCGCGTGTGACTTTATTGCTTTTCATAGGGGGTACCAAGCCAGTAACTTTATCGAGACAGTTGAGAGGGAACTTGAGGTGCGCATCGATCGCGAGCGCAGTCGCATCCACTACAAAGATCATGCCA
>CAZRDR010000005.1:0-3192 GCA_964598995.1 uncultured Gammaproteobacteria bacterium | reverse complement strand
ACGGTAAAGATGAGGTAAGCGATAATGATGATCAGCAGATGCGGATGAGAACGCATCCACTCGATCAAACGTGCAACATATCCCTTACGTGATTTATGGATAAGGTAAGCAATCCCAATAAATAACAACTCACCGACTACGAGTACCAAACGTGCAAGAAGTGAAATAAAAGCTGATAAAGATACCGACGTTACGGTCTGTAATCCTAAGGCGATAGCTCCTTCTCGGACGCCAAGTCCTGTTGGAGTAATAAAGGATATAAAGCCAATAATAAGTGAAAGCACAAAATAACCAACAAACTGCCAGAATTGATGCGGATCAATATAGACGATACTAATCGTAATAAAATAGGTCCCGAGACCGAATGCTAAAAATGCAGTAAGCATTAATATCCAAAGACTCAGTAATTGTTTTGGAGAGTAATCCGGAATGAGATACGAACTGTACTTAGCTAATTTTTTAAGACCATGAACTTTTCCAGAAAAGAAAAAAAGTAAAGTCCCTATGAAGATTGCTCCAGTTACTAGCTGCCAAAAAACTGCTGGGAACGATGATAAATGAAGGACTTGTATAGTAATCGGCAGACTCAAAAGAGCTAAGGCAGCTCCAGCAAGGAGAACAAGGAAGTTTTCTGATACCAAAGACGAGGAGATATCATGTTTAGTTACACTCTTTCTAGTAAAGTGAAGCGACACCCCAACTACTCCCCAGATATTGCCAGGAATATAACGCTTTAATTGTGCTAAGGACCAATTAAAAAGAGATTCATAAAGATCTAATGTATAACCATGATATTTGAGAAGTAAGAACCAAATATAACTGCGTAAAAAGAAATAACTTGTGAGGAACAAAAATCCAATAACTAAGAAAGACCAATGAATATGACTAAAGCTGAAAGTAACGGCAGAAGTCTTAGCGAGGAATGACTTTCCTAAAAAATAAAGTGCAATAAAGGATAGTGGCCAGCCAAGCAAAAAAGTCAAAGTTGAGCGTAGATTACGTCCCATCGTTAGTTAGCTGACCCCGATGCTACAGGAGTATCGTTTCCTTTATGCGTAAAGGTTCTCGTCAGAAGTTTTTCCTCACCGGTTACGATACTTTTTACTTTGAGTTGAAATCTAATTGTGCCTGATGGGACATTATAAAGAGCTATTGATTTATCATCATAGTCTGAGAACTTCCCATCATTGATGCGATATGACCAGACGACAGCGCAATAATCGCCTTGATGATAATTGATATCAATTTGAATCGGGTTGTCTGTTATCGTGCTTCCCTCCTCTGGGTAATCGATACTGATCTGACCGATACCTTTTTTACAAGCTGTATTTGATGGCTGAGGCGTAACTTTCTCACTGGTACTGCTTGGGACAGTCACGACAATCGGACGATCCTGCGTCGGAGTTGGCGTTGGCTGAGCCTGCTTGCTGCTTCGCAGGTTATTGAGATTTATAATAATCACCGTTAAGAGCATCGGCACGGTAAGCGCAGCAGTAAAAAACTCAATATACTGCTTTTTATCAGGAAGCGTACGATACGAATGCTTGGTTTTGCGTAATAATTTCTTGACGTTTTCCATAATTATGAGCAGGGACTAACTTATTGTATATCAAAAAGAGTAATAGATGCAAAAAAAATAGTGGGTTTTGTAAGAAATTCTTACATAACTTGAGGCTATTTTAGTGAAAAGTGCTGATTAATCTGTAAATGAGAGTAAATATTTATGAGGCTTATTTATTCGTATCTGAGTGCTTCGATTGGCGATAGCTTAGATGCACGAATTGCTGGAGCTATGCCAAAGACAATCCCAACAGCTACTGAGAAGAAGAAGGCTAAGAAGACAGACCAGAGCGTGACTTGAGAATAAAAAATTAGTGAAATAACATACGATGCGCCTAAGCCTGCACCAATCCCGATAATGCCGCCGGTGAGTGAGAGCATCACGGCCTCAAGGAGAAACTGTTTGAGAATATCTCCTCTGCGTGCACCTAACGCTTTACGCAGACCTATTTCCTTTGTGCGTTCAGTGACAGAAACTAACATGATATTCATGACTCCTATTCCTCCAACAATTAATGAAATTGCCGCGATACCACCTAAGGCAATCGTTAAGACATTGGTGATACTTGAGACCGTCGATAAGGTCTGTTCTTGTGTTTGGAGAGTAAAATCGTCCTCAGTTAATTTAGTCAGCAGAGTGGCTGTGGCTCGCTTTTGGACGAGAGTAACTAATTCAGGTTTTAATGCTGATATATAAATACTGTTAACATTTGTCACACCAAATTGACGCTGTGCTGAAGTGATAGGAATGACAACAGTATTGTCCTGGTCCAGTCCAAAGACCGAACCTTTTTTCTCAAGTATTCCTATGACCGTATAGCGTGTACCTGAAATACTGACCTGTTTACCTATACATTCTTGAAGATTAAAAAGCTTATCCCAGACTGTCTGCCCGATGATCACGACTTTGGCTCCTGATTTTTCTTGTGCTTGAGTAAAGTAACTGCCCTGCACTAGATTAGTCTTAACGATTTTCGGATAATTAGCCGTGGTCCCAAGAACTGAGGTTCCTTTGTCTGATTTACTCCCAGACTTAGTCGTCGCAGATTTCTGGATGACAGGTCCAACTTCGGCAAGCCCTTTTAGTTTTGTCTCAAGTAATTTACTTTCAGTAAATGTCAGCTTATTCGTCTGTTGGCCTCCAGCTGTCCTCCCCCCTCCGACTTTCCCAGGTATGACGAAAATAAGATTTGAGCCAAGACCTGAGACTTGGTCAGTGATATAGGTCTGAAGGCCAGTACCAAGTGAAACAAGTAAGATGACAGCAAAAACGCCGATAATAATTCCAAGTGTCGTTAACCCGGTACGCAACTTATTCGAGCGTAAACTACTAAATGATAATGCCAAAAGTTCTCGTAATTTCATGAGTGTACCTTTCCATCACTAATTGAGACGACGCGCTTTGCTACTGAGGCGATGTTCTTATCATGGGTGATCATAATAATAGTATTACCATCAGCATTAAGTTTTTTAAGAATAGCCATAATGTCAGCTCCTGATTTAGAGTCTAAATTGCCCGTTGGTTCATCTGCTAGGATTATGGCTGGATGATTCATGAGTGCGCGAGCGATAGCCACTCGTTGCTGCTGCCCACCAGATAGTTGATTTGGCTTTTTATACATTTGCTCGCCA
>CAZRDR010000004.1:0-11796 GCA_964598995.1 uncultured Gammaproteobacteria bacterium | reverse complement strand
CGATCATAATGAAGCTGAGCGTCGAGTTCGTGACATCTTAAAGCAGGTCGGGATCGAAGAACATATCCATAAGTTTCCGATCCAGTTATCAGGCGGTGAGTTACAGCGTGCAGCCATCGCACGTGCACTTGTATTTAATCGGGATGTCCTCCTCGCTGATGAACCTACGGGGAATTTAGATAACACTACCTCATGGGAGATTGTAAAACTCCTGCAGGATATTAATAAGACGGGAACGACGATTATTATGGCGACACATAACCAAGACATCGTCTCAAGTCTTGATAAACGTGTCGTGGCACTTGAAAAAGGAAAGTTAGTAAAGGATGATAAAAAGACGACTAAAACTGAATCTCATCACAAAACTGAAAAACATGATGAGAAAGAAGTAAAGGACAAATAATGAAAACTGCCAAAACAACCTGGAAAAATGTACGACGGTCGCCTTATCAGTCGCTCGCTGCGATTTTGATCATGATGCTCACCTTCTTGGTCGTCTCGATGTTCACGATGATCGTCGTGAGTTCTTCACAAATCATTTCCTTCTTTGAATCCTCTCCGAAAGTAACAGCATTTTTTAAGGATGATACCAAGCAGGAAAATATCGATGCATTGGCCGACTCACTCAAAGCAACAGGTAAGGTCTCAAGTATTAAATTCGTCTCGAAAGAAGAGGCCTTTAAGCGGTATAGTAACTGGAATAAAAATAATCCGGTTCTTCTTGACCTCGTGAATGCTGATGTCCTACCGCCATCCCTTGAGATTTCTACTTACAAGATCGAGGATCTGGATAGTGTGGCGAAGGTACTCAAGGCATCACCAAATGTCTCAGATGTCGTTTTCTTGAAAGATGTTGTCTCGACGCTTATCACATGGACAGATGCCATGCGGAGGATCGGCCTTGCACTAGTCATCGTCCTCGGTGTGGTCTCGATCTTTGTCATGACGACGATCATCGGCTTTAAGATCTCCCAAAAGCGAGAAGAGATAGAGATTATGCGTCTTTTAAGTGCGACTAACTGGTACATTCGCTGGCCATTCTTGCTTGAAGGCATGTTTTACGGTCTGGTCGGGGCTGTCCTTGGCTGGCTTTTAACTTTTGGAATGACGATGTATGCTCGGCCATATCTTATGTCATTCATGCGTGAAATTCCTCTTGTGACCGTTTCGCCCACATTCCTTCTCGCCCTGCTGGCTGTTGAGATAGGACTTGCCATCATGCTGGGAGCTATCGCTAGCTTCATGGCAGTCTTTAGGTATCTAAAATAATAGTTACTCATATGATTAAAAAAATAAACCTTGCCTTAACGTTTGTCGTCGCCTTAACGATGTTGGTGGTAGTTTCATCTCACCACGTTATCTTCGCTGTTGATCCTACCGCTACACCCACTCCGACAGGAACTCAAGATACAACTAATCAGGTAAATGACCTCAATCAAAAAATTAAAGACCTGGAGGGAAAAGTCTCAGATCTTCAGTCACAGGAAAAGTCACTTTCATCACAGATTTCCGTGATGGATAATCAGATGAAATTAACCCAATACCGAATTGAAGCGACAAAACAGCAAATCGATGAGCTCACCAAAGATATTGATACAGCCTCAGAAAAAATTTCCCACTTAGAGGGATCCCTTACCAATATCACGAAGACCCTCTTGTCGCGTATATCAGCCACCTATCAGCTTGGTACCATCCAACCGCTTGAGCTTTTATTGTCTGCACAAAACTTTACCGATTTTATCGATAAGACTAACTATATTCGTATCGTTCAGGCTCACGATAAAGAATTAATGTATAACACAGTCCAGGCAAAGAATGATTATGCTAACCAAAAAGATATTTTTGAAGGAAAGAAAAAACAAGTGTTAGCACTTCAGTCTCAGTTAGTAGACTATACCAATCAACTTGATCAGGAAAAGTCTAACAAACAAAGACTCTTAAATGAAACGCAGGGGAGTGAAGCAAATTATCAGCGACTGCTTGCTCAGGCTCGAGCACAGTTAGCAGGCTTTAGTCGATTTACCCAAAGTCAGGGAGGAGCGTCGCTTCTTGGTAATCAAACAGTCTGCGATGATTGGGGATGCTATTATAACCAGCGCGATAGTCAGTGGGGAGCAAATTCACTGAATGGTACTCAATATACCTTAGCAAGTGATGGCTGTCTCGTGACTTCAATGGCCATGGTCTACACCCATTATGGTCATCGATCAGTCACACCACAGACAATTAATAGTAACCCGAGTAACTTTGCCTCATATGAACCTGCTTGGTTGCTTAAGGCAATTGTTGCAGATGGGACGACTGCTACGCGTATAAGTTCATCAATAGATGGTGAGCTCAGTTCCGGACGGCCGGTCATCGTTGGTATCAGTTATGACGGAGGGCCTTTGGCTGACCATTTCGTCGTCCTCATTAGTGGGTCAGGTGGAAGTTATATGATGAATGATCCATATACTGCAAACGGTCATAATATTCCATTTACGTCTCATTACTCAGTCGGGAGTATTCGCGAAATCGACCGAATTAGTATGTAACTCTCTGCTTGCATTTTTTTAGTGTTCAGACCACAATAAACTCAACAATAACAAAATCTCATGAGACTGACGCTTCTTATCGTCATGAGTTTTCTTCTTGGGAGTTTTTTCTTCATATCTCCAGCCTATGCAGTCACTCTGACTATCGAGTCAGCTCCACAGTCGATAACAGAGCAGCCATTTACCGTCGATGTTACCCTTACTGGCGCATCTGCGGGGCAGAACTATCTCCGAGTTGATCTCTATAAAGAAGGTACTTCAAATTACTTCGGAGAGACATCAGTCGGATCTACGTGGTATGGAGGATCTGAAGGAACGTCCTACGTTCCGGTGACAATTCCTGATTCACAGACAGTCGTTACTGCAAGTCTTCAAGCGCGTATTGGTAATCCGTCTCAGGCAGAATATCCTGGTCCAGGAAGCTATAAATTACGTATCAGACGATATACCTCATCTGGCAATAGTGCAGCAACTGAAGAGACACCCGTTGACGTTCAGCTATCATATGCATTACCTACGTCTACACCTACTCCGACCCCTACTCCATCAGCTACGCCTACGCCTACTCGGACACCAACTCCGACTAAACCTCCCACACCAACTCCTACCAGAGTCCCTACAGCTACTCCGACCCTAGTGAAAAATTCTCCACCAGCGTCAGTTAAAAGTTCTTCGGAGGAATCTTCGAAAAATGCGATGCCCAGTGATTATCCGACTGCTGTATTCGGGGTCTCAGATAGCGTTGCGACACCCACCCAACCCCCCAAGCCTTCGCCAGTGCTAATAAAATCGAGTACTGACTCATCGAACAATTTATTGACTCTTTTATTCTGTGGTATGGGAGGACTGTTACTGATCATTTGTGGTATACTCTTTTATCTCAATAAGAGAAAAGGAGATATACCATCACTGTGACAATTATCAGTAACTCACCAGAACAGACAAAAAAAATTGCTGCAGATATAGCCTCAGATCTTACGGGTGGAGAGGTAATAACCCTTAAAGGAGATCTGGGAAGTGGTAAGACGACATTTACCCAAGGATTGGCTGAGGCGCTTGGTGTTACTCAAAAAGTTAATTCACCGACATTTCTCATAAGTAAATCATATTTGGTTAATGATCCAAGAATAAAATTTATTCATCATATAGATCTCTATCGTTTGCAGGAATCAGGAGATTTCAAAAACCTCGGAATTGAAGAGATGTTTTTAGAGAAAGATGCTATAACCATTATCGAATGGCCAGAACGAATGGGTAATTTATTTCCGAAAAAAAGAATTGCAATTGAGTTTGAGTATGTCGACGAGACAAAGAGAAAAATTATTATCAATCATTATGAATGAAGAAATTAAACAAGCAGTAGAAATTCTGCGACAAGGCGGCATTATTATTTATCCGACAGATACAGCTTTTGGGATAGGATGTCGGATTGATGATGAGAAGGCTGTCCGAAAGTTATTTGAGATCCGTGAACGACCACTGAACAAACCCTGTCCTGTACTATTTCATTCGATTGAATTAGTCAAAGAGTACGTTACAGAAATTCCATCTCAGGCAGAAGAGCTCATGAAAAAGTATTGGCCAGGAGCATTAACGATCATTCTTCCAGCAAATGCAAAAGTGGGAGAACTTGTTCGGGGTCAGACGGGGATTGGATGTCGAATACCTAATCATGAAATACCATTGACTATAGTTGCAGAGTTAGGAGTCCCTATTATTGGTACGTCAGCAAATTTCCCTGGCATGCCAACACCTTATCATTTTTCAGAACTTGACCAAAAACTTATCTCACGAGTTGATCTTACAGTAAATGGTGAGACTAATGGACAAGAAGTGTCTACAGTCATAGATTGTACTCAAAGTAAAATAAAGATATTACGTCAGGGAGCTGTCCCAATAGATGATTTAGAAATATGAGAACGATTATTTTAGCAATTGCTACGAGTAAATATGATCAGTTAATCGTAGGTTTGGAGATCGAGGGTGAGAGAAAGATTAGCAAAGAGGAGTTTGATTATCGTAAGTCTCAAGGTGTACTGCCACTTATCGAGCGAGTTCTTAAAGAAAATAATTTGTCATTGCAGGATTTAACAGGAATTGAAGTAAATACGGGGCCGGGTTGATTTACTGGACTTCGCGTCGGAGTATCAATTGCAAATACATTAGCGTCTATGCTCCAAATTCCAGTAAATAATCAAGAAATCGGAATGCTTGTGACCCCTCTTTACGAATAGCTAAGTTGTATTTGAAATTTCACGAAAATGCTGTCATAGTAGGTATACCTGCCTATGAAGCATTTTTTGCGTCATCTTTTTATTCCGCACGAGTCCAATAATCATCGTGCCAAATTACTCCATCATTCAAGCCTGATAGCGATCACGGTCTTGATGGTTAGCTCCAGCTTCTTATTCTCATTTGGTTATAAGCATAATAGGAGTGTATTAGGCATTAGTTATTCGGTATCTCCTGAAGAATTGCTCGTTATCACTAACCAAAAGCGTCAAGAAAATGGGCTTGCACCACTGACTATGAATGCAGAGCTGACGCAAGCAGCTGCCCGAAAAGCTGATGATATGTTCGTTAAAAATTACTGGGCGCATATCGCTCCTGATGGAACTACTCCTTGGTACTTTATTAAAAGTTCAGGCTACGAATACGTCTATGCTGGTGAAAATTTAGCTCGTGGATACACTACTTCTCAAGATGTGGTTAATGCCTGGATGGCGAGTCCAAGTCATCGAGAGAATATGCTCTCGCCGAATTATAAAGATATAGGGTTTGCTATAAAAGACGGAACACTCACCGGTGATGACACTGTCCTTGTGGTTGAAGAATTTGGCAGTAGGAATACGAATATAGCGCAAGCAGCTCCAGTCCAAGAAGTAACACCTACTCCGATTGTCACCTCAGTTCCTGCTGCATTAAATGCAATAACTCCGACGCCAACTCCAGTCGTAACTGTTGTTCCAACGCCAACAGTTCTTCCTGTTCAGAATCAGCTTGAGCAGGTAGCTGCATTCCGTAATGATCCACTGATCAGTAAGCCGGAAGCTCAGAAAAATATCGCATTCTTTGTAATTGCGGGAATTCTTGTATTACTAGTTCTTGATATCATAATTACACGAAGAAAAAATGTCGTTCGTATCCTTTCTCATAATCTCGACCATATTATTTTCTTTGGTATGCTATTACTTATTATCTTGATTTTGACTCAGGGAGGAATTCTTTAATGGTCGCAAAAGTACGCTCACATAAAATTTATTATTTGTTACTTGCTGGAATGCAGGTAATGGGATTTATTCTCGTGCTTTTTGCTAAAGGTGATAAACAGCTAGAGTTCACCTATATTGTTCTCTCGACTATTTTTTACCTTGTCTGGGCGCTTGTGCATCACTATATCCATCATGATCTTCATACCAAAGTCGTCTTTGAGTATACTTTGATGAGTGCACTTGGTATTGCTGTAATGTTCTTCTTTTTACACTAGTTATTCGTTCAGCCAGGGGAATTGGGAGAAATCTACTTCACCTGCAAATTTTTCTTTTATACCAGGATAATTTCGATCCTTTTCACTTACCACCGGATGTTCAATCGGCCAGCCGCCAAATTGTTTGGTCAAGACTGGATCGTTGTAGTTTACCGCTGGAGTTGGTTTGCCTTCAAAATAACCCGTGATCATATAGAGATACTCAACATCTGTTGTTCCGACATTTGCGAAGGAATTTCCCATGCCTTGGGGGAGATAAATGGCGCGTTTATTATTTTCTCCAATTTCTATTTTTACTGCTTTACCAAATGCTGGTGAATCAGTTCGTAAATCGACAATGACAGCTAATACGTCGCCTTTCATGGCATAGACGATTTTTTCCCATGGTTCAGCATGAAACCCTCGAATGACATTAGGTTTAGACCTTGAATGATTCCATTGCGTAACAGTTATTTTTTTATCCAAAACCTTCTCAAGATCTCTTAACTCAACTATTTCTTTAAAAAAGCCTCTATCATCAGAGAATGTTTCGCGTTCATAGATAAGAAGTCCTGGGATTTCAGTTGTTTTGATCATTGAGGGCCACTCAGGGTCTGTTGGCTGAAGAGCTAATTGGTAAGGATTATCAAGCATTTTCTTGACTATAGCAAATTATAATTGAGTTGACAAACACCTACTACTCACCTAAGATAGAACAAGTTTCTATGAAATTACTGGTTACTGGAGGAGCAGGATTTATCGGCTCCCATTTTATTAATTATTGGATGAAGAATCATCCAGAAGATAAGATCACTAACCTCGATAAACTCACCTACGCAGGAAATCTCGAAAACCTCAAGAACGTTGCTCATAATCCAAATTATTCTTTTGTGAAGGGTGATGTCACTGATATGGTCCTCGTTGAAGAAGTCATGAAAGATGTAGACATTGTCGTGCATTTTGCCGCAGAGACACATGTAGATCGCTCTATCATAGATCCATGGCCTTTTATTCAATCGAACTTTGTCGGCACATATACACTTCTTGAAGTAGCTAAAAAATTAGGTATACAGCGCTTCCATCACATCTCAACTGATGAGGTTTTCGGTACATTAGCACTTGATCATACTGAGAAATTTAGTGAGGATACGAAATATGATCCTCATAGTCCTTATTCGGCAACTAAGGCTGGCTCTGATCATCTAGTAAGAGCGTATTATCATACTTACGGTCTCCCTATCACTATTAGTAATTGTTCAAATAATTTTGGACCTGCAATGTATCCTGAAAAGCTCATCCCTTTAGCAATTACTAATGCTATTGAACATAAAAAAATACCTGTGCACGGAGATGGGCTTAATGTTCGTGATTGGTTATATGTTGAAGACCATGTCAGAGCGATAGAACTTATCTTACAAAAAGGTAAGATCGGAGAAACATATTTAGTTGGAGGTTTAGACCAGGGTATGTCAAATATTGAGACGGTGCGACTTATTCTCAAGCTGATGGGTGAAGACGAAAGCTTGATTCAGTTCGTTAAAGACAGACCGGGTAACGATCGCAAGTATGATATTAATTGGCAGAAAATTCATAAGGAGTTAGGCTGGAGTCCTAAATACTCAATCGAGGAAGCTCTTCAGATATCAATTGATTGGTATCGTGAGAATCAGGACTGGTGGAGAAAAATTAAGTCTGGTGAATTTCAAGATTACTACGATAAACAATTTGGTGATCAGGTCGAATGAAAATACTTGCCACAGGCCTCACTGGTCTTATCGGATCCCGCGTACAAGAACTTCTAACAGTTCATTCTTTCGCTAATATCAGTCGATCGACCGGTGTCGACATCACGAATAAAGATCAGGTTGAAGCAGCTGTGGTCAATTCTGATGCTCCTGTCATTCTGCATTTAGCCGCTTATACCAATGTTAAAGAGGCTGAACTTCAAAAAGATCTCGGTGAACAGAGCGATGCATGGAAAATAAATGTTATTGGTACAGAAAATGTCGCAATGGCTTGCCAGAGAACTGGGAAAAAGCTTATCTATATCTCAACTGATCTAGTATTTGATGGCGAGAATACACCTGAGGGTGGTTATACCGAGGACGATAAAGAAAATCCGTTGAACTGGTATGCGAAGACAAAATTTGAAGGTGAACTACTAGTGAGAGATTTAGGCACACCTTGGGTAGTACTTCGCCCAGCTTATCCTTATCGTGCGAAATACGAAAAAAATGACTTTGTACGGCTTTTCATTCAAAAACTAAAAAATAATGAACCGCTTACTGTATTAACTGATCGCATCATCACGCCAACATTCATTGACGATTTAGCGTTTGCGATTGAAAGTGTGATTGAAAAAGATGCAACAGGTATTTTCCATGCAGTAGGTAGTACTTCGACAAGTATTCATGACGCAGCTCTTGAGATAGCTGATGTCTTCGGTTTTGATAAGGGTCTTATCTCAGGAACAACGAGGGCTGAGTTCTTAGTTGGCCGTCCGCCCGAACCCTTTAATTCATCCCTAAATAATGCTAAAATAAAAAAACTCGGAATTGAGATGAGGACATTGAGAGAAGGTCTTCTTGATGTAAAACGACAGATGGCTGTCTAGCATTTCTTCTCTTGAATGTCCTTTATATTTTTGGTTTAATCATTATTCAATTATGACAGTTACATTTATCGGACATGGTTATGTGGGCCTCGTTTCAGCAGCAGTATTTGCCGACCTTGGGAATACTGTACATGTCATCGGCCATACCCCAGAGAAAGTAGAAAATCTTAAAAAAGGAATCATCCCAATTTATGAGCCAGGTCTTGAAGAGTTAGTAAAGCGTAATGTTGATGCTGGCCGTCTTCTCTTCACGCTTGACTATGATTCAATTGCTTCATCAGAAGTCGTCTTTATTGCAGTCGGAACTCCACCTAAGCCAACTGGTGAGGCAGATCTGAGTGTCGTTTTTGATGTAGCTAAAAAAATTGGCGAGAATCTCGATGGATATACCGTTGTTATCACCAAGAGTACTGTCCCAATTGGAACAAATCGTGAAGTCCAAAAAATTATTAACGAGGTCAAAAATGACAAAGCAGAATTTGACATCGCATCAGTGCCAGAATTCCTTCGTGAAGGACAGGCAATTGGGGACACGTTACACCCAGATCGTGTAGTTATCGGGACTGAGACACAAAAAGCACAGCAAATCCTTGTTCGATTGCATGAGCCACTTGATGGAGCTCGAGTTCTTACCACCATTGAGACTGCAGAAATGATTAAATATGCAGCTAATGCTTTCCTGGCAACGAAGATCTCATTTGCCAATGCTATTGCTGAATTATCTGAGACATTAGGTGCGCAAGGACCGCAAGTTCTAGAAGGAATAGGTCTTGATAAACGTATCGGAAAGGCCTTCCTTAACGCTGGCGTCGGGTATGGTGGCAGCTGCTTCCCTAAGGATGTTAAAGCGCTTATCGCTATTGCACGTGATACTGGTAAAGAGTTCTCACTCCTTAAAGAGGTAGAAGCGATTAACAAACATGCGATGCTTCGAACAGTGACAAAAGTGAATGATATGCTCGGTGGCCTTAAAGGGAAAACGATCGCTGTCTTAGGCCTTGCCTTTAAACCTGATACTGATGATATGCGAGATGCTCCATCTCTTGTTATCATTCCAAAACTCCTTGAGGAAGGTGCTAGTGTGAGAACCTTTGATCCAATTGCTATGGATAACGCAAAGCGTTTACTGAAAGATTATGACGGAATTACCTATGCTAGTGATGCATATGATGCTATCAAAGATGTTGATCTGTTACTCCTGGTGACTGAGTGGAATGAGTTTAAAGAATTAGATCTCAAAAAAGCTGCTGAGATTATGAAAAAGAAAAATATCATTGATGGACGTAATGTGTTTGATCCACAGATTGCTCGAAGTCTCGGTTTTACCTACAATGGTGTAGGCAGATGAAAAAAATATTAATTACTGGCATTAGCGGTTTTGCTGGACACTACCTCGCAGAGTTACTCCTCAGTTTCCCTGACAGTGAAATTCATGGTACCTATCATTCAGATGACGGTCTCACGAGACTCGGTGATCTCGCGCGTAAGCTTATTTTGCATAAAGCAGATTTGACTGAGGAGGAACAGGTGTCTGCACTCATTTCAGAAGTCAGGCCTGACCAGATCTATAATCTCGCTGCACAGACATCCCCTGGTGAAAGTATTAAAAATCCTGCTAAGACATTAACTACCAATATGCTTTCTCAGCTTTATCTCTTTACTGCTGTTAAGGAGTTCGTCCCTGAGTCCCGGGTACTCGCTGTCTCATCGGGTGATATCTATGGGGGAGTGAAGGCTGATGATTTGCCGGTTGATGAAGATACACCTCTTCGTCCAGGGAATCCTTATGCAGTCTCAAAGATCACTCAGGATTATCTAGCTCTTGAATTTTATTTAGCAGATAAACTCTCAATTATCAGGGCAAGACCTTTTGATCACATGGGTCCTCGCCAGCAGCCTAAATTCGTTGTTCCGATGTTCGCAAAACAAATTGCAGATATTGAGAAAGGTCAGCAAGAACCTATTCTCAAAGTTGGCAATTTAAATGCACGTAAGGATTTTACTGATGTCCGAGATATTGTCAAAGCATATGCCTTACTTATGGAGAAAGGTGAGCCAGGTGAAGCCTACAACATCGGTTCAGGGAAATCACATGGAATACAAGAGATTCTGGATATTTTACTCTCGTTCTCCGATGCTAAAATTAGTGTTGAGGTAGACAAATTTCTTTATCGCCCAGTGGACTCTCCAGATATCTACTGTAATTATGCAAAATTAGAAAATCTCACTGGCTGGAAGCCAGAAATTCCTCTTGAAAATACACTAAAAGAAACACTAGACTATTTTAGAAAGGTTGTATAGAATAGGTTAATAACAATGGCAAAACGAGCACTTATCACTGGTATTACCGGACAAGATGGATCATATTTAGCTGAATTTTTGCTCGATAAAGGTTATGAAGTATACGGGTTCGTTCGCCGCCTCAGCACTCCAAATATTGGGAATATCCAACACATCCAAGATCGTATCAAATTAGTCTCTGGTGATCTCTTAGATCAAGGTTCTATTCAGGATGCGCTTGTTGCATCAGAAGCAGAAGAGGTTTACAACCTGGCTGCGCAATCTTTTGTTAAGGCTTCTTGGGAGCAGCCTGTACTCACTGGAGAATTTACTGGTATCTCTGTTACTAAAGTGCTCGAAGCGATTCGTCATACTAATAAAAATATTAGATTTTATCAGGCATCAAGTTCTGAAATGTTTGGCAAAGTTACCGAAACTCCTCAAAAGGAAACTACTCGTTTTTACCCACGCTCACCATATGGCGTAGCGAAAGTCTATGGCCATTACATCACCGTAAATTATCGCGAGAGTTATGGAATGTATGCATGTTCAGGCATACTTTTTAACCATGAGTCACCACGTCGTGGTATTGAATTCGTAACGAGAAAGATTAGTAATGCTGTTGCACGAATTCATCTGGGAATTCAAGATACGTTAGAGTTAGGTAATATGGATGCGAAAAGAGACTGGGGCTTCTCAAAAGATTACGTCGAGGCGATGTGGATGATGTTGCAGCAGCCTGAACCTGATGACTATGTTATCGCAACTGGTGAGACTCACAGTGTGCAGGAATTTGTAGAGCTAGCCTTTAATGCAGTTGGTATTTCTGACTGGCAGAAATACGTTAAGGCTAACACTGCAGCAAATATGCGTCCAGCTGAGGTTGATTATCTGATCGGTGA
>CAZRDR010000003.1:0-7347 GCA_964598995.1 uncultured Gammaproteobacteria bacterium | reverse complement strand
TACGACTTGTTAATCTCGCCAGAGTGGCGGACAAGTTAAGAGGTAATGAAGTATGTAGAGACAAAAAAACTCGCCAAGGCGAGTTCATAGAAAAATATCTATTTGCCTTTCCTACATAGGTATTAGCTATTATAGCTATTTTGTGGCTAATGTCAAGGGGAGATTGATGCTACTTAGTTAGTAGAAAGTACTGGACCGATAGCAGCGTCTGAGTATGCACCGTATTTATCTACAGCATGTACCCACCAACTGATCTTGCGATCGTGTGCTGCTTTAAATCTAAATTCAGTTGTAGTTAAGTGGTTAGCGACATGGTCGCCATCGTTTGGAGTATCATTGTTCCAACCATTGATTTGGTTATCAGCACGAATCGCATAACGAGTTGCTCCAGGAACTGCATTCCATTTAAGAGTTACATATGGATAATCATACGTTGCTGTTAATCCTGAAGGACTATCTACTCTACAATAGACACGTCCACTTTTTGCTGGCCCATAAACGCCATTAGCGTCTACATCATGGATCCACCAACTATATTCATGTGAAACTTCTTTTTGGACAACGTATGCTGAACCTTTAGTATTGTCATTAAGACTATCACCTGGGTACATTGCTTGAGGATTCCAAGGATTTGTAAGGTCATCGATGCGTACAGCGTGACGACTTGAGACACCTTTTGGATTCATGTAGAGTTTGAAATCGCCACCAACACAACTGGCATTTGGAAGTGGATCATTATAACCAGCAGCTACTGGGAAAACAGAACCTAAGACAAGGCCTGCTGCGACGATTGAACTTAAAATTGCTTTATTCATATTCTATGGGCTGATTTATATCATATGACCTATAGCGTGTCAATAAGCTGTTGTGTAAGAAAAGTGTAAGAAGCTATGCGGCAGCAACCGTACGTTCAATTAATGTCCGCGCCAGAATATTGGTTGGATTAATAACTAACATGTCCTTTAGATGTGCTTGTGTGAGAGCTAGAGGAATCTCAGTACAGCCTTCAATGACTGCTTGTGCTCCCCTTTTCTTCAGATTTCTCGCAGCTTCAATAAATCGTTGTCGAGGTATTTCGATATGGCCGGCTTTTACTCCCTCGTCTTTATCATAAATTCCCTTCATGACTAAATGCTCCTGATCATCTTGGTCCGGGATCACGACCCGGAGTCCTGCTTCTTCGAGTACTCCTTGATACAGTTCAGTCTCTATCGTTCCAGACGTTGCAAGTAATCCGACTGTCTTAACATCACGATGATCCCTATGAATAGTATCGCCAACTGCTTTTATCATGTGCACTATCTCCATCCCACTTTCATCTTCGTCCATGACTTGCTGAAGTGCAGGAACATAGAGGTGAGCGGTATTACATGGTACACCCACATACTTTACACGTTGTTTCTGTCCTTGCTGGCTTTTAAGATCAAGATATGATGAGACGAGATGGAAGAATGGATCTTCTACTTCCTCATCACTCTTACCTAGCCAATATTTTATGTGTCCTGTACGATCCGGCGTTTCAGGGTTACTAGCAACGAGCACTCTGATATGATCCTGATCTTTTTTAGCACCAAGCATCAGCCGTGTGTTCTCTGTTATCTCACGCATAAGGTCAACTGTCGCATCAGGGCCTAATCCTCCGATTACGCCAATAGTTGGGTATCTGGCTCGGATATTTTCAGCTCGAAAAAGAATTTCTTGTTGAGGAAGTGAGGGTGTATATACTCTGCGGGGAGCTTTTTCGCGATCCATAACACTCGCTATGATAATAAGAATTTAGTGAGAAGACAAGAGTAAAAATTAGAAGGCGCCAGCGGTGAAGGCACACTTGCGTCCAGCTGGGATGACATCAGGTCCAAGGGTTACTTCCATCGCGGTAAGTGAAACATTAGGGATAGTCTCAAGATTTGGATTACCATCAGCCACATACTTCACACAAAGTCTGTTATACCATTCAACGGCTTCAAGAGTAATGCCTTTTTTACGTAAAAATGACTTAATGAGTGCTGGCTTAACGAAATCTTGGGCGATAAGTTTTACTCCTTGGTCTAAGAGTGTTCCTAAAAATTTCCAGCGTTCTTCACTACTTTGCTCGATATCTCCATGAGGTAGCGCGACACCACGTGATCTATTAATAAGGTCCGTATTAGTCCCAGCCCAGAACACTTTTACAACTTTACCCTCTTTGCGTGCTTTTTCTAAATCATCACGAGTATTAATAAATGATGAAGGAATTAAAATACTCTTAAGTCTAATATAGGTATCCTCGCCTAAGTTCTCAATCCAAAAGTTCTTAAGCTTTTCTTCGAAGACAATAGCAAATATTCCCTTATTAACGAGTGTATTGTAGTTACCAGCTGAGATAAGCTGTTCTGGCTTAACACCATATGAAAAAATCTGATGAGGCGACATCGTCGTCTCACTGATCACACCTGAGTACGAACTCCAGTCAGGTTTTAGGTCACCAGAAACAATATCAACTTCGTTGATGTGTTCTAACTGAATTTTCCCATTGGAAAGTGTATTAAGGAAGCTAATGAAACGCTCTGCGTTAGGACTGCAAGGATTGTTGAGAACATTAACACGAATCAAGGCAATTTTATAAATACCACTAATTGGCTTGAGGCACATTTGCTCGAAAGCTGGAATGATCTTAGCAGCGGTTGAATCAGTGAATTTCTGAAGGTTGTAAGCACGTTGTTCGGCGATCATCAGTGCACTTGCTCCATCTTGGCCTTCTATCTCATTTACTTTTAATTTTCCATCTTCAGTAATAATCGTATCGATTCTCCAGGTAGGTGGAACTGAATAAATGAGGTCTTCTCCTAAAATTGCTTTATAAATATCTGGAAGTTTTTTAAGGGCTCTGCCGAGTAAAAGTAAGTCTTGGCCTAATTGAGTTAAGGTTTCCTTCGAACCCTCTGGCAGTTTTACCGGCTCTGCTGTGATACGAAATGTCGGCTCGATACTATCCTCTCGGCCGTAGAATGGACCAAGCTCTTTGATGATTTCGTAGGCTGTGTTGCCTGACGTGACTAAGCGGTCGAACTCACTCAGCGTAAGTCCTAACCGCTTGGCGTGGTCTTCGCGATCGTTTTCGTGAAGCTGAATTGTCTGTCCTAGCATAAAGAATAAAAAATCATTATACCTCTGACATGAAATTATGTCTAGTAACTGTCAGGTAACAGCTTAGTAAGAAACTTGACTCTACCGTAGAAAGTGATAAACTATCGGCCTATGTCAGCTGAGTTAGGCCTCCAGGCAAGAATTAATGATAATCGTCTTTTAATCGGGACGAGTAATTACTGGGAAAAAGATGCTCAGGGTAAGTATTATCAGAATTTTGGCTACGCTCAGTCAGAAGTTCAGCCCCATATTAAAGGCCGCGAGAACGTTGTTATTATCCCTTATGCAAGTGGTACAAAATCACAGAGTCCAAGTTCTGTAGCAGAACTCTACTCTTCTTGGGGTGCTAAATCTATCTATAACCTCTATGACCATCCGGGTGATGAGGTACGTGTCATCGAGCAAGCTGCTGCTCTCCATGCTACAGGCGGCAATACGATTACTCTTAACCAGAAAATGCTCGAGGGTGAAGGCGAAATCGCAGATGCAATCAGACGTAAAATCGCAGAGAGTACGCCATGGGTAGGTGTAAGTGCAGGGTTACTCGCCATGACAGATGAGATAGGCTATGCCGCTGACCCAGAAGAAGATGAGCACAGACGTGATTCACGTGGCAGAGTCATTACAACAGGACTTAATGTCCTTCCGAGACATATTAAGCTTATGCCACATTTAGCAGATAAAGATCTTCCTGAGACGGTTTATAAAAATCTTGAGGAATATCCAGACAGTATTGTCATAGGATTAAATGATTATTCACTTTTAGTAACCGAAGGGCGCTCGATGCGAACAGCTGGCCAAGCAGAAGTCGTACTTTTTGAACGTGGGCAAGAACCTCAAAGATTCGAACCTGGCTCTGACGTAAGTCATCTTCTGGTTCCTCGCCAAAAGACATCCCTCTATCTGTGATAGTATAATTAATTCCTATGCCAAAACTAACCTTTAAAGTGGTCACTGATGTTAATGAAGCGAAAACTCTCTGGGAGCAATTCTCACCTCATGAAAAAATTGATGATGAATGGGATTTTCGTTACACCTGGATCGAACCCCTCGATATCCCACTCCACTTTATCGTCGGATACGATGGTGATAAAGCGGTAGGCATGCTTCCCCTTCAGTATAATGAAAATAAAGGTATTGGCCAAAAATTATTTAAGATGGACAAGCCTTTTTATGAGATCTTCGGCGGTGCAGACACTGATGATAATAAAGTCATGTTGCTGCCTGGCTACGAAGATCACGCAACAGAATTCTTAGAGCAAATGCCTCGACCGACTATCCTCTATTCACTTGCTGAACCGTATACGGTAAACGGTGTCGAGTCTGAACACCACACTGACCGCTTCGAAGCTGACCTCACAGGCCTCACCTCACTTGATGATTACATTAACTCATTTAGCGGTAAAGTCAGAAAAAATATTAAAAGTGAATTAAAAGTCAGATTCGGCGATGCCAAAGTCGAAGTAAGAGATGGCACGCGTGAGGATCTTCATTACCTTTGGGACTTAAGTATCTCTCGCTTTGGTGAAGACTCATCATTTAACATGGAGCACCGTCGTGAAATATTTACGACGTTATTTGACCGATATGAGATTGATTACTTCCTCGTCCTCATCGATGACGTCGTCAGAGCCGTATCATATAACCTCGTTTTTAATAACACCTATACGTCTATTAACATGGGGTATGATTATTCAGTTCCCGGGCTTGGTAAATTCGTTATCCGCACCTGCCTGCCTCGTGCGATCGACAAAGGCTGCACTACCTATGATGTCGGCAAAGGAAATAATGGTGGGTATAAAGAGAGACTTCACCTCAAACAGATTCCTCAGTACAAATTAGTTCTGTCTTAAGCGGTTGTAGCAACTAATTCTTTTACCTTCAGGAAATCTTCTTTGAGCGTTGGTTTAAATTTCACGGGGAAGCGTAATGCAGCGGCTGGATGGTAAGTTAAGAAATATCTGATCCCGTCTTTTTCCTCGATGACCTGTCCCCTATCCTTCGTAACAAAAACTTTTTTCTCGAGGACTCCTTCGGCTGCGACTCGACCAAGTAACACGACGAATTTCGGCTGGATGACCGCGAACTGTTTCATGAGGTGCGTTCTGCCGTGTGCGATCTCCTCACTCGTCGGCGTGCCGCGCTCTGGCAGATACTTCACCGGACTCGTGATATAGACATCTTTCTCATCATCAAGTCCTATCTCACGGATCAAGCCTCTGAGAAGTTGACCTGAACGGCCGATAAATGGTCTCCCGGTCTTGGCTTCTGTTTTCCCAGGTGCTTCACCGATGAAGACTATGTCTGCATCAGGATTTCCCTCGCCAGGCACCGCTACACCTATCTTATCTTTTTTGCAGATAGCACAATTCTCAATTTCTTTGGTAATTTGATCTAATTGCTCTTGTTTTGTCACAGCAATAAATGTAGCAGATTTGAGACAGAGATTACAGTAAGGAAGATTAGGCTTGCTCCCGATAGTGCTTCATGACCTCAAAAAGAACGATTGCAAGGGACACCATCACATTCATTGACTTATTGACTCCCCACATCGGGATCTCGACGATGCCGTCAGATGCACGCATCGCTTCCTCACTGACGCCGTCTGATTCATGACCAACGACTAGACCGACTGGGAATGAATATTCAACGCTATCGTAAGGTACACTTCGTTTATCTAGTTCGACTGAATAGATCTTAATCCCTGGAACTTCTTTGCGGAGGAACTCAATTGACTCTTTAGCAGATCTGAAATGCTCCCAGTTCACCCACTCGGTCGTATTAATCGAGGCTTTCTTAATACGTGTGTGCGGTGGTGTCTCAGAGGCACCACACAGCAGGACTTTCTCAGCTGCTACCGCATCGGCCAGGCGAAAGATCGCCCCGATGTTATACGTATCCAGGACATTATCTACGATCAGATAGACAGGATTTTTTTTGATGGCATCGAATTGCTCTTTTTCAGGCACAGTTGTCCTGAGTTCTGCAGCACCAAGCTTAATCATAGAGGAGAATTATACACTACTTACGGTTAGTAGTCGTCTTAAGGGTAGATGTAATCGTAGGCGATGGTTTTGGCGTAGGTGTAGTACCTGTACGGATGTTCTTGATATCTGTATGCTCTTGCTGCTGAAGTTGCTTTAACTGATCTTGAAGATCTTTTATGGTTTTCTTTAACTGTTCGAGCTCTTGCTCACGCTGTTTGCGAAGTGCCTGAACCTTCGTTAAGTAGTCCTGGATTGCTTTTTTCCTTTGCTCAATAATTGCGGCTTGGCTAGCTTTGGTTGTTTCCTTGATCGTATTTATCTGCTGCTTTTGCATCTCGCGCTCTGCTGCTTTACTGGCCATTGATTGCTGGATAGTCATTCGCTTTTGTAATGCGTCAATTGACGTTTGGACACCGAGTACTGCTTCATTAACTTCAGTGTCGACGTTAGCTGCGATTTCATGATCAAGATCTGACTGAGGCAATGCATCCTCCGAAATTACCCTTGCGTCACGCAACACATCTGTCGTAGCTGCTAATTTTTGACTAAATGAAGTCTCAGGGACCTGAGATTGTACTTTCATTAAAATTTGGCGGTTATCAGCGAGTGCTTGATGAATATTTCGTGCAAGCTGTGTCACATCTTTGCCCTGGGAAGCAGCGTCCCTAATATCCTCAGCCGCTGCCATACTTTCATGCTGCAACTCAGTTAAGGCAGTATCAATGCCTGTCTGATTATTTCGCATGACCTCGACTCTGAGTTCTGCGAGTCTTTCAGAGGCAATTTGCGTATGAAGCTGGGCACGATTCTCAGGAGTAAAAACGAGAGCTAAGCGAAGTGTCTGATAGAGCTTATCAAGTGCATAAAATGGACTATCAGGAAGAATATGGCCAGGTCCTGCAGTCACTGGAGGAAAAACAGCATCAGAGACTCGAGTCGAAGTTCCCAGTACGGCCTGGTCATAATACGCTCTCACTCCCACGACTGAAAGGAGAAACAGACCAAGCGTAAAAAGCGGCAGCATTTTTCGCATACTTTGATTGTGGTACGGTTGAGGTCAGTTGTCAAGAGCATCCCTCTACTTCGTCTGCTATACTAAATTCTCTATGACAGCAACAGGACACTCAGTAATGGGAGTCGCACTGGCGGCCGCCATTCCTAATCCCTATCTCGGCATTCCTATCGCGATTCTCTCTCATATTGCTTGTGATGCCTTCCCTCACTGGGATACAGG
>CAZRDR010000002.1:0-7403 GCA_964598995.1 uncultured Gammaproteobacteria bacterium | reverse complement strand
AGGGGAGACTGCTAGTCCGCCTTTGGTCGTCTGACTTGGTGTAATTCTCCCGATCGAGGTTGCTGAATTATTGGTCAGGCCGTTAGCCTGGTTACTGACACAGATCTGAGCCGTATCCTGACTCGTCTTACTGCCGACAGTTGCTAAGGCGAGGTTAATCGTACACAGACTGTTATTATCTGTTGGGAGTTCGTTCTGGCGCGCAGTCATAACCTGAATGGTGATCGCTTTTGTCTCGTTAGCCTTCATTTCGGCAATTGTCGTACTGAAGGTGCGAGATGAAGCATCATAGTTGCCATTGCCTGAGACAAAGGTAATAAAGCGAGGAGGGAAGATATCTTTTACCGTAATATTTTTCTGAGTTGAGCGAGATTTATTGGTCACGTAGATACGAAAGGCACTCAGCTGATTTGGACCGTAGCGAGTGTCGTTAGGACCGATATTTTCGATGAAGTCACTGTCTTGGAACTTCTGACCAGGATTTACTTTAACACTAGGGTTAAGTACCTTTTTATTGACAGTAATGACATTGTTATTACTACAAACATTGCCGCCATTATAAATAGGTTGACACCCAGCTGGGGTTGGCTCAGCGGCTGAGACAGTCGTGATCGTTGCAGCTGATAGGATAGTAATAAGACTAGTTAAGATGAGCTTACGCATAATGGTTGAGAATTACCCTATAATAGGCTGCTAGGATACCATGTTGAAGCTCAATTGTCAAAGATAAAAACGCTTTTGCTCTTGACAAAAAAAGGACAGTATGGTGTAATACTCCAAAGCTTACTCGACATCTCTTCGAAATTTCAAGTTTCCTATCGTTTCTCTCACGTAGTTAAGCTAATTCAAAAATTTTTCATTTAATCTATGCCTTATAGAAAATCTCAAACCTCATCGGCTTCTGATTTTGTGGGGGAGCCAACTCCACAAGAAGAAGGCGCATCTGCACCAGCTCCTACACCAGAACCCATGCCTATGAACACAGATACGCAAGCACCAGCACATACTGGTTCCTATCGTCGTGGTCCACGCCGCTCACACCCTGATGATTTTCAGCAGGACTATAATGATGCGCCTCAGCCACGCTATCAGCGTGATAATTACAGTGGCTCAAGTCACTATGCACCACAAATTCAGAGTGTTCCAACTGAGAACGTGGTCGGCTTTTTAGACCTCCAGCCAGAAGGTCACGGCTTTTTACGTCCAAAATTCATCCCATCAAACCGTGATGTCTATATCAGTCAGTCACAAATTCGCCGTTTTATGCTGAGAGGTGGCGATAAAGTCGAGGGAGTTGCTAGACCTCCTAAAGACAGTGAGCGTTACTACGGCTTACTCAAAGTTGAGAAAGTTAATGAACAGACAGCTGAAGAGTCAATGAAGCGTCCGTGGTTTGACGATCTGACTCCTATCTATCCTAAACAGCAATTGTTACTTGCAACAGGCGCTAAGCCTCTCTCAACACGTATTATCGATCTTGTCGCGCCAATTGGTATGGGACAGCGAGGTATGATCGTTTCTCCTCCTAAAGCAGGTAAGACAACGATCATGAAAGAGATCGCAACGGGAATTACCAAGAACTTCCCTGATGTTCACCTCATGGCTGCTCTTATCGGTGAGCGCCCAGAAGAGGTTACTGATCTGACTATGTCAGTTCGTGGTGAGGTTATCGCTTCTAACTTCGACGAACCACCAGAGAATCAGACACGTGTGGCTGAAATCACGCTTGAGCGCGCAAAACGCTTAGTTGAGATGGGGAAGGACGTTGTTATTCTCCTTGACTCAATTACTCGCTTAGCACGTGCCTACAACCTCTCTGTCGCACCATCTGGGCGTACGCTTTCAGGAGGATTTGATCCAGCAGCACTCTGGCCAGCAAAACGCTTCTTCGGTGCAGCACGTAACTGCCAAGAAGGCGGTTCGTTAACCATTATCGGTACAGCACTCGTTGAGACAGGGTCACGCTTAGATGATCTCGTCTATGAAGAGTTCAAAGGTACTGGTAACATGGAGTTACACTTAGATCGAAAGCTAGCAGAACGTCGTATCTTCCCAGCGATTAATATCGAGCGCTCAGGTACACGCCAGGAAGAACTTTTATTGTCTGAGGCTAATTACAAGAAGATCGTGACCATGCGCCGCATGATGGATATGCTGAATGAGAACGAACGAACAGCCCTGTTCATCGAGCAGTTAGTTAAGACTGAAAGTAACGAAGAATTCTTGGAGAATCTTGGTAAAGAGAAATAACTTCTGCGTCTGCTGCTCAGTTTGATTTCATTTTGCCCCTTTGGTATCATAGTCACTACCTTGCCTTATGCGAAAGCCCTTATCTACGCGACAGGTTACTCGTTTTACCCATCGTTTTACTTACCACCTGACCTCATTTGCTGAGTTTTTCTTCCTTTACTACCTCAAGCGTAAAGTCATGGCTGGCTCAATGACCTTTGAGAAGAACAAAAATCACTTAGTCAGATTTTTTTTAATGAAGAGAGGACGCTACAACCGTCCTTTTTTGCATTTAACGACCATGGGAGTATTAGGTCTTGGAGTTCTTATCGGGCCGTATTTAGCTGATGCGTATCCTGTCTTTACCAAGCAGGCGCAAGCCAATACTGATCTAGCAAATGCTGAGAACCAGCAGCAGTCGATTAATATCTCAGATAACGTCTTCTCAACCGACCGCTCCGAAAAACCTCGCGATAAAGTCATCACCTATACCGTCCAAAAAGGCGATACCCTCTCAAGTGTTGCTAAAAAATTTAATATCTCAACAGATACGATTAAGTGGGCGAGTGATTTGGATTCAGATAATATTACTGTTGGTGATACGCTTAAGATTCTCCCCGTTACCGGTATTCTGCATAAAGTCAGCAAAGGCGATACGGTATACACAATTGCTAAGAAGTACGATACGAATGCCCAGAAGATCGTAGAGTTTCCTTTTAATGAATTCGCTAATCCTGAGACCTTCGCACTCGTTGATGGCCAAGAATTGATCGTGCCTGATGGTATTAAGCCTGATGTCTCAAGTTCACAGCGTACACTTATTAAGCAGCAGTTACAGCAGTCCTACCTCGCCGTTGGTAACGCGCCAGCCGTAGTTGCTGGGTCATTCTTCTTCCCAGTGCCAGGGAATACCGGTATCTCTCAGTATGCGTCGTGGTATCATATGGCGCTTGATATCACAGCCCCAATCGGTACGCCAGTCTACGCTGCGCACAGTGGTACCGTTACTAGGGTAAGTGTTGGAACCTGGGACACTGGGTACGGCACCAACGTCTGGATCAGTGATGGATCAGGCACAGAGTCCCATTATGCTCATATGAGTCAGATCTATGTCTCGGTTGGTCAGTCTGTTGCAGGCGGTAGAACAGTACTCGGTCTGAGTGGTAATACCGGTAACTCAACAGGTCCTCATACACATTTTGAAATACGCAAGAACGGTGTCTTAGTTAACCCCTTGCCGTATGTCCAGTGAAAAAGTCACTTCTTTCTCTAGCAATTCTTATTGTTGGTATCGGTATAGGTATGGCAGTTGATCATACCTTAGTAAAACAGCAGGTAGCAGATCAAGACCCGTCCTCAAATGATGCACATCAAGTCCGCCAAGGTGGTTATTCTCTTATCAATCCACTCCTTGAGTGTGAGGTAGGAAGCGAGGTGCTCACTAAGCAATTCGTTTCGTTTAAATATAAGATTGAGGATGAAGTGAATAAGCTGAAAGCCTCAGGTGACGCCTCAGATATGTCTGTTTACTTCCGAGATCTCAATAATGGGGTAGGCTTCGGCGTGAACCAAAATGAAGGCTTCACTCCAGCCAGTCTCTTGAAAGTCCCCGTGATGATGGCGTATTACAAGCAGTCAGAGTCAGAACCGACGATCATGCAGAAGAAGCTGAAATATGATGGTGGACAGGATAGAAATGAGGGTGAGACTGTTAAGCCAACCTCACCGATGAAGCCGAACCAGCAGTATACCGTCGAGGACTTGATCTATCGGATGATCGTTTTCTCAGATAACAACGCGATGGCACTTCTGGTTGAGAATTTACCTCTGCCGATTCAGGATAAAGTCTATAAAGACCTGGGTATCAGTATCCCAGGTGTTCGTGGCACAGAGGATTATATGTCAGTTACTGATAATGCATCATTCTTCCGCATCCTTTATAACGCATCATATCTTACTAAAGACAATTCACAGAAAGCGCTTGATCTTTTATCCAAGGTTGACTTTACTGATGGAATCCGGGCTGGTGTGCCGTCATCAGTAAAAGTAGCTAATAAGTTCGGGGAAAGAGAAGTAGGGAATATCATTCAGCTGCATGACTGCGGTATCGTGTATTTCAAAGATCATCCATATCTCCTGTGCATTATGTCACGGGGTACTGATTTCACTAAGTTAGCTGCAAGCATTAAAAATATTTCTCGTCTCGTCTATCTTGAGGTAAATAAGCAGGTAAGGTTATAAGGGCTCGTAGCTCAGTTGGCTAGAGTGTCTCTATGGCATAGAGAAGGTCGCCAGTTCAAATCTGGTCGAGTCCACATCTAGTAGGTAGGTGGAGAAGAGCTAGTCCTCTCCGCGCTGCGCCGCTACACTGTAGCTAGTACCCTTGGGGTATCAAGCAAGCGAGCTCGGCCTTTTAGGCCTCCGCTCCCTTCGAGTCCACAAGTTGCGATGCTGTTTGCACTAATATGCTATAATACACCTAGTTCCGTTTATCGGAGCATGGTATTCTAGGTAACTCAGGTTTCTTCTCATAGATCCCCAGTTGTCACTTAGGAACCCTAAATAATATGTTAAGGAGGCTTGCCTCTCCGAAGCCGTTCATCAGGCTTAGGTTGTAAGTCTCAAATTGTACAAACCCTCCTTCGTTCGCCAGTCGGCGAACTACGGAAGGGCGAAGGGAGGTGAATCCTAAGTGAATTTCCAAGATAAAACATTAACTTGTCGCGATTGTGGTCAAGAATTTACCTGGACCGCATCAGAGCAAGAGTTCTATGCGTCTAAAGGTTTTGACAATGCACCAACCCGTTGTCCAGCATGCCGTGCTAAGCACAAAGCAGCTAGACAAGGCGGTGATCGTGGTGGTAACTTCCGAGGCGGCGGTGATCGCGGTCCTCGTCAAATGTTTACTGTTACGTGTGCAGAGTGTGCTAAAGAAACAACTGTTCCTTTCCAACCGAAAGGTGATCGTCCAGTCTATTGCCGTGAATGTTTCGACAAACGTCGAGCAGAAGGCTTAGATGACCGTCCACAACGACGCGATGATCGTCCACGTGATGATCAGCAAGCTGAGTAAGCTACTTTAAAACCAGATTAGTATGGAGTATTTCAGAAGGTCTGGTTTTTTAGTGGGGAAGAGGGTGGATTGAGATTTAATCCCTACCTTAGTATAAAAAAACTCCTAGCAGTAGGAGTTTTTTTATTGAGCTTTGGTTGGCTCTGGTGTGCCTGTCGGACTCTTGGCTGGAGTCGGAGTAGGACTGATCTTGTTCGTAGGCGGAGCAGGGAGCTCAGTCTTTGGATTACGCTCTGGTAATTGAGCTGCTGGTTCATTGACGTTTAAGTTAGAACCCTGTTGTGCCTGTGCTTGCTGCTGTTGCTGGTTAGCTTGTGCCTGACCAGAGATCTTTTGCTGTAATGACTGGATTTCAGTTTTGATCTTATCGTTACTAGCTTTGTCATTAGTTGTCAGACTTGCGACGATCTGGTATGCCTGGAGTGCGTTCTGAAGACTCTGCGCGTCACCCTTACTCTCGTATGCATGACCTAAGTTGTAGTACGCATTAGCATAATCCTGCTTGTAGTTAGCTGCTAATTGGAATTGGCGGATAGCCTCGTCCCAAAGCCCTAATTGATAGTAGACACCGCCAAGTGAAATATACTGCTGAGGATTTGCAGGATCAAGAGCAATAGCTTGCTGATTGGTTAAGACTGCGAATTGTTCAGCGTTCTGACCAAAGCCGATGAGTCCACGATAGACACTTGAGAGAGAGTTCCAATCAAGTGCTGTCTGAGGTGAGACAGAGACTGCATTGCGGCCATAGTTAATAGACTGTTGGATAAGTCCAACGATCTGCTGCTGTACATCTGCTGATGGAGAAGAGTTCTTAGGCTGGTTGCTAGCGATAGCATTAGCAATAGTTAAGTTAGTCTGTGAGAAGGTTCTCTGATAGACGTCACGATACGGGAATTGATTGATAGCCTGTGCCTGAAGAGTGTAGGTCTGCTGAACATTATTCTGTGAAGCAGCGACTAATGACTTTTGAAATGTCATGTCCGAAAGGACGAAGGAACTCGAAAGGTAGCCGACATAGCCTACGATAACGATAATGACTAAGACAAAGATAAATGGCAGGATTTTGCCATAGCGTGTGTTAACTGGATCATGTGGAGCGCGCTCACCTTCAGGCTGTGCAAGGATAAGACCATGCTTCAGCGTAACCAGGTAGAACTCAAGGTCAGCATATCGAGATGGTGCATGCTGTGCACGAAGGACTGCGAAGAAGCCTAAGACGATAAAGAGTAATGCCTGCAGCACGAATGACATCGGTAAGATGAAAGCTGCGATGAGTGCAATAACGATAGGTAAGAAGAATGTGCGCTCTTTAACGACACGATAGACGATGAATAAGAAACTCATCAGACCTAAGAAACCAGTTGTAGCGAGTAACTCAAGAACTAAACTACTTGATCTAAAGAAGGTGAATGACCACAGATTAGGATTAGTATTATACGCAACCTGCTTGAATCTCGTGAAATCGGTCATGTACGTGCCATAACCACTCCCGAGTAAGAAGCCCTGCAGAATTCGTCCTGTGTCTTGTGAAATAGCTGCTAAACCAGTCTGGAAGCCCGTGACAAAAGGCAAGATGAGAGGCTTTTGGGTAGTAGCCAGCATGTACACAGTAATAAGGAGTCCGACAGTCAGCAGGGCAAATGCGACAGTTGCAGCGATACTAACTGGAGTAAGGCTTGCTTGGCGGCGAGTGCCAAACACATCAGCAGTCGCAGCTCTATTACTAAAGAGAGGACTAATAACAGGCCATGCGACATAGCCGGCAAGTGGGATAACAACAGCTAAGAAGATAGCCTGATCTAATAATGAGCCAAAAGGAGTGAAGGCTTGTGTTTGGATATAGGTGAAAGGCAAGACATAGATCTTGAAAAATGATAAGACTGAGATCAGTGTTGCGACTGTTGAACCTAATAACAGACTAGCAACGCCAAAGATAATAGCTTTTTCACCACGAATAGCGTTCGTTACAACGAAGAAGAAAAGGACAGCAAAGAAGAGCGGAACATAGCTGATCAGAGCGTCATATCGGTTAACAGCAAACATAGCTGAGAGGAACGTTATAAAGCCAAAGAGGAGAACAGGCAGGTCAAATGGTGTCGTT
>CAZRDR010000001.1:0-26720 GCA_964598995.1 uncultured Gammaproteobacteria bacterium | reverse complement strand
ATCGGTCAAAATCTAACAGTAGTCGGTGGGACTATCGATGTTTCGTCAGATGCCAAGATTGGGCGGAGTGTTACCTTCGCAGGCGGGCAAGTTCTGATGTTCGCCCCAGTTACACGAGATGTTAATTTCGCAGGTGGAGATATTTCTTTCAATAATCGTATCGAAGGAAATGTCACAGGGTACGCTGGTACTCTTAATCTTTTACCAAATACTGCAATTGCTGGTGATCTAACCTATACCAGTAGTGAGCCTGTATCTCTCCAGTCGGGAGCAAAAGTTACCGGGACGACAAATCATATTCTCCCCAAACCTCACGAGAGAAAAGCGCAGGAGTCTGGCAAAAATGTCGCACTCGGAATTATCGCTATCCTCACCTGGATAAAAGTGGTCAGCTTGATATCTACACTTATCATCGGATTAATACTTATTAAACTCTTCCCAAATTATCTTGAGAATTTTGATCATATGCTCACCACTCGCGGCTGGGCATGTTTTGGACTCGGTGTCGTGACCGCCATAGTCGCCCCAGTCGCCTTCATTTTGCTCCTTATTACTGTCATAGGTCTGCCGCTGGCATTTCTCATGCTGGGAATTTACTTAGTCTCGCTTTTCCTAGCAAAAATGCTGACAGTTATTATCTTAGGTAAAAAGATCGTTAACTGGGTATCTCCCAAAAAAGGCTATGTCTGGGGACTTATTATCGGAGCTTTCCTCTATGAGCTCATCACGTTTATCACACCAATTAACCTCTTCATTACTCTCGTTACCTACGCAATCGGACTAGGTGCAGTAATCCTTCTCACGCAAAACTATTATCGAGATCTCCGTACTAAAAAATTGATTTGAGGTGAATTATGATCCGCACTGTACGACAAGGCCTCTACCGACTCCAAGAGAGCAAAGGTGGCAATAAGATCCTCACGCTTGATGATACTGAGACTTTTGCTTGGGTCGATACGAATGGCATAGGTGATATTTTGATCACCTCACACAAAAGTTTTCCCAAAGATCAGCTCCTGGCGAAAGGAAATTTCCGTATTTATGAAGTCAAAGATGAACCTGATCTCACAGATTTACTCCATCTCGAATTACACGTAGGTAACGGCACATGGCAGGGATATTTATTACCGCTTGGTCTTCCCGATGAAATTAATAAACGGCACCGAATTATTGCGACTGAGGAAACGATCACCCGGACAATGTAGAGCTAACGCTCAGCTTGAAGACCTCTGAGGACGACCGTCATCGTCTGATCCTTATTAATCGTAATAAGATTTTTTGTTTTTAATTTCTTTATCTCACGACTCACAGTCTCTCGTGTTAATCCAGTCTGTGCTGCTAAATCTTTCTCTGAAAAATGCAAAAGATACTTATCCTCCCCAACTTTTTCACCAAAACGTTTAACGCTAATGAGAATTTCTGAAATTAAGCGTTCGTAGGCATCCTCGCCCATGACATAGCTCATGCGCTCCAAAACACCGTCAAGCCCTGAATAGACTCTTTTTAATAAATCGAGTAAGACATCAGGATTTTTCTCTACAAATGTAACTGTCTCATCCCTCAGACAACGATGAATCTCAACCTCAGTTAAGGCTTCATAAAAGAAGTTATTTTTTCTATCATTTAAAGCCCATGACATGGGGAAAAATGATCCAGGTTTGAAAATATTTACCACCACTTCCTCACCTTTACTTGAGATCGTGTAGACTTTGACGATGCCAGATTTCAGATACATCACACCTAGAGGCTGCTCTTCAGCCCGTATGATCATTTCGCCTCTTTTGAAAAATAATTTTTTACCTCCGTCAAAATAGTTTTCAACTTTGGTTCTTACAAAGTCGCTCATACATTGCATTATACTCCAAATTTGCAAATTGGCATAATTTACAGAGTATGATTAAATACATCTATGCCATTACTTGATGTAGTTTTCCGATCAGTCGTTATCTATCTCTTCATAATCATTGCCATTAGGTTATTTGGAAAAAGAGAAATTTCCCAATTATCAACGATTGACCTCGTTTTTATTTTACTGATCAGTAACTCAGTCCAGAATGCTATGGTAGGTCCCAACACCAGTCTCTGGAGCGGTGTGATAGCAGCTGCGACACTTTTCCTCATTAACAAACTACTTGATTATCTTATTTTTCGATCTCGCCGTGTCAGTCATTTCCTAGAAGGTAATCCCATTCTCCTTATCTATCATGGCAGGATACTTCATGACCACCTGCAAAAAGCTGGAATCACTCAGGATGAGCTGGATCAAGCAGTACGCGAACATGGGGTAAAGTCACATGAAGATGTCGATCTCGCTGTTTTGGAAGCAGATGGCAATATCAGTGTGTTATCAGATGACTTCAAGCACCGCACGAGTCGTAAGAGACGTGCACATAGAGCGCTAAATCAAACAAGTTAAGTAATCTTAAGGTGATGTTTGAGGGTAAAAATCCAGTCTTCTTCGTCTTGAGGGCTCTGCATTTTCTGTTCAAGAAGCCACAGGACATAATCCCGATCTGAGATAACAACTTCCTCAATCCTTCGTCCTCGATGCTTACCAAATGGAAATTGGGTGAAAAGCGATGGCTGCGTCGAAATCTTCAGCATTTCAAGGAGTGCCTCTTCCCGATCAGGCTTTAGAGTCATCATCTTATCTAACAATCTTGCGAATAGTGCCTCAAGTACTAAAACATCATCTTTCGCTTCATGTGCCCCACCTTCAATATTAAGTTTGAGGTAATACCTGAGATATTGTAAGTTGTACTCTGGGATGACATTCTGTGCGTCTAACGCTCTGGCGACTTTAAGTGTGCAAATAAAGCGAGGAATCGTAATTCCTTCGTGTGAGAGCATGGCGATATCAAAAATCGCGTTATGCGCGACAATGATCCGCTCATCCGCGAGCTGTTGAATCTCTTTGGCCATGGTGCTGTCTTTAAAGGCTGGCTTGTCCTCAACCATTTCGTTAGTCACATGGGTGATACTCTGTGATTTTATGCTAATTTGCGTCTCGGGCTTGAAATACTCATTACGCAGCGTATTGTCAAATTTGTAGCAGAGCTGGAACAGCCGATCCGAAAGCAAATCGTTCCCAGTCGTCTCGGTGTCTAAAAATACAAGCTTGGTCTCCATACCTCTAATTGTAGCGTATAGTCAGGATAAATGGAAAATCAGATCTTATTAAGGTGTTGGTGGAGCAGATGGTGCAGGTGTATAGGTGTATGGATGATAATAAACTAAATTCAGCTTTAACGTCTTGCCACCCTTAACGAACACCGACCCTGAATTCCCTGAAATTTTTTCGTCAGCATAGCAGGTCTCGCCTTCATAACAGTACACAATGCTATTACTAAAATCAGAATATGTCTCAATTTTTATTGAATAGCTACCACCTGGAACATCAGTTATCGAGAATGAAGGCTTATCCGTTATCGCGTATGTCTGACCACTGCTTTTATTTACCAGTGTTACTTTTGCTCCATCAAAAGTAAATGGATCGCCATTACTAGCGACATAATTGACGAGGATCGAACCATTTGCTGGTGCCGGAGTTGGCGTAGCAGTTGGATTCGATTGGGTTGAACTTTGAGTAGGTGTCGGCGTGGAGATACTTGAGTTAGCCTTGGATTGATCAACAGACGTTGGCGAGACGATATATGAACTAGCTTTTTTGGTGGTAGCTGGACTGATCTCACCGATCTTATCAAATAACGTCTGAGGATTCTCCGCCGTTAGCTGCGTCTTAGGGAATGTCGCGATGATCGAAATTATTAAAACAATAATTACAACCGCAAAACCAATCGCGACGAGTCTATTTTTAGAATTTACCTTAAGATACTTACGTTTTGGCTGCTTGATTTTTTTAGCTTTTTTGTGTGGCATTAACTATATTAAACCTGAGCAATAATTAACTGTCAATGATAGTCTTAATACACGTTACTTGAGGTGGTAGTGCTCGATAATTTTATCGGCTGCTTCCTGAGGAGATAATTCATCAGTATTGAGTGTGAGGTGTTCATAGTCTGGGTATTTATCAAAAACGAATCTAGGCTGATCAAGGATTTTCTGTAATGCTTCTTGGCCGAAATTTTTCCCGTGTTCTTTCCTAAAATCACTATCAACACGTGCGAGGAGTGTCTCAGGACGAGCGACAAGCTGCACCATCGCTAACTCCCCTCCTGTTTTCTTAACTAGGTCTATTAGTTCAGTATAATATTCAAAAAGTGTCGGACTCCCTGCAGAGCCTGAGGTAATGATGAGGTCGACGTTATTTTTTATTGCTTCTTCAACGATACGCATCCGGAACTCTCTGGTTAACACCCGGCGTGAAGGGTTATGAAAATCAAAAAGTTGATCAAAAAGATCAATGATTTGGTGATTGTGGAGTAGCTTGTAACCCAATTTTTTCTGCAGTTCTTGAGCGACAGTTAATTTCCCGACAGCTGGCGGCCCATAAAGAAAAACGATATGCATGAGGAAATTATAACAAAATTAAACGAGGAGTCTAGTTATGCGAAGAGGCTTGGATTTTGTGCTCCGAACATGATGTAGGAGAGGATAATTGCAAGTAAGAAAATAACGACCAAGACTGTTACCAAATGAACAATTGGATGAGCATCATAACTAGGTCTAAATGAACGGTGAGCTGCTTTTTTAGCGACTTTGTGATGCGTCTTAGTAGTCTTTTTCTTTGCCATACATAGACTATGACAAGATACTGAAGGGTTGTCAATCGAAAGAACTACGAAAAATTGCGTGTAGGGTAAATAATATTGTCGAGTCGGAACAAAATTCAAATGAGACTAAAAATAAGAAGTCACACGGGAAAATGATTTCTCATGTGGCTTCTACTTATATTCGTAATAATGTATTTAACTCATCCCATGTCACTTCTGCTTTACCAGTTTTGCCTTTCGGAGCGTATTTCGCTTTTCCTCAGCTCTGATGCGAGGGAGACACTCAACAGTGAATGTTAGATAACCCTGGAGATAGTGTCTTTTATAGTGAAATGCTGGGTATAGCATAATTTACTCACCTCCCCTCTTATAATGTATCTATGACATTAAAGTAGCTGAACGAAATAGGAGTTGCTTGACAGTGATGAGACAAAACCTGGACAAAATGTGAGATGAGATCAGACACTTGAATCGGATACGAAAAAGGCCCCGGACGGATGCCCGGGGCCTTTTCTTGCGACGTCATGGAGTGAACTAGACCTGCTCGACGTAGAGAGCCGCGTTGGCGATCTTCTCACCGAAGAGCTGCGTGATCCGTTCACGGGCTGTCTGCGATGAGTAGCGTAGTCGCGCATCTCGCAGCTTCTGAGGCAGCGGGACACCGCGGTAGATAGCATCGATCTCGAGAGTGCCTCCTTTCAAAGACAACACAGAGAGTGAGCCGAGCTTGAGGAGCCGCTCCTCGAGGAACGGCAGAACGAGCGCCTGGTCGAGAACGAAACGGTCGTCGATCTTGACGAATCCGCGCCCTTCCGGAGTGAGGTGTACTGAAAAGCCTCCCGATTCCCACGAAGTTTCCTTCTCGGTCCGCCGGGCTGCCCGGAAGAACTCGTAGGCATCTCCGTAGCGGAACCAGTTCTCGCCGCCGTTGGTGAGGACGTAGACGCCGTCTGTGCGCGCGACCAGGTAGACCCGGCCGTACTGCTTCTCGCGGAACGGAAGGGGCTTGATCTCAACGCGCGGCTTGGCGTTCTTGAGCGACCGAGTACGGTTTTCGACGAAGCCCTGTCGCAACGCCTTGAGCAGATCCGGCAGGATCAACGTGTCTTGTTGCTCTGCCGTGAGGCACGAGACAGCGTGGTCGTCACCGATGGCCTCGCCGAGTGCGTGAATGAGCCGCTTGTACCGTTCGAATTGTTCGAGGTACTTTTCCAAATGGTTAGTCACGGATTTCTCCTTCTAGCGTCACCCGTGCAACGATCTGCACAGGCTCTGCGTATCAGTAAATCACTTACGAACACGAAAAGCCTGTACAAAAACCTAGTTCAAAATTTAACGTGCAAGAAAAAAGATGTAATGTTAGTAGATAAGACCGCAAAATCAGTCTAACTGTTCACATTACGACTGCATTATAGTCAGTTATAGGATATATGGCAACGCAAAATTATTTTAGTTATTGAAATTCTAACTCTGCTATGGTCTAATAGATCTATCATCACGAGTGTCTCGCTCTGCGAGACCGGCAACCGAGAGGACTACGGTGCCTTATCCACTAAGGATAGATGAGATCGAGTATTCGATAAAACGCATAACCTCTCGGGATGAGAGGTTTTTTTATTTTAAGGGGTGACTCCTCGCCTTTTATGCAACTTGCGAGGTGTCTCCCCTATGAGAAGATGAAACATACATTTACTTCCGAATCAGTCTCCAGCGGACATCCTGATAAAATTTGCGACCAGATTAGTGACACAATTCTCGATGAAGTGCTGAGACAAGATCCCAAAGGCAGAGTTGCAGTCGAGACACTGGTAACGACTAATACCTGCGTACTCGCCGGTGAAGTTACGACGAAAGCTACAGTCGACTTTGAGGCTATTGCTAGACGCGAAATTAGACGCCTTGGTTATACCTATCCTGAATGTCAGTTCGATGATAAGGCAAAAATCCATCTCCTAATCCACGCTCAGTCTCATGAGATTTCAGTAGGTGTCGATGATGCTGGTGCTGGTGACCAAGGTATGATGTTCGGCTTTGCATGTAATGAAACGAAGTCGCAGATGCCACTACCTATCATGTTAGCCCACCGCTTAGCAGAGGCGATCGATCACGCTCGCGAAGATAAGTCACTTGCCTACCTTAGACCTGATGGTAAAACGCAAGTGACAGTTGCCTATCAAGGAGACAAGCCTACTGGTATCGATTCAGTAGTCTTAGCTGTACCACATGATGAAAAAGTGGAGCTACCAGAAGTAGCTCATGATCTTTATAAAGAAATTGTTACTCCAGTTCTCGAAGAATTTAATTTTTCTTTCCCAGAAAAAGATGTCATCGTCAATGGCACAGGTATCTGGCATATTGGCGGTCCTCATAGTGATACGGGTCTAACAGGACGTAAAATTATCGTTGATACCTACGGCGGCTATGCGCGCGTAGGCGGCGGAGCTTTTAGTGGTAAAGATCCTTCGAAAGTTGATAGATCGGGTGCCTACGCTGCGCGATATATCGCTAAAAATATCGTAGCTGCGGGACTTGCTGACAGAGCTGAAGTCAGACTTGCCTACTTTATCGGGGCGAAGCGCCCTTTGATGCAGGAGGTTGAGACCTTTGGGACAGCCAAAGCTCAAAGGAAAGTGATCAAAGATTTCAGTACCAAACTACTGGATACTTCAGTCAGAGGTATTATCGAAGGGCTAGATCTCTTAAAGCCTATTTATAAGAAGTCTGCTGCTTACGGCCACTTTGGCCGGGATATTTTCCCCTGGGAAAAAATTGTATAGTTTCTTCTTTCTTCAAATTCCAGTTCTTTGAAATCTTAGATAACCATTGAACGGTTGCAGCGCCTCGCTGGATGCGAGGCGCTGCTCTGACGGCCAGTTCTCAGCCCTTCGGGCTGAACAAGAACCCATTGAGGTCGCTATTCTGGATCCGATCCACGATGAGGTCGCTAAGCTGACGAGAGAGGTCACGGGTCAGGTAACCGATGTACCCTGCATGAACTCCTGTCGCTGCTGAGAGCTCCGCAAGCGAGAGGGTGAAGGTACGATCGGGATTGTTGTCCCGAGCCTTATGTACCTCAACAAGGATGCTCTCGACAGCGGTTTCGCGCCGAAGAAATGTACCTCGTGACATGACTCCCCCTCTTTTTGGAACGACCTCTACCCCGGTTGAACAGCGGCCTGCGAATCGCAACTCGCAGACTATTGTTCATAAAGGTAGAACCAGCCGATACTCCCAAGTCAGTGTGGTGACCGCACATCGATCTAACACCGACCTGAGAAAATTATTATAGCGAAAAGAAGATACGTTTAAAGAAGTATTTTAAGAGGAAAAATGTGCAGACAGTGTAGGTCTAGTCTCAAATAAGCTGCTCCTCCGGGAGCGCGACGGAATAACCGCGAGCCCTCATGCGAGAGTCGAGCTGTCGGTAATTCCGCCGCGTTCCCTAGCTAGAGGCTAGCGCCGACCGAAGCTGCGCATGCTCTTGCCGTTTTCGCGGAAAGCCCGGTAGACCGCGTGCACCGGATCCTTCTTGACCGTCTTCGGCCTCTGCACGAAGTTGCGGTCCTCAGGGGCCGGCCTCGCGTACAGCGAGTGCATGTTGCACCAGACGGGACCGCTCGGCGGTCTCTTGAGCTTGATTTTGGTCGCACACCCGTCGTTGTCGCACTTGACGATGTACCTCATCGCTCGCCTCCTCTATGCATTATTGTTCCCGATGGAACAATAACCAGCAGAGCGGACGTGACGCGTCCGGATACTGACAGTCAACTTCGTTACTAACGAAGCTCACTGCCAGTATCCGATACTGGAATTACCTGTGGTCTGTAGGACCACACTGTCTGCACTATAAAAGATCAGCTCTTCCTCTATATAAGAGGACCGAGTTTGACTCGGTAAATGAGCAAATAAAATAAGCCATTCATATGTACGCAATGTACAGAACAGCCTATATAAATGAGATTATAAAACTTTTATATAAAGGAGTCAAAATTAACGTTCCTATGCCATTTTATTAAAATAGCATGGGGACGGGCCGATTTCTGTAGGAAATCGGCCAGAGCGTCTCTGCTGTTGTGGCTACTCCTGATGACTCAGGACGATTTTAAATCGATCGATTTGGTTGACGCCATAATAATGACGTCCAGCACGAAGCTGCGCCTTGACATCGAACATTTCAGGTCTGACTCCGCTTGGAAGATCCTTAGCATCCCGGATGCACTCCTGGATGCGCTGATCAATCCACAAGCGTGTTGCCTTGACGTCGAATATCAACCGGCGAAAGACGGCCACTTCGATGACCAGGGGCGACCTCGTGTTCTGACCAAGCTCCAAGGTCGCCGAAGTCCCACTGCGGATGAGATACCTTCCAGTCTCCTCATCCCAGAGGCCATAGGCATCCTTGAACAACGATAGTCCATTGGCATTGGCCGACACCTCGAGCGGTTCACTCGAGATATTGTAGAGGAAGAGCTTCGTCCAATATCGACCCAAGCGGCCACTAAAGCCGTCTTCGGTCTCGATCGGGTTTGACTCTACGACGTCGTCCTTGTGGCGACCATCGTAAAACTTCAGCCCGATTTCCAAATACTCCTGTTCAGTCGTGGTCATGGTGACCCTCTTTTCTAATGTGCGAGAGACGTTCTCGCAATCAGAAGATTGCTTTCACTAGCACGCTGCTAGCTTCCACTTTCTCCTTATTCGAGATAACTAAGTATAACTAATACTAGTCCTATAGTCAAATTGTCGGAGTGAAAAAGTCTAAAATACCAAAAGACGGAGTCGCAAAGCGACTCCGTCTTAATCATGGAGAAGGTATCTTACAAAACAGTAAGCGTTCCCTGCATGCCCATTTGTCGGTGGTTACCAACAGAACAATAGTAATTAAATGTTCCAGCTTTATTAGCTACAAATTGAACAGTTTCACTCTGTCCATCTGGAATAGTCTTCGTCTTAACATTAAACTCATCAATTACGAAGTCATGGAATCCTCCAGAATTAGTAAAGGTAATCTTTACGGTATCGCCTTTCTTTACGGAAAGAGTAGCTGGTGTAAATTTGTAATTACTACCAGTGACAGTAAATTCTTTAACATTACCCGTCTTTGCAGAGCCACTTGGACTTGGAGTACCTGTCTCATCCATCATTGTCGAAGGTGAGGCAGTAGGTGTAGCCTCTTCCTTCATCATCGCTTGAGTTGGAGTTGGTGTCGCTTGAGGCAGAGTCGATGTAGAATTCTTTGTCAAAAGATATGCTCCAGCTCCAATGATAATGAGGACGACAATGGCAATAATTAATATGCGGTTATTCATCTCTACTCACCTCCCCTCTTAAGGATTACTACTTAACCATATTGTTGAAGAGTTTGCAAGCAATTACATCAATAGTCAAAAGGAAAAAAAGCAGCGATGGGCAGGGGTGAAACCCCTCAAGCAATGAAACAAGGGGTTTCACCCCTAAGCACATTATACAAATCCCGGGAAGAAATCTTTTTTAATTTGAGATGAAGGAATTCCCATCTCAGTAAGTGTTTTTTCAAATCCTACAACCATGACATGAGGCCCTGAAAGATAGTAGGTTCTTTCCTTCCAATCAGGAATTTGCGACTGGATCATCGCACTATCAACTCGCCCGACATTGCCAGTCCAGCTCGAGGGTACATGTTCTTTATCGGTGACTGTATAAATCGTCTTAATACCTAATTCTCGCTCTGCCTCATCCAACACATCTTTATAAACGATATCCTCAGCTAACTTATTTGAGAAGATTACGACTATATTACGCTTCTCTTTGGTATCGATGAGGTATTTGAGCATACTTCTGAAAGGTGTCACCCCGATACCTCCTGCGACAAAAACGAGCTTTTTTGTTTTATCTTTTGGTAAGGTGAAGTCACCAGCGAGCTGCCCCGCAGCGACGACACCACCAGCTGCTACATCATGCAAATTCCTTTTATAACTGCTGCCGTTTTCATAAAACTTTACCCCAATTCTGAGAGTATCCTCAGTTGGACTTGAAGCGAGCGTAAAATAACGCCGATTTCCTCGACTATCAGTATTAGGATGCGGTAATGTCCATTCGAGATACTGTCCCGGGAGATAATTAAGGCGGACTTTTGGTCTAAAAATAAAGTCCATGATATCTGGCGATAGCTGGAGTTTCTCGGACAAATTTAAGACTAAGCGCTGCTTTGGACTGATGAAATACGTCAAGATATTTCCTGCACTGAGTGCGAGTTCTGGTGTGAGATAAAATGAAAGGAAATGAACTTGTGGTGGGAAAAGTACCCCCACAACTGCTCCATAGAGTATCTGTCTTAAGCGAGTCGTCGGTGATGTGAGTGGCTCGGTCAGCATGACGAAAGCAAAGAAGAAAAGTGATGAATGCAAAAAAACTTGATTATACGTCCTCGTTAGCGACGTACTACCTAAAAGCGCAAAAAGTGATATCAAGAGCAGACTACTAATAAAAAAGCTAAAGACCATATGCTCACGCCTCGTCTTACGGATGATCATCAACCCTCCGATAACGATAAGTGGCGTTAAGACTGCATTACCCACCCACCAACTTGCTGTCGATCCGAGACCAAAGGCGGTCAAGACAACTGCGATCGCAACGGGATTAAATATATGTTTTCCCTTAAGCGTTAGGATATACTTACTCGCTTGAGCGAGGACTGCTGCCCAAAAAATAAATGGCACGCCATGGATATTACTTACCGGACTTATAATACATGCGAGGATAAGTGCTGTAATGTAGACAGACTCGACGTTGGCCGGAGCGTTGAACACATAAGCAAAGACTTTATTCGTTACAAAACTAATTGCGGTAATAAATGCTGCCGTGAAGACAATGGCTATCGGATCATAATTGATAAGCCCTATGACACTTGCTACTACGGCTCCTCCCAACAGAACCAATAAATAATAGAGCACCAGCCGGTACATGGTGATGCGGTCTAATAGATAGTCAACATAGTAAAGAAGATTCATAGTTACTAAGGAGCGATATACTTCTCAAAATTCTGTGTATACGTCCCAACTCCCTCTCTATCAATCATATAACCTGCATAGCCAGAAAGCGAGTTAATGAAGTTAATCCCTTTCTTCCCCATCGCAAATGCTGCAGTGGCATAGCGATCAGCATCATAAATGTCTCGTCCTATTACGGTCAGACTGACGATATCGTCTACTCTCTTGGCTTTTTCTGATGGATCATAGATATGCTCACCTCGTAAATACGTTCCTGAGGTGGCGATACCGCAGTTCTCAAGCGTAACAACTTTTACCATTTTTTCTTTCTCGAACGGATGTCTGATCCCCACACTCCACTTCTCTCCTCTCGAATTGATTCCCGATACTTGGACATCTCCCCCAGCATTGATGTAAAAATTCTTAAAACCTTTATTTTTTAATAGAGTATAAACTTTCTGAATTGCCCAGCCCTTAACGATTCCAGATGGATCAAAGTACCCATTTCGATAGACATCAAAATACCCTTTTGTCTCTCTTTTAGTCTCTTCAGAAAGTCTGAGGATTTCACACATTTCTACAGAGTAGTCTCTCTCATTGAGTTCTTTACGATTAATCCGGCTCACTTCACTCGTTCTTTTATAGGGACTGAACTGCGCGTCAATTTTTTTAAAGAGGGAGAAAGCTTCCTTAAAATCTGTCGTGGTAGCTTGTGGATCAACGATCTCAATGATAATAGGCATGCCCATGATGAGCTTGGTCTGTTTCATGATACTTACTTTGCCTGAGCGAGTGCATTTCCAAGCGACCTAATAAATCCTTCACTCGAGTCTGTCGCTCCACTCACGATATCAACTTGAGCCGACTGGGCAGTGATAGCCTCTTGCTTAAGAAGTGGCATAGCCTGGGCATTAATCATGATTGAGGTCTGCCTGTCATTAGGTGACTGGAGGAATTCAACATCAGTAATTTTACCGTTATTAATCGTAGCTCTCACTTGGACATTGCCATAAAATACGTCTTCCGTGCTGCCTGTGTACGTACCATCTTTATAACTGCCCATCATCCCACCATTTTGCATATTGCCAGGATTCATCATGCCTCCATTACCTGTCGGAGGAGTTCCTGAAGAATTAGGAGTTGCGGTAATCTGAGGATTTATGGTTTCGTGATCTTGAGATGTCTGAACATTCGTAACTGCTTCCTGGCTTTCTTGTTTTTCATGGAAACTATATCCGACAAAACCAACGATCACAGCGAGGGACAGCAATATTTTTCTCATCTACTAATAATAGTAACGCATCCTGAAAAATAACTGAAGGGAATTGACTACATTGACTAATTAACGATATCGACACCACCCAAAACAGCGGCTCCCGTTAATTTTACTTTTGTTGCAGTTGTTTTAGCTTTTTCAGTACGATTCGAGACGCCGCCGAGTATCGCTGTCGCTTGTGATCTGATCTCCCAGTTAGTAGGAACTTTTATCTTGGCTCCGCCAAAAACTGCTACTACTTCGAGATCTATCTCTTCTTTTGCTTTGACATGACTAAGATCTAATTCTGCTCCGCCGAAGACACAGACGATCCTTCCGCCGCTAAAATCACTACTTAAGACTTTTCGATTTGTTCCTGAAAAAATAAGTACCTCATCTAATCTATCTTCATGTAATTCACTATCGGTCTCACCAAAGCTGCTTCGTCTCCCTGTCAGGACATGAAAACCCCACCAAATTAATAGCAGAGGTACGATAAGTCTAAAGACATTAAATCCCGTGAGAGCACCGACACCCATGAGAATTAAAATCGCTCCTAAAATAATACGGCCATTACTCATTGCGTTTGTCCTCCCATCATATTAAAGACTTGATGCATCTGTATCGGCATCTGTTGGCTAAACTCATGGTTATGGACTGAAATCGCATACAAAGCTACTACTACTAAGGATGCTACCGTGAGGATAGTGATAATAGCACGTGCGAAACTGCTTCCACCTAGGAGTACCTGTATACCCCACAAAACGAGAACAATCGGCCAAAATCTCCAGACACTATTCCAAACTTCCCATGGCACTACCCCAAATGAATTAAGCAAAAATAATACACCAGCTATAATTAGTGTTGTCCCCCACACAAAATTTCCCGAGTCAAAATGGCGATAATCTCGTTCAGTCATTTGTGAACCAAAGAGTGTCACATTCTCTTTATGTCGTTTCTCGGTTTTCTTCTCAGCTTTTGGGTTGGTAGCCATAGTTTTATTATACAGCTAACTGATATGTTCTGATGAGATCTTTGATACTTTCTGGCATTTCGCGGCATTTACAATTTTTGACGTGCTCAGCATGCCACTCGACACGCTCTTTGAGAGTAGGTTTGTGGGGCATTTTATGACTCAGATGCCATTGCCTATTGATCATACAGTTAGTATAAACTTTCTTACAAATACTGCTGTGATCTGGATCAATAGCTCGACTATGAAGGGTTACTAGGAGTTGGTCTCTCAGTCGATTTTACTTCCTGATTTTTCTTCGACGGACTGGTACGTTTAGTCGCTTTTTTCGTGGCTTTTACTCTCTTTGGCGCTGGTTTAGCTTTGGATTTTGGCAGGATATCACCTGCTTTTGCCTTAACTTTATCAAGCATCTCGCCTCTTTTCTCAACGACATCTGAAACGGTTGTTACTGCTTGCTGCTTAGCAGTAGTAAGACCCTTAACAATTTTCTTACGTGTTTTCTTGTCAGAGAGTGCTTTAGCTGCAGCTACTCCGACCACTGCTCCCGCTGTGACTGCAGCACCTGCAGCGAATGGAACTGCTTTCTCTTTAAGATTAGATTTCTTTTTACCAATTTGCATGAGGACAGTATCACTCAGCAATAATAATTTAGCGTTAAAGATGAGTAAGGATTTGGTAAGGACACAGATGAAAATGTTACAATGCAGACATGAAGAAATATTTAATCAGCATGGGAATTATTCTTCTCATAGTTGTTGGATATTACCGAGTACCCGCTGTTCGCCACGCTCTCTCCTACTCTCCCTGTAATACCCCTCTCACCTATAAAATTGGCTCGGTAGACGAGCGTTTCGGTCTGTCACAAGCTGAAGTAAAAGAAGACGTCGATAACGCTGCCACTATCTGGAACCAGGCAATGAATAAAGAGATATTCCGAAACGATCCTGATGGTAAAGTGACTATTAATCTCGTCTATGATCAACGCCAAAAATTAAGTACTCAGATAAATCAGCTCCAACAGCAGCTCGATAATGATAAAAGTAATCTTGATCCGAAAATCGCTGATTACACTCGTCGCTCGGCCGCTTTCGACCAAAAAGTAGCTGATCTTAACCAACGAATCGATTATTGGAATAGCCAAGGTGGTGCTCCACCCGATAAATATCAGAAATTAACTGAGGAGCAAAAAGAGATAAAGACGGAGGCAGAACAATTAAATGCCCTTGCACGCAGCCTGAACCAGTCAACACGAGACTATAACGCTCAAGTCGGCCAGCTCAACCAGACTGAAAACCGTCTTAACCAGACTCTCGTTACTAAGCCCGAAGAAGGACTCTGGAATGGCAACGATAATACGATCTCAATCTATTTCAATAATTCTCAGGCAGAACTTATCCATACCTTAGCGCATGAGTTAGGTCATGCCAGAGGTCTGGATCACAACAATCAGCAGGACTCGATCATGTATCCTTCCTCAACAGAAGTCATCACCCCATCTGAAACAGATCTGTCTGACTTTAAAGAGGTCTGTAAAGAACGAAGTGATCTCGAACTCATTACCAAAGGATATATTAATCTGATTCACTCGCTTCATGCTCGGCTCAATCAGTCATGAAAATCGGAAATTATGAACTTCAAGTTCCCTTCGTCACTACCAGCAGTGACAGCCTCGACACAGTAATCGAATTTGCTGACATAAAATCTGGGAAAAGGGCGATTGATCTTGGTTCTGGCGATGGTCGTGTCGCGCTCGAATTAACCAAGCACGGGTTTGAGGTAGTCGGTATTGAACATAATGAGGAATTAGTGGCGCGGGCCAGAGCCCGCGCCACAGACCTCAACCTCTCAAATATAAGCTTTTTAAATACCGACTTCTGGAATTATGAGTTATCCGATTTTGACGTCATTTATATCTACGGGATGGGCTCGATTATGGGGCGACTTGAAGAAAAATTACAAAAAGAAATGCAACCACATGCGCGCTTTATTTCAAATGTCTTTCGCCTTCCCCACTGGAAGGTGAAAAAAACCAAAGACAATTTATATTTATATAGTAAACCATATTAATGCGAGCGAGAAACAAGGGCGTAAAGAAATTGTGGAGTGAGTTATCAGGGGGATTCCTTACTTGTTAAGGAGGGGGTGAAGATCACCCGATTAACGAACGCAACAATTTTAGCACGACTTTTCAGCGAGCAGAGCTTTTGTGCACTTTTTGCGGTAAAAAGTGCAGATCATCTTTCACGCGTCTCGAGTTCTACTTGAATATACTTTACCGATGGTACGGCTGCACGTACTTCATCTTTAATTTCATCCATTAACTCCTCTAATTCTCTCGTCCTTAAGTTACTCTTCATATGAACATCAAGAGCCACCAGGAGGCGCTCTGAACCCATATGAACAGTCTTAATGCCTAACACATCATCAACTTCAGGAACTTTGAGTGCTCCTTCTTTAATCTTAGCCTCGATATGAGCTGGAGCACTTCGCCCAACGAGCAAGTCGCGTATTCCCTCAATCAGCAGGATGCCAAATGCAATGAGCATCGTTCCAATAATCATCGCTCCCAATCCATCGTAACGAGAGTCACCGGTAATAACATACAACCCGAGTGCGACAATGCCCAAAAATGATGCACATGTCCCCATGAGGTCCAAAATAAATGTAGTCTTAATCTCAACAAGTGAAGATAGATAAAAAATTTGGATAATATTTCGAGCAGGTCTGTGTTTAACCAGTCTTTTATAACTCAGCATAAAAGCATACCCATTAGTAAAGATTGTGATCAGAAGAACACCTAACGCATATGGCATATCCTCGATTGCATGAGGATGGATAAAACGCTGATAACCAAAATAGATTGAGAGCACAGCCGAACTGCCGAGCATGACAAGAGCTGAGATAAGCGTCCAGAAATAAATCTCCCTTCCATAGCCGAATGGATGCATACGATCTTCTTTACGCAACGATCGCCGAAGTCCGAGCACGAGTACGCCACTTGAAACCAAGTCAGTCAGACCTTCAAGGGCCTGTGTCAGCATAACCACACTCCCTGATAACCACGCAACGATAACACTTGTCAAAAGATCAAGGATATCAACTAAAAATGAAGTGAGGATTACTCTTTTAAGACTTAATGGTTGCTCATTTTTATTTTGCATTTTGTCTAGTATACCAAACTGCTATACTATTCCTATGGCTCAAGCAGTAAAACCATGGTTCAAAGCCAAGAAGTATGGCTGGGGATGGACGCCGCAGACTTTTGAGGGTTACCTGACCCTTCTGATTTTTATTATTCTTTTTACGGGGTTAACCATTATTTTTATCAAACGCATTAACGACCCACTCTTTGCACCAGTTGTCTCTATCATTATTTATGCAGTTTTATTAGCCGTGTTAATCTCAAGCCTTATCTTTATTTGCTACCTCAAAGGCGAAAAACCTTCCTGGCGCTGGCCTGCTTCGCCTAAGCTTCAGCGAGGCGAGGGAAATAAAAAGAAAAAGTAAGTTAGCCTTTCTTTGCCCCTAAATCCAAGCTCTCCCATGTCACTCCGAGTAATTTATAAAAATCTCTTCCTCTCCACGCATCTTTATCACTACTTGCATAGGCGGGATTGTCGAGCATAGCTGGATCAAAAAGTTTTTCTGTGAGGCGAGTAATATCACTATGTTGTGGAAAAGTAAACCGTTGGTGGGGAGTGCCATCAGGAGTAAAGTAGGTAAACTCGAATATACCCCTCTCAGGTAAAAAAATACCTTGTACATAACTATCTGATTTATATCCTTTATCCTCAAAACCGAGTGATGCTGAATCGAGACTTCCAGCTAATAATTGGAAATGATCTCTACCTCTTATAACTGGAAAAGGTATAGAAACTCCGGACTCACTTGCTCGTTCCTCCATTTCAACTACGATTGGATCCCAAAGCAGTACTTGCGGAGTTCCATCGGGATTAAGCATCAGTTCAACTGACCCTTTGAGTAGATCTTTAGCCATTAAACTTACCATCCCGTTCCATTCCATGTGGAGAACTTTATAAGAATCATTCTCACCAAATTGCATTATTTGATATGTAGGTTCTTCATTTTCTTTTCGAAATAGAATTTCAAGTTGTTCATTAAGAGCGAAATCACGCGCTGGATAATTTATTGGAGACAGGATATTAGCTTCATAACGTTTGTGAGGAAAACGGCTGTAGTAGCTTCTTCTTATTCGTGTAATAGGACTAGTAGGATCTATAGTAGCTTTCAGTTCTGTCGTTCTAAATAATTTGTCAGGTTCTATGATTACAGAATCCCCTGAAAACTGCTGAGCGAACTGTTTTCCAACATCAGTTATCTCTCGTGAGCGTACCTCTTCAGGAGATGGAAGATCTGACATAGACTTAGTATACAAAATTACGACACCGTATGCTCGATGCGGCCGAGGTTCTCACTATTCCATTTGTGATCTCGTAACTCTACCTCTATTCGCTCTGATTCTAGCTGTAACTCGCGGTCAAAATCGATAACTTCTTCATTTACTTTAAGTGCGGTCGGATTAATACTGCGCAGCCGCAATCCTTCAAGACTGCGAACACGTGATAACGCGACATATCCCATACCTGTAACAAATGATTTGCCGAGGTCTATCTCCGCAGCATCCAGCGTCATTCCTTGTGACTTATGAATCGTGATCGCCCAGGCAAGCCTGAGAGGCAACTGAATGACTTTTGCAGAATCACTATCCGAAACTTGCCCTGAGCCTGCCGAAGGGTCTTCTATCACCCATTCTGCAGGCCTGACTTTAATCTCCCGTTCGTCAAATGTCTGGACGATCGGGTATCCTTCCATACTAAAATCCACTACGCGTCCCATTGTTCCATTTACATAGCCATTATCAGGCGAATTTTTAATAAACATCACCAGTGCGCGTTCTTTAAGTACTAAATGCTCAGGAATAAGACTGCTCTTTCGCATCACTTCAGCTAAGAACTCATTTCCCCTGAACTCAAGATCATACACGTGTTCTTCGCCACTGAGCTTGCCTAATTCTTGGGTATTAACTAAATCTGCTTGGGAGTTATGCGTGAAGAGGCGCGTTGGTGTCATCCCTGGGGTCATAGGATTTATGAAGCGCTCACGCAGCGTGTTCCAGGTGTATGAAGTGACGTTATTTTCTCTGATCTCTGTGAGGAGTTTGACGAATCGTTCATCGTTTTGACGGTATGGCTTATCGAGATAGCAAACTTTTAAATCCAATTCTTCCCAGAGTTCTGATTTATAGACGAAATCATAATGTAAATCCGAATTTCGAATATCGAAATCCGGAACAATTCCTAAATTCGAATTTTCAAAGTGTTTTGAATTGGTCTCGTATTTCGTATTTCGTGCTTCGAATTTGGTAACCGGCGGCAGTTGAAAAAAATCGCCGCAAAGTACGATCTGCATTCCGCCAAATGGTCGTGAACTACTCTTAAAAGCCTGACAGACTTTATTAACAGCTTCGAGCGTTTTATTGGAAAGCATGGAGATTTCATCGATGATGAGGACCTGGGTGTGCTCAAAGCGCTTGACCAAATACTTCCTTTTGAGGAGTTCATTAATATCTGCATTGGTCAGATCTGATTTCGTCCCAATTCCAGCCCAGGCGTTAATTGTCATGCCAGAGAGTTGCGTAGAAGCGATACCTGTCGAGGCAGTCACCCCAACATAGGTATTATGAGTATTCAAATAATGTAAGTATCTGGTCAGGACGTATGTCTTTCCTGAGCCGGCACAGCCTGTCAGATAGACATTACTTCCTGTCTTTAAAATATCAAGAGCAGCGTCTTGTGTCATATTCTATTCCCTTTCCGACATGACGAGAAAAGTCGTTTTGCTTCCTGCCCGAAAGACCCTTCCTTACTTTTCCCGTCGTGTCGGAAACCAACGTCAATAATGCGTTGGTCCGACTAGTACCTTAGTTCCACAGCCATCTAGTGTGAATTCTTTAATATGTACTGCAGAAAATTCCGTGATACTGTTTACCGCCTTTAGTTGTTCCTTTTTTCTCAGTTGCAGCTTTGCCGCAGACCTCACAAAGAACATCCTTAGACAGTGTTTGTTGCACAGGTGTCGCGTCAATTGCAACTCTTCTCTCTTTAGGAGAGGTTGCGCGTACCATTTCATCAGCCGAAGCGACTGATTCGATGACGCCAAATCCAGCAAACCCTAACGCACGTCCAACGGCTGATGTCTCAGCTACTTCGTATGGATTTTCTTTCTCGATAGTTCGGGCGTTTGCAGGATCGACTGCACTAATACCTGTGAAGACTTTACCGCTGATCGTGACTCGAGCACGAACCACAATTGGCGAGTGATTAAGAACATCAGTCTCTACACTCTCCAGCACTTTACCCTCGTGTGCTAACTCGATACGACGAGCGACAGTCATATACTCTTTTCCATGAATTGTTACTATTCCGTTATTACTCATTTGTCTTTCACCTCCTTTCTTAGTTGGTGATACATAGATATGCAAAATTATTTGCAGAGCAGGACACGACGTAGCGCGTCTTATATAAAATGTTGTGTTAGGGGTTGGTGGATCCCAAAAGTGTTTTCGGGATGGGCAGTCCACATATGATTACTTTATTAAATTTCGAGGGTAGAAATTATACGAAAGGCAAATTTCTTCCGCTCATCCAGACGTAAGGACTTTTTGTAAATCTGGATACCAACCTGTATTCTCTTTTTAACTCTGCTTTGTTGTACGTTCGTACAAATCTGTGGCTATAGTATCACCCTATTGGATAAAATGCAAGCAGAGCAGTAATGATTGAATGATAAATAAAATGAAGCTAATACTGCTAATGAAAATTGAAATACAATTAGAAAGAGGAGTTGAAAGGTGTATTCTCTCGTGCGTTGTCAAAGCTCTTATGAATAAGAGATAGTACTTGTTCGTCACTTACCTCATCATAGTCCTCATACCAGATACTCACCGCTTGTAATTCGTCTGAGTTATTAAGACAGATAATATCGTCCACGCTTTTTCCGACACGTGTTGAGGTATCAACTTCACAGATAGGAGCAGCAAAAATAAGAAATGGCGGGTTGTGATGCTCGACCACCTCAAGTGCTGCTTGAGCTGTCGTACCTGTCGCCAGACCATCATCCACGACTATGATGATATTTCGCTCAAGATCGCGAAGCGCCATCCCTTGCCGGAAAAGCTCGACACTTTTTTCCACCTCTTTTTTACCTTGCTGAACACATTCCCATAGATCTTTTTCGGTAAATTGGAAAAGATTGGCCGTCGGCTCATTGATGACGACTACGCCTTCTTCTGAGATGGCACCGACCGCAAAGCCTGGGTTATCAGGCGCAGTTAATTTTTGTGACACAAGAACTTCTAGCGGCACACCAAATCGTTTTGCTACCTCATACCCGACAGGCACTCCGCCATTAGGCAGCGCAAGTACTCGCACTTTTTGATACTGATACGCAGGATAAAGAATATCTGCTATTTTTCGTCCTGCTTCAAATCGATCTTTAAAAACCATAACGAAATGGTACAGACTATACATATATATGTCGTGAAAAGTTTGTAAGAAATATGTGGGATTACTACATACGAATTCGTATTTCACTATAAGCTTGTTTTTGCTATACTCTCCCCACTTCATTTTGATAGTCATTCATTTTGCTGATTGAACTATCGCAGTGAAGTTATTTTGTTCGCACATTTCAGTTAGGTTAGTTAACTGTGAGCAGCAGGCTGCATATAATTTTTATAGACAGCCTGCTGCTCACACGCCGTGTGTGGGTTCACCACCCAAGGAGGGGGGAAATGAAACTTCGAGAGTGGCTCGCAGGACTGGCCAAAGATCTTGGCGAGTTCTTCTCATCGTACTTCGAAGACGTCTCTAACCGCCACGTCGAGAGCGTCGACGAGCTGATCGACATCGTCCTGCGGAATTCCTGCAAGGAGATTCGCTGTTCGATGAAGGAGGTCCCGAAGGAACTCCAGGGCTACGTGCGGATCTGGGGTGAGTTCGTCACCACCACAGAACACAACATCCGCATCGTCTTCACCTTCAAACTCTCTGACTTCCGAGTCGGAGATTCCGAGGGAGAGACAGCCGCGCGGGCCAAATCGTTCGTCACGTTCCTCCAGGAAGTTCGGCTTCTTCGCCAACGGACTCCGATCACGACCCAGGTCAACTACGTAAAGAACGATGAGGTCCAGCCATCCTACGAGCTCGATCGCCTCATCGCTGAGGCACAAAGCCACGGCTTCCTCTCCTACAACTAACCGACACGACATGCTGCGAACTGGCGCCGACGGATCTTCCTCGGCGCCTTTTCGTTAATTGAGGATAACGATAAAGAGGTTAAGAAGTGTGGCAAAACTCACCCACGCCAAATATGGCCAGAGGAGATAACTTGCGGTTTTATCAAACTTTCTAAACTCCTGAATTGTCATAAAAATAACTATCCACAGGAGTACTATCTCAGCGAGTGCTACTGGCGGTAACTTCATCCCAAAGAAAATAATCGACCAAAGCGCATTGAGGATGACTTGAGCAATGAAGACCTTAAATCCTTTTTCCTTACTCCCCTTTTTCTTACTCTGCCAAAAAAGATACAGACTTATACCTTGCAACAGGTAAAGTGTCGTCCAAACTGGGCCGAAGACGAAGTTAGGTGGATTGAAAAACGGCTTATTGAGAGTGGCGTACCAGGTAGGTATTGCGTCAAATGTAAAAACCGAACCAATTCCTCCCGCTAAAAAAGGAAGAAGTATTGAGATGAGCAGACGCTGAATTTTCACTTTAATTATTTCTTTTCTTCTTCTAATTTCGAAGTACATTCAGGACAGCGAATCGCTTTAACCGAGATCTCAGAGACGCAGAATGGACACATCTTGGTCGTTGGATCAGTATGTTTGCCCTTATTAGCGAGATCTTTGAGCTTGTTCATCGGTACTACTACGAAGAAATATATAGCTGTTGCAACAATAAGAAATGAGATAAGAGCATTGAGAAAGTCGCCAAAAAGGATTGTTGATTTCCCTACTTTCCAAGCAAGATGGGAAAAATCCGGTATACCGCCGATGATGCCGATAAATGGCGTAAAGACACCCTTCACGAACTCCTGAATAACTGAATTAAAGGCTGCTCCAACGACGATGCCGACAGCCAAATCAACGACATTTCCTCTCAGTATGAACTTTTTAAAGCCTTCTAACATCCTTACTATTGTATAAAGATTTACTACCAAACTCAAGCTTTCTAAAAAAGTAGAGCCCGCCTAGATAATTATGTCCTATATTTTTTATTCCTACGAAAAACAGCTATAATACTCCTGCTTATTACCCATAAAAGACTCTTTTAGCTGTCTTATTATGAGTAAAAGCACTGTAGCCCTTTGAGAATTTTTTCTGTAGGCAACAGCTTGGCTATCCCATTCACGGATAATTAAACTGTTGTCTACAGGTTGTAGGCACGCTGAAGGAGGACAAGGTGGCAACTCGGTACCACGCAGTTGAGGATGGGGTTCGTCCCGTCACGATCGGACGCCGTTTGCGCTCAATCAACGGCGCTCTTGCCTCAGGTGACGCCAAACCGGCGCTTGAAGTACTCGGTTTCGTGACCGTCAGCGAACGGGACGATCTACTCGAAGTCTTCGCCCCCGGTTGGGAGGAGAGCGCCTGGCATGGAGTCCTCGGTTTTACGGGTCACACGGTAGAGATCCTGATCGACGAGGACGGCCTGATCAGCATAAAAAACGCACCGGAGAAGGTCATTTTCGCCGGTCATAGTTCGCTCAGACACTTCGTCGCCATCGAGACTGCCAGAGCTGACGAGACGCTCGCTACCTGGCTCCCTCGCCTCGTAAATGGCGACTGGGTCAGTACCGAAACCATCGAACTCTTCGAGCGAGTAACAGACCTCGCTCACGAACACGAGCTCGATCTCAACATCCGCTGCCTCCAGCGCTCTCCGTAGCGCCTACTTCGCTCAGAGGGTCTGGGCGGGCCGCACACGCGGCCCGCCCTCTCTCTATAACTCAATTTTTACAATAACCCCCTACTATGAATAGATGAAACAGACTGCAAAAAAGTTCATCTCCTCAAAAAAATTCCAGACTTTTTATAAAATCTTAGGAATCCTTTTCATCATCCTCACCTACTTCATATCCGTTTCACCTAATTTATTTCTTAAATTCAGTTATCCAGGAATTGCCGTGTTTAACATGATCTCCTCAGGGCTTCTTGTGATGCCGATTATCGTCCAAAAATTCAATCTCTATGGCGTTATTTTCGCATCAGCTTTAGGAAATATCGTAAATACCAGCATCAATTATTTCATCGGCTATGCGAGTAATTCGATGTTCTCAGGAAATGCAGTGGTAGAGAAGCTCAAAAACGTAATGAAGCGATATGGTCTTGTTGCAGTCTATCTCCTAGCTGTCATTCCCCTGCCACTTGACGTTAATGGCCTCCTGGCAGGCTATCTAGGTTTTAGCTATAAACGTTATACCCTCGTAAATTTCTTAGGCAAACTTACTATTTTCCTGCTCGTCGGTCTGGGAATACTTACTATCCCCAAATTTCTCAACAAGTAAACTATAGGTTGAATCATCATGCTTTTTTATCTATAATTCACATACTTTTCAAATTTACCCTAGATACTTTTATCTAGCAGAGATTTGTAAAAGTGTTACATCCTTGCACCTTAAATCTACTAGGTGGCTTAGTGTTCCTCATTGGGAATAGTGAGCCACCTAAGTAGGAGCAATCGCTAACAGCACGTATGCGCAGTAATGCGCGGAGGGTAAAGCCATACCGCTTTTCGGACGCAAAAAGTTCAGTCCGGAACTGCTCGCACAACTCCATCCAGAGATGACCGACGAGGAATTCGCTGAGCATCTCATCACCCAGATGCGAGAGGCGAACCGGCAGACGATCGAGGCATCACTCGCGCATCAGCAGGTACACCTGGAGTCCCTGCGCCGTATCGACTACATCCGCTGGTCGACGGAACTGGTGAACTGGATTCTCCAGGGCACCACCGTCGAAGAGATCTCGTCACGGTACGCTCAAGCCAAAAACAACTTCCAAGCCGAAGGCGGCAACGTCAAGGCGCTGGAAGACAAACTCCGCTACACCATTCGTGCTCGCACACGCCATCGCTAAGAATTCGCAAGGAGAGGCGGGTGTGGACATCGTCCACACCCGCCAACCCGATCCATGCTATACTCAGCTCATGAACGAGCAAATTGCTTTCGTTAACTATTCAGAGGCATACCATTCTCAGATGGTCTCACTCCTTGAGGAATTTCATATGTACTTAGTGCATATCGATCCTATGAGAAGGCTACGCATCCAGCCTGGCTATGGCGAGGCAGAGCTCAAAAAGATATTACAACAAACAACTGAGCTGGAAGGACTATTCCTCCTCGCAGTTGCTGGAGAAGAGATTGCTGGGTTTGTTACTACTACGATCTACCGTCAGACCCCAGAGGATCTCCTCGGTACAAATCCATCAAATATCGGCCGCCTGACCAATCTCTACATTTCACCCCTTCACCGCCAAAAAGGTCTCGGGACGACACTCGTCCATAAAGCAGAAGAGTATGTCCTAAGTAGAGGTTGTGATGTCATGAAAATTGAAGTCTTTGTCCCCAATGATGCAGCTAAAAAACTTTATGAAAAATTAGGTTACCAGCCTCGGGACATCGATCAAATCAAAAAGCTCTAATCCTTGCACGTTTTCTTACCAACCTCTACAATGATCAGACCCATGAAAGATCTTCTGGCTAATAAAGCCTTCCTTTTCATAACATTTTCTGCGTTCTTAGCAGTGATCGGTATCGGTATCATCATCCCGGTCATCCCATTTATTGTGCAGAAATATATGCCTGGAGCGAGTGAGCAATCAATTGCTTTTAACGTCGGACTTCTCACCTCTATTTACTCATTCTGCCAATTCTTCGCTGCACCAGGTTTAGGAGCACTCAGTGATAAATACGGCAGACGCCCAATTCTACTCTTCTGTCTCATCGGTTCTGCCATTGGCTACGTACTCTTCGGCCTTGGAGGTTCACTGACTATCCTCTTTTTAGGCAGAATTATAGACGGCTTAACGGGCGGCGATATCAGCACAATGTTCGCTTATATCGCTGATGTCACTAAGCCCGAAGAACGAAGCAAAATGTTCGGCTTTATCGGTGCGACTGTCGGCGTAGGCTTTATGCTTGGACCAAGTATCGGTGGATTGCTGTCACAGATTAGCCTTGCGACACCTTTCTATGTCGCTGCTGCTGTGACTCTACTTAATGCTGCATTTGGGTACTTCGTCTTACCTGAGAGTCTATCTAAAGAGCATAGGATGAGTGACTTTTCACTGCATCACCTCAACCCTTTCGGTCAATTATTAAGTGTACTCTCAAATCTGACGATCCGAACTCTTCTCTTTCTAGGCTTCTTCTATTTCATGCCTTTTGCAGAACTCCAGGGAATCGGCGGAGTATTCTCTAAAGACATTTTGCATTGGAATCCGAGTAATATCGGCATGATGTTTCTCGTCGTTGGACTTGTTGATATTATGACTCAGGGTGTATTCGCGCAGAAATTACTAACTCGTTTTGGGGAATTAAAACTTGTCATGTTCGGCCTTATCATCACCGGCATTTCGTACTCATTAAGTGCATCAAATGTCATTTTACATCCTAGACTTTTCTCTTACTTTATCGTCACTGTTTTTGCTTTTGTTAGTGGTCTCATCGAGCCATATTTAGGAAGTCTCGTCTCGCGCGCAGCACATCCGAGGTAATAAGGTCGTGTCCAAGGAGCGAGTCAATAACTTCAGACGATTACT